>JBFMBB010000107.1:0-9317 GCA_040755435.1 Pseudomonadota bacterium | reverse complement strand
TCGGACTGGTGTTGTCGGCCACCGGTTGGCGGGGGATGAAGGAAATCTGGATACCGATGGCATTCCTGGTGTTCATGATTCCGCTGCCGCCTTTCCTCTACCAGGAACTCTCGGCGCAGCTCCAGCTGATATCGTCCGAGCTGGGCGTGGCCGTCATCCGCCTGTTCGGCATAAGCGTTTATCTCGAGGGCAACGTCATCGACCTCGGTACGTACAAGTTGCAGGTCGTCGAGGCGTGCAGCGGGTTGCGCTATCTCTTCCCGCTCGCGAGCCTGGCCTTCATCTCCGCCTACTTCTTCAAGGCCGCCTTCTGGAAGCGGTGCGTCATTTTCCTTTCCAGCGCTCCCATCACCGTCTTCATGAACAGCTTCCGCATCGGCGCGATCGGTGTGCTGGTGGAGCACTGGGGGATCGCCGCGGCGGAGGGCTTTCTGCACGACTTCGAGGGCTGGGTGATATTCATGTCGTGCACCGCAATCCTGGTGGGGGAAATGTGGCTGCTCGCCCGGATCGGCGAGAAAAAGCTCCCGCTGCGCGAGATTTTCGGCCTCGATTTCCCGGAACCGACGCCCAAGGAGGCGACGGTGCGGCCTCGTCCGTTGCCGCGTCCCTTCGCGGCCTCTGCCGTGGCCTTGGTTGCGACGGCGGTCGTGGTGTCGTCCCTCGGGCAACGCGTCGAGATCGTGCCCGACCGGAAGACTTTCGCGGACTTTCCGATGCAGATCGGCGCGTGGCAGGGGAAACGCGGGCAACTGGAAAGCGTGTATATCGATGCACTGAAGTTCGACGACTACCTGTTGGCCGATTACGTCAACAGCGACGGAAAGATGGTCAACCTGTACGTGGCCTACTATGCCTCGCAACGAAAGGGCGAGTCCGCGCATTCCCCGCGCACGTGCATACCGGGGGGAGGCTGGCAAATCACGGAGCTGAACCAGGTACCCGTGCAGGGTTTGAACTGGAAGGGGAAACCCTTTCTCGTGAATCGCGTTGTAATCCGGAAAGGCGAATATACCCAGCTCGTTTATTACTGGTTCCAGCAACGCGGACGCGATCTCACCAACGAATATCTCGTAAAGTGGTATTTGTTCTGGGATGCGCTGACGCGTAATCGCACTGACGGCGCATTGGTGCGGCTGACCGTGTTCGTCCGGCCGGGCGAGATGGACGGCGCGGAACAGTATCTCAGCCGCTTTGCCAGGGACATTGGCGCTCCTCTCGCCACTTACATACCTGAATAGCGGCGGCGAACACACGACGGACATGGCGGCCCGTGATCGACACGTTGTCTGATATATCGATAGAAATTCCGTAACGACCTTGGCCTACCTGCTCACATTCTTTACCGCGCTGGTCGTCAGCATGACCACCATCCCGCCGATGATCAGGCTGGCGCCGCGGCTGGGCATGATCGACAACCCCGACTCCCGCAAGGTGCATACCCAGCCGATACCGCGCGTTGGTGGCGTCGGCATCGTTGTGGGCGCGCTCATTCCGGTCATGTTGTGGGTGCCGCTGGACGACGCCTTGCGCGCCTATCTTCTGGGTTCGCTGGTGCTGCTGGTTTTCGGGGCCTGGGACGATTCCCGCGATCTCGGACCCTATCCCAAGTTCATTGGTCAAATCGCGGCGGCGGCGACCGTTGTGTATTACGGCGACGTGTACATTGCATCGCTGCCGTTCATGGAGGCCGGTTCGCTTTCCGCGTCCGTCGCCAGGCCGTTCACGGTGTTCGCGATCGTGGGCATGATCAACGCGCTGAACGTTTCCGACGGCCTTGACGGCTTGGCCGGAGGCTTGTCGATAATAAGTCTCGCCTGCATAGCCTACCTGGGATTCGAAGCGGACGGTTTTGGCGTCCTGTCGGTCGTGGTAGCCACCCTGGGTGGCGTGCTGGGATTCCTGCGATATAACACCTTCCCCGCAAGAGTTTTCATGGGCGACGGGGGCAGTCAATATCTCGGTTTCACGCTCGGATTTCTGGCGGTCCTCCTGACCCAGAAGATCAATCCGGCGCTCAGCGCCTCCCTGCCTCTTTTGTTTCTCGGCCTGCCGATCGTGGACATGCTCTCCGTGATTGCCCGGCGACTCTATTACGGCATCAGTCCTTTCAAGGCCACCAAACATCATATCCATCACCGGCTGCTGGAACTGGGTTTCGATCACCATGAGGCGGTGGTGATCATTTATGTGACTCAGTGCGTGCTGGCGGCGAGTGCGGTGTTCCTGGCTTACGAATCGGACTGGCTGATAATCGCCATATACGCGGCTGTCTGCGTATCGCTGTTTTCATTTTTGATGGCGGCCGAAGCGCGGGGATGGCGCGCGCATGCTACGGCCGGCTCCGAACGCGCAGCGAGCCTTGTCGAAAAAATCAAGAAACACAGGTTGACCACGACCCTGCCGGCGACGATTGTGACCGCGGCTGTGCCGGTCTATTTCATGTTCGTCAGCATCGGTGTCCGGACGGTCCCGCGCGATTTCGCCGTGGGTTCGGCGCTGCTGGCGGCTGTCCTTTTCGTGTATCTGCTGTTTGGAAAGCACCGGGATTCCATCGTGCTGCAGGCCGTAAACTATGCAGCCAGTGCCTTCATGGTCTATCTGGGGACGAAATATCTGATGCGCGGAAACCCGGCAATCGAAATGACCCTGACATGGTATTTCGGCATCCTGGCATTGGCGGTGGCATTGACGGTGCGCTATGCGTCCGATGCCCGTTTCAGCACCTCTCCGATGGATTATCTTGTGGTGCTCATCGTTCTCGTAGCAGGCATCGTTCTGCACTCGCAGCCCGAAAAGGCCCTCCTCGGAGTCATGGCGATCGAGGCCGTGGTCCTGTTCTATGCTTGTGAGCTGATAGTGGCGCGCGCGAAGCGACTGTGGAGCACGCAAAACATTGTCACGATGCTGGCGCTGGCTTTGCTGGGAACCAGAGGGTTTATTGCCTAGAATCACGGAACCGGCACCGGCGCGACGGGAGACGCACGCAACTCCCCGCTGTGATTGTCGCTTTTTTCGGGGAGTGTTTATACTTCGGACCAAATTCAGCCGCGCCGGGACAACCATGGCGCGGCGAGCCAGTCACCTTGGAGGAGCTTCTTGATGAAATCCGCAGCTTTCAGCACCTGCATTAAATCCATCATCGTGTTTCTTGTGGCCGTATCGCTTTTTGGCTGCGGCGGGGCGGAACAGCGCAAGGCCAAATATTTGGAGCAGGCGAAGATCTACATCGAGCAGAACAACCCCGACAAGGCGCGTGTCGAGCTGAAAAATGTGCTGCAAATCGATCCGAAACACGTGGAAGCGTATTTCCTCATCGGGCAACTCGAGGAAAAAAGACAGAACTGGGATCAGGCGTTCGGCAGCTACAGCAAGGTCGTCGAACTGGACCCGAATCACGTCGAAGCAAGGTCCAAACTGGGGATCCTTTATCTCCTGACCGGGAACATTGCGGACGCTACGGAGATGATGGAGCGCATCCTGGCCATTCAGCCGAACGGCGTAGAGGGAGAACTGCTGAAGGCGGCGATTCTGGCGCGACAGGACAAGGCCGCGGATGCCGTCAAGCTTGCCGAAAAAATTGTTGCAGAGAACCCGAACCACCCCAGCGCCGCGAGCTTTTTGTCGAGCCTCTATGGCAGACAGGGCGAGAAGAAGAAGGCGGTCGACTTGTTGCAGCGCGCCATACAGGGCAATGAAAAAAGCACGGAACTCCGCATCCAGCTGGCGCGGCTTTATTCGGTCAAAACCGAAGCGGACAAGATAGAAAAACTATTGCAGGAAAACATCGCCATTGAGCCGGCCAAGCTGGAGCATAAGATCATGCTGGTCGGCCTTTACGGCGAAACAAACCAGATAGACAAGGCCGAAAACATTCTGCGCGCCGCCGCCCGGGAAAAGCCGGAAGATGCCTTCAGAGCGCTCTTGCTCGTTGATTTTCTGGCGAAAAAGAAAAGCGTGGCGTTGGCCGAAAAGGAACTGCTCGATGCCGTGCAGGCCAACAGGAAATCATATGAGCTGCGGAATGTGTTGGCCGATCTCTACGAGAAAACCGGACGCGCGGACAAAGCCGAGGCGATTTACCGGGAAACCATCGACAAGGAAGACACCAAGCCGGAAGGCCTCAAGGCCAGCGTAAAGCTGGCAAAACTGCTTATTGGCACGGGAAAGACGCAGGAGGGGGAGAAGCTGGTAAGGAAGGTTATTGAAGCTAACCCCCGCGATACGGATGCGCTGCTGATGCAGGCCCGCTTGCAGCTGTCCAAAAACGAGGTTCAGAACGCCATCGTTTCGCTGCGTGCCGTGCTGAAGGACCAGCCGAATTCCGCCGAAACGCTCGTTCTCCTCGGCGAAGCTCATCAGCTCAATAACGAACCGGAACTCGCCTACGACAACTTCCAGAAAGCGGTTTCGGAAAATCCCGATAACGCCGAGGCGCGGTTGAGATTGGCTCAATATCTCGTCGCCGCCAAGCAGGATACGAGCGGCGCGCTTGCGCAGATCGATGCCATTCTCAAATCCGCACCCAGCCACATGGCAGCCTTGCTCGCGAAAGCCGATGTCATGTCCATGCAGCGCAAACCCGAGGCCGCGAAGGCGGTTCTCGAATCGGTCGTCAGGTCGCACCCGGACAGTTCCGTCGGTTATCGCGCGCTCGGGCAGTATTATCTCGACCAGAAGAAATACGATGCCGCGATACAGCAGTTTGAGACCGCGCTCGGCAAGACGCCGGTAGACAGCGCCTATCAGGCCCTGGCGTCGGTGATCAATGTCTATATGCGGCAGGGTAAGCCCGACAGTGCGATCCTGCGGCTGAAGAAGACGCTTGCCGCCGACGAAAACAACATGGCCGCGCATGAACTGCTCGGCGAAGTCTACATATCGCAGAAAAAATACGATGAGGCCAAGCAGGAGTTCAGGCGCGCGGTCGCCATCAATCCGAAATGGACCCAGTTGTACCGCAGTCTTGCACATATTGAAGCGGTCCAGAGCGGAGCCAAGGCCGCCATTCCGGTCTATCATGAAGGCCTGAAGGCAGTACCCGGCGACCCGGGCCTGCTGATGATGTTGGCCGAGACGCATCAACACGCCGGTGACATCGATAGCGCGATCGCCTCCTATGATCAGGTTCTGCGCGACAATCCCGATCATGCCCTGGCGCTCAATAACCTCGTTTCCCTGCTTCTTGATGCCAAGGGCGACTCAAAGAGCGTCGCGCGTGCCCGGGAACTCGTGCAGGGCCTGGAAAACTCCAGATTCCCGCCTTATCTGGATACCGTGGGCTGGACCTATTACAAGTCGGGTGAGATGGAAAAGGCCGTCAAATATCTGGATCAGGCGGCTACCGCGGCGCCGAACATCGCCATTTTCCAGTTTCATCTGGGCATGGCTTATCACAAGAGCGGCAATGCAGCCAAAGCCAAGCTTCATCTGGGCAACGCCGCCAATGCCAAACAGGCCTTCAAGGAGAAAGAGGAGGCCCTGGCGATCTTGAAGCAACTTCCATGAATTAACGGATTTATCTGTTTAGATATCAATGGATTGCGGTATATTTCTCAGGCCGAATGATGTTACCGGGAAACCCGTGTCCGGGCGAACACTCGAGTCTGGCGGCGCGGATGGGGTTCGCGTATGATAAAAAATGTCGGAATAATTAACGTTTCAACCCCTCGCCGAGGCGGCGACAACATGCCGCAGGACAACGCCGACAGGGACATCCACGTGGGGAGGAAGCAGGCGGCAATCGTGTATCGGCAGGAACGGCCGCGGATGGCAGCATTGCAAGCAAGTTGACCTGCAAGGACGCACCGCAGTTGCCACAAGAACAACTGCCCGGTGTATTCGGATTGGGGAAAGGCGCGCAGAAGATTCGCGCAAAGACACGTCTGGGACGATGGCCGGAAGAGAGTTTTTTCTCCGGAGCGAGTCGATTTTTGGAGAACGCAATAGCCTGTGCTTGATAATATCGGTTTTGTAAGTTACGTCACCGCAGCAGTTGCTTTTCTCATCCTGTTCCTGGTTCTGCTGACCGGCATCCGCGGTCGCGCGCAAAACCACTGGTTGCTCGCCATCGCGTTCATCAGCACCTTGTGGGCGGCGACAGCCGCCTACCAGTCGCTTTCTTCTCCCGCGCGTCCCCTTTCGCAGGTCATCGAGCCGCTCCGTTACCTTGCGCTGTTGCAATTCCTGGTCGTGGTGCTGATGAGCGGACAGCAGGATTCGGGAGCCCGCGACAGGCGGCTGCGCCGGATGGCCCGCGCCGGTTACGTGCTCGTCGCGGCGGCATTCGGCCTCGCGTTGCTGCAGTGGGTGAGTGGACGGAGTCTGGTGTTCCTCGAAAGCATCGATCTGACCATCGGTGCCTATCTCCTGCTCGCCACCGCGGGTCTCGCGCTGATCGAACAGCTGGTTCGCAACGCGCGCTCCGAGGCGATGCGAGCCACCAAGTATTTCTGCCTCGGCCTGGGGGGAATATTCGCCTACGACTTCTACTTCTACGCGGATGCGCTCATGTTCCAGCGGATTGACGTCTCGTTGTGGGACGCCAGGGGCTTCGTGAACGCCTGCGTGGTCCCGGTGATCGGCATTGGGCTCGCGAGAAATCCGCGCTGGACTCCCGATATCTTTATTTCCAGACGTATCGTTTTCCATACGACAGCGCTGTTCTTCGCAGGCGTTTATCTCGTCACGATGGGGTTTGGCGGCTATTACGTGCGAGAGGTGGGGGGCACATGGGGCGGCGTCGCGCAGGCCTCGCTGTTGTTCGTAGCCCTGATGACCCTGCTGATCCTGTTTTTTTCCGGCCCCTTGCGTGCCAGGCTGCGGGTCCTGATCAACAAGCACTTCTTCCAGTACAAGTACGATTATCGCGAGGAATGGCTGCGCTTCATCCGTACGTTGTCGACCAACGACCCGGACGTGCAGCTGCATGTTCGCGTCATACGCGCCATGGCACAGATCATCGACAGTCCCGGTGCGATGTTGTGGATGCGGCGGGGATCGATCTATGAGGAGGTGGTGAGCTGGAACATGCCGTTGTCGCGGCAGACGATGGAGCCGGCGCACGGATCTTTCTGTCACCTGCTGGAACAGCGGGAGTGGGTCATCAATCTCGATGAGCATGAGCAAGGGGCGCGACCCGCCATGCCGGGTTCGCACCAATTCGTGATTCCGGACTGGTTGCGGTCCATTCGTAACGCCTGGCTGGTGGTGCCGCTGATCGTCGAGGATGGCCTGACGGGTTTCGTGATACTGGCCCGGTCCGAGGCGCACCGCCGGCACTTCAATTGGGAGGATTGCGACCTGCTGAAAACCGCCGGTCGGCAGGCTGCCAGCTACCTTGCCCAATGCGAGGCCTCGCAGGCCCTGGCCGTGGCGCGCCAGTTCGAGGCGTTCAACCGCATGTCCACTTACGTCGTGCACGACCTTAAAAACCTGATCGCCCAGCTCTCTCTGGTGGTTTCAAACGCGGCGCGTCACAAGCACAACCCGTTGTTCATGCAGGACGCCATCAGCACCGTGGAAAATTCCGTGGCCAAGATGAACCGCCTTCTGGCCCATTTGCGCAGCGGCGGACATCAGTCGAGCCCGTCCCCCGTGGATCTGGAGCAGCTCCTGGGCGATGTCGTGCGCGCGCATTCCGCCAGCCGGCCGGTGCCGTCGCTGGACTGCGATCTCGCGGGGGCCATGGTCATGGCGGATCGAGACCGGTTTTCCGCCGTGATCGGTCACATCCTGCAGAATGCCCATGACGCCACGTCGGAATCCGGGTCCATTTCCGTTCGCGGGAGAAAGCACGGCAACATCGCTGCTATCGAGGTGGAGGATACGGGCAGCGGCATGGACGAAGATTTCATCCGTGAACGGCTGTTCCGGCCCTTCGACAGCACCAAGAACGGCGCGGGCATGGGTATCGGCGCCTACGAGGTGCGCGAGTATGTGCGCTCACTCGGCGGCGATGTTCAGGTCGTGAGCGCGCCGGGGAAGGGCACCACCTTCCGGATCCGCTTGCCGTACGCTGACCGCCTGCACATGGAAGAAATTCGTCAGCAGGGTATTGCGCGCTGAAGGCCATAACACGTGACGGAAGGGACAAGGAAAAAACTGCTCGTGGTCGAGGACGACCCCGGGCTCCAGGCGCAGTTGCGCTGGTGTTTCGAAAACTACGAAGTGTTGGTCGCCGGCGACCGTGAGAGCGCGCTGCAGCAATTGCAGAAACATCAGCCCCCCGTTGTGACGCTCGACCTCGGCCTGCCGCCGGATGCCAACGGCAGCACCGAGGGCCTGGCGACGCTGGAACAGATTCTCGGCGTCCGGCCCGACACCAAGGTCGTTGTCGTCACCGGGAACAACGATCGTGGAAACGCCGTGCGCGCCGTCGGCATGGGCGCCTATGATTTCTACCACAAGCCCATCGATCCCGAGATTCTCGGGATGATCGTCAACCGCGCCGTCCGTGTGCACGAGCTGGAGGAGGAAAACCGCCGGCTCGTGCATCAACACGAATCACCGCTCGAGGGCGTCATCACCTGCAATGAAAGCATGATGCAGGTATGTCGCACCGTGGAAAAGGTGGCGTCCTCCGACGTCTCCGTCCTGCTCCAGGGCGAAAGCGGCACGGGCAAGGAACTGCTGGCGCAGTCGCTGCATACGTTGAGCACCCGCGCGCAACAGCGTTTCGTCGCCATCAATTGTGCGGCCATTCCCGAAACCCTGCTCGAAAGCGAGCTGTTCGGATACGAGAAAGGAGCCTTCACGGGAGCCGTGCGGCAGACGCCCGGCAAGATCGAATATGCCCACGGCGGGACGCTTTTCCTCGACGAGGTGGGCGACCTTCCCATGCCCCTGCAGGCGAAGCTGCTGCGATTCCTGCAGGAACGCATCGTGGAGCGCATCGGCGCTCGCCAGGAAATATCCGTTGACGTGCGGGTCGTCTGCGCCACGCACCAGGATTTGCCGGCCAAGATCAAGGCCGGGACTTTTCGCGAGGACCTCTACTATCGCATCAGCGGGGTGACCATCACGATTCCGCCGTTGCGCGACCGCCCGGGGGACATCCTGTTGCTCGCGCGGGCGTTACTCGAGAATTTTTGCCGGCAGGAGGGCAGACTTCGGCGGACATTCAGCAAGGATGCGCTCGTGGCACTCGAAAGCTACGCCTGGCCGGGCAACGTGCGGGAGCTTCAGAACCGGGTCAAGCGTGCGGTCATCATGGCCGAGGGCAAGCAGATCACTGCCAATGACCTGGAACTGGATTCGGCCAAGGGGGTCAGCCAATCCTTCAGTCTGCGTGACCTGCGCGAGCGTGCGGAGCGCGA
>JBFMBB010000106.1:0-9588 GCA_040755435.1 Pseudomonadota bacterium | reverse complement strand
GCCGGCGCCGCGGTGCTGATCGCCACCAGCCAGCTCAAGCACTATTTCGGCATGCACATCCCCTCCGGGGAGTCGTTCATCCACACCTGGCGCGACCTGCTCTCGCAACTGCCCGAAACCAACCCGTACGTGGCCGGCATCGCGACCCTGACCCTGGTGATCCTGATCGTGCTCATGCGCTTCAAGCCGCGCTGGCCGGTAATGCTGATCGGCATGGCGATCGGCAGCCTGGCGGCGGCCTTCGCCGGCGGCGAGAGCGAGGGCATCAAGCTGGTCGGCAAGCTGCCGGCGGAACTGCCGCCGCTCAGCATGCCGGACCTGCACCTGGCCGCGCTCAAACAGCTCGGCAGCGCCGCGCTGGCCGTGGCCATGCTCGGCCTGGTGGAGGCGGTCTCGATCGCGCGCTCGGTGGCGTCGAAATCGGGCCAGCGCATCAACGGCAACCAGGAATTCATCGGCCAGGGCCTGGCCAACGCCGTCGGCAGCTTTTTCTCGAGTTACGCCTCGTCCGGCTCGTTCACCCGCAGCGGCCTGAACTACACCGCCGGCGCGGTCACGCCGCTGTCGGCGGTGTTCGCCGCGGTGTCGCTGGCGCTGATCGTGCTGCTGGTGGCGCCGCTGGCCGCGCATCTGCCGATCGCCGCCATGGCATCCGTGCTGCTGGTGGTGGCGTACCGGCTGATCGACTTCCACCACATCAAGACCATCATCTCGACCAGCAAGCGCGAGACCGCGGTGCTGGCGACCACCTTCTTCGCGACGCTTTTCGTCGAGCTCGAGTTCGCGATCTATGTCGGCGTGATGCTGTCGCTCATCATCTACCTGATGCGCACCGCGCAGCCGCGGGTGCTGGCCATGGCGCCGGACCCGGGCACGCCGCACCGCAATTTCGTCAGCGACGCGAAGCTGCCGGAATGCCCGCAGCTCAAGATCGTCCGCATCGACGGCTCGATCTACTTCGGCGCCGTCGACCACGTGGGCGAGCGGCTGCACAGCTTCGCCGAGGCCAATCCCGCGCAGAAACACCTGCTGGTGGTCGGCACCGGCGTCAATTTCATCGACCTGGCCGGCGCCGAGCTGCTGGCGGCCGAGGCGCGCCGGCGCCGCGGCCAGGGTGGCGACCTGTACCTGGCCAAGGTCAAGCCCGAGGCCTGCGAAACCCTGCGACGCGGCGGTTTCCGCGACCTGATCGGCGCGGACAACATTTTCTCCGGCAAGGCCAGCGCCGTGGCCAACATCTTCCAGCGCCTCGACCACTCGATCTGCGCGCGCTGCGACAAGCGCATATTCGCCGAATGCGCGCAGGTGCGTCCGATCGCGCTGGGCGCCGCGACGCCCGAGGTCCCTGAACTCGGCACCCTGCCGCGCATCAAGCGACTGCTGGTGGCCAGCGACGATTCCGAGTACACCGCCGGCGCCATCCATGAAGCCCTGCGCATCGCCAGCAAGAGCGGCGCGCGGGTGCGCGTGATCCACCTCATCCCCCGCGTCAGCAACGAGCTGACCATGGGCAACGAGCAGATTCCGGAGGCACAGCTGACACGGGCGCGCGCGCACCTCGACGACGTCGAGCGCGAGGCAGCCGCCGCTGGCGTCGCCTGCGACACCGAAGTCATTCTCACGAGCCTGCGCCTGTACCAGGAGATCGTCAACCAGGCCGACCAGATGAAGGCGGACCTCATCGTCATGGGACGGCGCGGGCAGCGCGGACTGGCGCGCGTGCGTCTCGGCCAGGCGACCGCCAAGGTGATCGGCCACGCCCACTGCGCGGTGCTGGTCGTGCCACGCAACACCGAGATCACCGGTCAGCGCCTGGTGCTGGCCACGGACGGTTCCGCCCATGCCGACGCCGCCACGGCCATGGCCGGCAGTCTCGCCAAGATACTCGCAGCGCCGGTCTCAGCGCTGTCGGTGACGCTCCCGAGCCAGTCGGATCGGCGCCACGAAGAAGCCCGCGTCGCGGCCAATCGCGCCGCAGCGTTCCTCAAGAATCATGAGCTCGACGCGGAAGCGGTGGTGTACCACGGTCGTCCCGACGAGGTCATCGTCGAAACCACGGCGGCGAAGAAGGCCGATCTGATCGTGATCGGCAGCCACGGCCGCACCGGCCTCGACCGCGTCATGCTCGGCAGCGTCTCCGAGCGCGTGATCGACGCCGCCTCGACCGCAGTGCTGGTCGCCAAGATTTCCTGAAGCCGGCCGCGCCCGGAACGGGACGACGCGCCGGCCAGGCGGTCCGAACCGGATCACGCGGGCCGGCTCCCCCATCGCAATCCCGGACTTCGCGCCCGCAGCCGCCCGGGCTCGTGCCGGCCCTTCCGGTTGCCTTACCCGCATGGTACAAACGTCATATAATCGTGCGCGACGCCGGGGGGCTTTCCGATGGCGTGCGTCACCTGAAATTACAAACATTTCACCCGAACCGACACAATGGCCAGCGTACTGAAATCCGCCCTGAACGGTCTGCGGTTGCGCAGCTTTCTGCCTTTCCTCGACTGGATCGGTGAAATAAAAGACCGTCAGGTGCTGCGCGCGGACATCCTCGCCGGCATCACCGTGGCGCTGGTGCTGGTGCCGCAATCCATGGCCTACGCCCAGCTCGCCGGCCTGCCGGCCTACTACGGGTTGTACGCCGCCTTCCTGCCGCCGCTGGTCGGCGCGCTCTTCGGCTCCTCGCGCCAGCTCGCCACCGGGCCGGTGGCGGTGGTATCGCTGCTCACCGCGGCGGCGCTGGAACCGATCGCAGCCAGCGGCTCCTCCGGTTACGTGGCGTATGCCATCACCCTGTCGCTGCTCGTCGGCCTTTTCCAGCTCGGGCTCGGCTTGTTGCGGCTCGGGGTGGTGGTCAACTTCCTGTCGCATCCGGTGATCATCGGCTTCACCAATGCCGCGGCCATCATCATCGCCACGTCCCAGCTCGACAAGATTTTCGGCGTGCGCGTCGAGAAGGCCGAACATCACTACGAAACCGTGTGGAGCACTATCGTGGCGGCCGGCCATGAGACCCACTGGCCGACCCTGCTGTTCGGCGTCGGCGCCTTCGCCATCATGATCCTGCTGCGCCGCTTCAAGCCGCAACTGCCGAACGTGCTGATCGCGGTGGCCATCACCACCCTGATTTCCTGGTTCATCGGCTTCGAGCGCCTGCAGACGGTCACCGTCCAGCAATTCGAGAGCGAAAGCGTGCGCGTGGTCATCGCCGACCAGCTCCGGCTCAAACACGAAATTCCGGAACTCGACAGCGCCGTGGCCGCCGCCGAGAAAACCTACCAGGACAATCTCGCCGCGCACGGCGTGAGCGATTCACGCACACTGGCGGCGCAACACAACCTGGACACCCTCAAGCTCAAGCGCGAGCGCCGCATCAAGACCGCCAAGGTGGACCTGGAGGAAATCAAGAAACAGCGCTTCCGTCACGTGCCGGGACCGGACGATTCCCCCGGTCGCCTGTATCACGTGGGCCAGGTGCCCGAGGGCGCCGTCACCGATGAACGCCTGTGGCGCGTGCGCAGCGTGGAGGACGACAGGCTGGTGCTCAACGGCGGCGGCAACGTGGTGGGCACGGTGCCCGAGGGCCTGCCGAGCCTGGCCCTGCCGAAACTCGATTCGGTCGCCATCCTTCAGCTGTTTTCCGCCGCCATCACCATTTCGCTGCTCGGTTTCATGGAAGCGATCTCGATCGCCAAGGCCATGGCCACCAAGACGCGCCAGAAACTCGACGCCAACCAGGAGCTGATCGGCCAGGGGCTGGCCAACATCGCCGGCAGCCTCTCGCTGAGTTATCCCACCTCCGGCTCGTTCTCGCGCTCCGCGGTCAATATCAACGCCGGCGCCATAACCGGGTTTTCTTCCGTGGTGACCAGCGCCATCGTCATCATCACCCTGCTGTGGCTGACGCCGCTGCTGTACCACCTGCCGCAGGCGACCCTGGCGGCGGTGATCATGATGGCCGTGGTCGGCCTCATCAACGTCAAGGCCATCCAGCATGCCTGGAAGGCGCATCGCCAGGACGGCATCGTCGCCATCGTCTCCTTCGTGCTGACGCTGGCGTTCGCGCCGCACCTCGACAAGGGCATCCTGATCGGCGCCGGCCTCGCCCTGATGCTATACCTGTACCGCACCATGCAGCCGCGCGTGGCGGTGCTGGCGCGCCACCCGGACGGCACCCTGCGCGACGCCGAGATGTTCGGCCTCGACACCTGCAAGAACATCACCATGATCCGCTTCGACGGTTCGCTCTACTTCGCCAATACCAGCTATTTCGAGGACAAGATCCAGGAGCGCGTCGCCGTCAAGCCCGAACTCAAATACGTGATCGTGCTGGCCGACGGCATCAACCAGGTCGACGCCACGGGCGAGGACATGCTCGCGCACCTGAGCGAACGGCTGCACAGCGCGGGCATCGAGATCCTGTTCGCCGGTGCGAAGAAACAGGTGATGGACGTGTTTCAGCGCACCGGGTTTTATCAAAAGCTCGGCGCCGAGCGCTTCTTCCGCACGGAAGACCAGGCGCTGGACCACGTGTGGAAGAAACTCGGTAACAATCACGAAGCGGATTGCCCGCTCAACATCGTGTGTCCGGTCACGCCGGCGAAATAACCGAAAATCCACAGCCCGGCGCCGGATTGGGGCGGGTGCGGCTATGATGCTAGAATCGGTATTCCGCATGTTGACGAGGCAGACAGTCCTTGGATGACATCTCCACCGGCGTTCTGATCGGAGCGCTGGCCTTCCTGGTGTTCCTCTCCGCCTTCTTCTCGGCCGCCGAGATCGCGATGGTGAGCCTCAACCGCCACCGGTTGCAGCATCTCGCCGGCTCGGGGCGACGCGGGGCGCGCATCGCGCAGCACCTGCTGGCGCGTCCCGACCGCCTGATCGGCGTGATCCTGCTCGGCAGCAACACCATCAACGCGCTGTTCTCGGCGCTCACCACGGTCACCGTCATCCGCTTCTGGGGCGAGGACGAAGGCGCGGTCGGCATCGCTACCGTCATCATCGCGCTGGTGATCCTGATACTCACCGACCTGGCGCCGAAAACACTCGCCGCCCTGCATCCAGAGCGCATCGCCCTGCCCAGCGCCTTCGTGCTGCGTCCGATACTGTGGCTCATCTATCCGGTGGTGTGGGTGGTCAACGGCATGGCCAACGGCCTGCTGCGCCTGGTGGGCGTAAGGATTCAGGCCAGGAAGGCCGACCAGGTGAGCCCGGAGGAATTACGCGCCATCATCATGGAGGCCGGCGTGCTGATCCCGGAGAGCCATCAGGACATGCTGCTGGCGATTCTCGACCTGGAAAAACTCATCGTCGACGACGTGATGGTGCCGCGCGGAAAAATCGAGGGCGTCAACCTCGACACCGAGTGGGACGACATCGTGGCCCAGCTCACCGGCAGCCGCTACACCCGCCTGCCGGTCTATCGCGGCAGCCTCGACAACGTCAGCGGCATGATCCACGTGCGCCGGGTGCTGAACCTGATGCGCGAAGGCAAGCTCGACAAGGATTCGCTGGAACAGGTCATCGTCGAGCCCTATTTCATTCCGTCGGGCACGACGCTGACGACGCAGCTGCTCAACTTCCGTCAGGTCAAGCGCCGCGTCGGCCTCGTGGTGGACGAATACGGCGACCTCCAGGGGCTGGTCACGCTGGATGAAATCCTCGAGGAGATCGTCGGTGATTTCACCGCCCACACCATGGGCCGGATCGAGGACGTGACCCCGCAAAGCGACGGCAGCTATCTCATCCGCGGTACCGTCAGCCTGCGCGACCTCAACCGCCAGCTCGAGTGGAAACTCCCGACCGACGATTCCCGCACCCTCAACGGGCTGATCGTGGAATACCTGGAGGACATCCCCGAACCCGGCACCAGCCTCATGATCCACGGTTATCTGGTGGAAATTCTGCGCACTCGCGGCACCGCCATCGAGGTTGCGCGCGTACGGCCGGCCGCTGAAACGGCGGCCGAGACATCCCCCGCCTCGTCTGAATAAACGCGACGCTCAATCGTCGAGCCCCATGGAACGCATCGTTTTTCTCGACCGTGACAGCATCCGGGCCGACATGCGCCGGCCGGTTTTTGCGCACGAGTGGCGGGATTATCCCGCCACTTCGGCGGCGCAGGTCGAAGAACGCCTGCACGACGCGACCATCGCCGTCAGCAACAAGGTCCCGCTCATGGCCGCCAGCCTCGCGCCGCTCAAGCAGCTCAAAATGATCGCCGTATGCGCCACCGGCACCAACAACGTCGACCTCGAATATTGCCGCGCCCGTGGCATCGTCGTATCCAACATCCGCAGCTATGCCATGCACACCGTGCCGGAGCATGTGTTCGCCCTGATACTGGCGTTGCGGCGCAATCTGCCCGGCTATCGCGAGGACGTGGCCAACGGGCTGTGGCAGAAGGCCGAACAGTTCTGCCTGTTCACCCGTCCGATCCTGGATTTGCATGGCGGCACGCTCGGCGTCATCGGTTACGGCGAACTGGGCCGGGCCACGGCGAAGCTGGGTGAGGCCTTCGGCATGCGCGTGCTGATTGCCGAACACAAAAACACCGCCGCGGCCCGTCCCGGCCATACCGACTTCGATACGGTGCTGAAGGAAAGCGACGTCATCACCCTGCACTGCCCGCTCACGCCCGCGACGCAGAACCTGATCGGCGCGCCGGAATTCCGCAAAATGCGGCGCCATGCCCTGCTCATCAACACCGCCCGCGGCGGGCTGGTGGACGAAGCGGCGCTGATGCAGGCGCTGCAGGAAGGCCTGATCGGCGGCGCCGGTTTCGACGTGCTGACCACGGAGCCGCCGCGCGCGGGCAACCCGCTGCTGGACCTGCGCCTGCACAATTTCATCCTGACGCCGCACGTCGCCTGGGCCAGCCGCGACGCCATGCAAATCATGGCCGATCAGCTGATCGACAACATCGAGGCCTTCGTCCGCGGCGCGCCGCGCAACCGGGTCGTCTGAGCGGCGCTGCCGGGCTACAATCGCACAGACATGCCGCCCGACAAACTCCAGCGCACCGTCTTTTTCGTCTCCGACCGCACCGGCATCACCGCCGAGTTGCTGGGCAAAACGCTGCTGACGCAGTTTCCCGGCATCGAGTTCCACAAGCGCACCTTTCCGTTCGTGGATTCCGCGGACAAGGCGAAATCGGTGCTGGCGAAAATCCACGACACCGCGCAGAAGGAAGGCCAGCCGCCGATCGTTTTCAGCACCCTGATCAACGAGGAAGTGCGCGCGGCGCTGACGTCCGACGACGCCCTGATCATCGACCTGTTCGCCGATTTCATCCGCCGCCTCGAGACGGAGCTGGGCCTGGAATCCTCGCACGCCCTCGGCCTGAGCCACGGCATCGGCGACGAGCTGGTCTACCAGAAGCGCATGGATGCGCTGAACTACACGCTGTCGCATGATGACGGCATGCATACCGCCAACTACGAACGGGCCGACGTGATCCTGGTCGGCGTGTCGCGCACCGGCAAGACGCCCACCTGCCTGTACCTGGCGATGCAGTACGGCATTTGCGCCGCCAATTACCCGCTCACACCCGACGATTTCGCCGATCTGGCGCTGCCGAAACCGCTGCAAGCGCATCGCGCCAAACTGCACGGCCTGACAATCCAGCCCGAACGGCTGGCGAAAATCCGCCATGAACGCAAGCCGGAAAGCCGTTACGCCTCGCTGGAAAACTGCCAGGGCGAGATCCGCGCCGCCGAAGCCCTGCTGCGCCAGGCGCATATTCCCATCCTCGACACCAGCACCATGTCGGTGGAGGAAATCGCCATCTCCATTCTCTACGGAACGGGACTGATCAAGCGCGTGAAAACCTGAGCGCTCAGGGTTTGACCTGCTTCAGCGCCACGTCGTCGCGCACATACACCGGCAGCGCCAGCTCCGCGGCGATGGCCTTGCCGGCCTGCACCATCGCAGCACCTAGCCGGGCGACATCGCCGGCACGCGGATAAGCCCGTTTACGCCAACCGGCGATACGTTCGCCCAGACGTTCCAACAACACGCCATGATACTGATCCCAGCCGTTGCCGGCGCCGCTCCAGCCGTTGCCCTCGGGTAATGGCACGTCGGACGGCACGGTCACACTTTCAATCCCTGCCAGTTCGACGATACCCCGCTCGTTTCTGACATAGGCCCCGCTGTATACCTGATTCATGCGCGCATCGAAGGCCGCCAGCACCCGCGGCGCGTCCACGCCCTGCGCCAGCGCCGCCAGTGAGGAAATTGGCGTTACCGGAATATCCGCGCCGAAGGCGAGGCCTTGCGCCACGCCCGCGCCGATGCGCAATCCCGTGAACGATCCCGGGCCGCGTCCGAAGGCAATCGCATCGAACCTCACCAGCGCAAATCCGGATTCCGCCAGCAGCTCGTCCACCATGGCGAGGATGCGCTCGGAGTGCTGCGTGCCGTATTCGAAACGATCCATCACGACACCGTCAGACCAGATCGCGACGGAACAGGCTTCGGTGGAGGCATCCAGGGCGAGGATATTCACATCAATGCTGCCCGAGACGTTCGAAGCAAAACCGATCGAGCATGCCGGTGAATATTTCAGACGGGCATCGGTTTTTCATCGATCAGATTGAGCCAGCCCTTGGCGATGCGGTAGATGAACCACAGCGCATTGGCGCAGAGAATGAACCAGCCGATGACGATGACGAATGTCAGGCCTCCCAGCGCGAACCACAGCAGCGTGAACCAGAAGGTGCGGATCTGCCAGCGGAAATGCGACTCAAGCCAGGTTCCCTGCGCGTCCTCACGCTTGATGTAATTGATGATGATCGCCACGAAATAGGTGATGACGAACAGGAAGCTGGCGGCCTGCAGCGCGTACACCGCGACGGTCACGGTTTTCAGGCGCTGAAGATCGGCCTGCGGCCTGCTTTCTGTCGTCACGGGTGTGTTCATGGTGCCCTCGGGCCTGAGCGATATCCGGTTGATTCATCTTCCGGCGGGGAACAGGCGCGGCAACCCGGGCGGAAAACCGAATAATAGCGGAAATACACGAGCACCCATACCGGCAGCAGGCCGATCCACAGCCATTCCCAGGGGCCGGCAGCCAGTTCGCCCTTCCACCAGGCCAGCGTCACGGTGACGGATTGCAGGAAAGCGAAGGCGAAGGCCATCCATGATACGAATGCGACCAGCATTTTTCGTCCCATGGTTGCGCCAGTCTCAGCCAAGGTTGCCAACCAAACGCTGCTTGAGCTGTTCGATCAACTTCGACCTTTCCATGGGCGCGGCGCGCGCGCCACGCTTGCGTGCCGCCCACACCGGATCGGGAAAGTGCGCGTCATCGATAAAGCGTGGAATCACGTGCCAATGCAGGTGCGGCACCTGGTTTCCCAGCGAAGCCAGGTTGATCTTGGCCGGTTGCAGCATTTCACGCAGGATCTTTTCGACAACGAACACCACTGCCACCAGATGCGTCCGCTCCGTCTCCGTAAGATCGGTCATCTCCTTCACATGTCCGCCCCAGATCACACGGCAGAAGCCGGGATAATCGGCGTCATCCACGAGGATCACGCGGCAGCGCTCATCGCGCCACAAGACGGTTTCATTCACGGGGTGACAGAGCGG
>JBFMBB010000105.1:0-9746 GCA_040755435.1 Pseudomonadota bacterium | reverse complement strand
ATCGAATCACCGGCGTTCTACGGCACGCTCCAGACCATCGAGCAGATGGGCTTGAAGGCCATCGAGATCCCCACCTGCCCGCGCAAGGGCATTTCCATCGAGGCGCTCAAGCTCGCGCTCGACCGCTGGAAGATCAAGGCCTGCCTCGTCGTCCCCAACTTCAGCAACCCGACCGGCGCGGTCATGCCGGACGAGCGCAAGAAGCGTCTGGTGCAGCTGCTGGCGGAGCGCGAGATTCCGCTGATCGAGGACGACATCAACGGCGACCTGTCGCACGTTGCGCCGCGCCCGAAGGCGGCCAAGAGCTACGACCGCAAGGGGCTGGTGATGCTGTGCTCGTCCTTCTCCAAGACGCTGGCGCCGGGTTACCGCGTCGGCTGGGTCGCGCCGGGGCGCTGGCGCGAGCAGATCGAGCACCTGAAGTATGTCAGCACCATGGCCACCGCCACGCTGCCGCAGCTCGCCATCGCCGAGTTCCTCGAACGCGGCAATTACGACCATTACCTGCGCAAGACGCGCGCGCTGTACGCGCAGGGCATCGAGCGCATGACGCACGCGGTGGCGCGTTACTTTCCGGACGGCACGCGCGCGACCCAGCCGGCGGGCGGTTTCGTGCTGTGGGTGGAATTGCCGAAGGGCACGGACGCGCTCGAGCTGCACCGCCGCGCGCTGGCGCGCAAGATCCTGATCGCGCCGGGCCCGCTGTTCTCGCCCAAGCAGGCCTACCGGAATTGCATCCGCCTCACCTGCGCCCTGCCCTGGGACGAGCGGCTGGAGCGCGCGCTGCTGACGCTGGGGCGGACAGCCGAGGAACTGGCCTAGGTCTCAGGGGACAGACCACGATTTCCGGACGGAAATTGTGATCTGTCCCCGAAGAATTCGAGACAGCCGGCTCAGTAGCGTCCGTGGGTGCGCGTCACGTAGTCGGTGAGCTGCTGCGTTTCCTGGTTCATGCGCAGCAGGTTGGCGTGCGTGATGCGGAACATGGCGCGCATGACCTTGTAGACGATGCGCGGATGGCTGGTAATGAGCGTTTCGAAGCGCTCGGGCGCGAGCGTGTACACCGTGGCCGGGCCGACGGCGCGCAGGGTGGTGCGGCGCGGCATGGCATCGACGAACGAGCGCGCGCCGGCACACTCGCCCTTGTTCATCATGTAGGCAACCTGCTCGCTGCCGTCGCGGGTGTTGCTCACGGCGAGCTGGCCCGCCACCAGCACGAACAGGGTGCGCTCCGGACCACCTTCGCGCACAAGCATTTCGCCGTCCTTCAGCGTGAGGCTGCCCATCAGGGCCGCCAGGGTCTCGGCCTCGGGTTTGTCGAGTTCGTCGCCCAGCGCGGAGGCGCGCACGAGATCGGCTTGCACTGTCTGGCTCATGGGTTGATCCTCCGTTAACGGGAAAGCGGTTGCCGTCGTGCGGTCCTGAACGACGCGTAATGTGGCATTACTCTAGCCCTGCGGCGCCGGAGATAGATTGACCGGAATTAAAATACCTTAGTGTTCCGGTCGGGGATGTTCGCGTCGGGCGCGAAACCGGGTTTCCCGGAGGGGGCGAAAAAAAGATAAAAGCCGCCTCAGGGGCGGCTTTTATTCTGGATTCCCGTCTGCTCGGGAACGACAAACAAAGATGTCATCTCGGAAACGTCAGCACTTCCGCGGTGACCAGATCGTTGCTGTTCTGCCCGGTGCTGCGGTTGCTCTTGGCGGAATCGTTGCGCTGGTTCTCGATGCGGTCGAGATAGGCCGGCGTGACGTCGCCGGTGATGTACTCGCCGTTGAAACAGGAGGCGTCGAACTTCTGGATCTTGGGATTGCCCTCGCGCGCGGCCTCGATCAGGTCTTCCAGGTCCTGGTAGATGAGCTTGTCGGCACCGATGACCTCGGCGATCTGCTGCTCGGTGCGGCCGTTGCCGATCAGCTCCTGGCGCGACGGCATGTCGATGCCGTACACGTTGGGGAAACGCACCGGCGGCGCGGCCGAGGCGAAGTACACCTTGCGCGCGCCGGCGTCGCGCGCCATCTGGATGATCTGCTTGGAGGTGGTGCCGCGCACGATGGAGTCGTCCACCAGCAGCACGTTCTTGCGGCGGAACTCGACGTCGATGGCGTTCAGCTTCTGTCGCACCGATTTCTTGCGCTCGGCCTGGCCCGGCATGATGAAGGTGCGGCCGATGTAGCGGTTCTTGATGAAGCCCTCGCGGTACGGCAGGTCGAGCTCGTAGGCCATCTGCAGGGCCGCGGTGCGCGAGGTGTCGGGGATCGGGATCACCACGTCGATGTCGTGGTCGGGCCAGACGCGCTTGATCTTGCCGGCCAGGCGCTCGCCCATGCGCAGGCGCGTCTTGTGCACGTAGATGCCGTCCATCATCGAGTCGGGACGGGCCATGTACACGAATTCGAAAATGCACGGGGCGTGCATCGGTTTCTCGGCACACTGCTGGCTGTGCACCTGGCCGTTGATGTCGACCACGATGCACTCGCCCGGGGCGACGTCGCGCACCAGGTCGAACCCCAGCACGTCGAGCGAAACGGACTCGGAGGCGAACATGTATTCCGTGCCCCGGTCGGTCTCGCGCTTGCCGTACACCAGCGGGCGGATGCCCCAGGGATCGCGGAACGCGAGGATGCCGAAACCCGTGACCAGCATGGTGACGGCGTAGGCGCCGCGGCAGCGCCGGTGCACGGCGGACACGGCCTTGAAGATATGCTCTGGCGCCAGGCGCAGTTTCGCGACCGCCTGCAATTCATGCGCAAAAACATTGAGCAGGATCTCGGAGTCGGAATCGGTATTGATGTGGCGCAGGTCCTCGCGGTACAGCTCGTCCTTCAGCTGGTCGGCGTTGGTGAGATTGCCGTTGTGCGCCAGCGCCAGGCCGTAGGGGGAATTCACGTAAAACGGCTGGGCCTCGGCCGGGGAATCGCAGCCGGCCGTCGGGTAGCGCACGTGACCGATGCCCATGTTGCCCTTGAGGCCGAGCATGTGGCGTTCCTGGAACACGTCGCGCACCTGGCCGTTGTCCTTGCGCAGGTGGATGCGGTTGTCGTCGCAGGTGAGAATGCCGGCGGCGTCCTGGCCGCGGTGCTGCAGCACGAGGAGGCCGTCGTAAAGGGCCTGGTTTACCGGGGATTTACCGAGGATACCGATGATTCCGCACATGCCGGGGGAATCTCCTTCACTTAAAACGCAATTTTAGCCGTAGCGGATGTGCTCGGCAATATCGCGCGGGATATAGCCTGCAATATAGAGCGCAGCGCGCTCGAAAACCGGCGCCATCGCGGATTCGCGCCACCAGCCGCGTTCCGGGATCGGGGTCAGCCCGGCGACCAGGAACGCCGCGGTCACCACCACCCCGCCGCGCGCCAGTCCCACCGCGCTGCCGAGTATGGTGTTGGCGAGCCGGAAGGCGCGCTTGAGGGGAAAATGTTTGTGCAGCAGCCACGAACTCACCAGCCCCAGCACGAACACACCGGCGAAGATCAGAACGAAAGCGGACAGCTGGCGCAGCGCGGCGTCTTCCACGATTCCCGTGAGCAGACGCGACACCGGGGCGGCGTAGAACCAGGCGAGAATCACGGACAGCGCCCAGGTCAGCAGCGAGATCACCTCGCTCAGCAGGCCGCGCCAGGCGCCGAACACGGCGAACAACGCGAGCATCGCGAGAATCAGCAGATCAAAACCGTTCATGCATGCTCACGAAGGCGACTGCACCACGCCGGCCACGCCGGTTTCCTTGCGGATCTGTGCCTGCGCCTTGTCGGCCCTGGCGCGGTCGGCGAAAGGTCCGACGCGCAGGCGCATGGCTTTCTTGCCGCTGACCGTGACCGAATCCGCCTGCACCGCATGCCCCAGCGTCTTGAGCTTGTCGCGCAGGCGCGCGGCATTCTGAAGATTGGTGAAACTGCCGACCTGCACCATCCAGCCGTGTTCGGGTTTCGCCACGGCGGATTTGACCGGAGCCAGTTCCGGTTTTTTCGCGTCAACCGGCTTCTCCGCGGGCGGAGCGGGTTTGGTCTCCGGCACCGGCCTGGGCTCGACCGGCACCTCCACGACCTTCACCGGTTCCAGGCTTTCCGGCGGCTTGGCCTCGTCCACGGGCACCGGCGTGACGACCATCCTGGTCTCGGTGACTTCCGCGGGCGGCGCCTCGCGCGCACCCTTGAGTTCTGGCGGCGGCTCGCGCCCGCTCAGGATCATGGGCACGAAGATCACCACCAGCGCGACCAGCACGATCGCGCCGACGATGCGGTGTTTGGGGTTGAATTCGGAACGGGCGTCGTCTCGGTCCGCCATGGGCATCACGCTTTTTGAAGAGTGGCGAGTATATCACCGACGGTGTGGAAGGAACCAAAGACGACGACGCGGTCGTCTTCGCCGGCGTCGCGCCGGGCGGCGGCCCAGGCCGCGCGCACGTCGTCGAAGGTCTGCGCCGGCGCGGACACGCCCGCCGCCGTCAGCGCCTCCACCAGCTGCGCCGCCGTGGCGCCGCGCGCCACGTGCAAGCTCGCCGGGTACCAGCGGTCCACCAACGGCACCAGCGGAGCGACGACGGAAACGATGTCCTTGTCCCTGAGCATGCCGAACACCGCGAGCGTGTGGCCCGGCACGATCTGCTGTTTCAGCGTCGCCGCCAGCGAGCGCGCCGCCTGCGCGTTGTGCGCCACGTCCAGCACGCACACCGGGCGGCCCGGCAGCACCTGGAAGCGGCCCGGGATGACCGCGGCGATCAGGCCGTCGCGCACGTTCGCCTGCGTCACCGGGAAACGGTCGGCGAGCGCGTCCAGCGCCGTAAGCGCGCAGGCGGCGTTGTACAGCTGGTAATCGCCGCGCAGCGTGGGATGCGGCAACGCGGCGCGCAAATGCTCTCCCCGGCGCCAGCTCCAGTCCGTGTTGCTGCGTTCGATTTGAAAATCACGCCCGACCTGCAACAGCTTTGCGCCGATACGCGCGGCCTCGGTGGCGATGATCGCCGGTGGATTCGGATCGCCGCAGATCGCCGCGCGGCCGGCGCGGAAGATGCCGGCCTTCTCGCGGCCGATGGCCTCGCGCGTGTGGCCCAGCCAGGCGACGTGATCGATATCCACGGCGGTGACGATGGAAACGTCGGGATCGACGGCGTTCACCGCGTCGAGCCGCCCGCCCATGCCGACTTCCAGCACCGCGATGTCGATGTCCGCGGCGCGGAACAGGTCGAAGGCGGCGAGCGTGCCGAACTCGAAATAGGTCAGCGGCACGTTCCCGCGCGCGGCCTCGATGCGCTCGAAGGCGCCGCACAGCTCGGCGTCGCCGACGTCGCGGCCGTCGATGCGGACGCGCTCGTTGTAGGCGATGAGGTGCGGCGAGGTGTAGGCGCCGACCTTGTAGCCGGCGCGGCGCAGGATGGCCTCGCACATGGCCGTGGTCGAGCCTTTGCCGTTGGTGCCGGTGATGGCGATGGCGGCGTACGGCGGGCGACGCAGTCCCATATTGTCGAGCACCGCGTACACGCGCTCGAGCCCGAGCTCGATGGTGCGCGGATGCAGCGTCTCGATCCACGCCAGCCAGTCGACCAGTGTCCGCGGTTTCAGATGAGCAGAAGCCATCTTGAGTGAAATATTATAAATAAAAAGAATTCAGCCACAGAGATCACAGAGAACACAGAGGTAAATCATGATTATCTCGGTGTTCTCTGTGACCTCTGTGGCCAGTTTTCTTTTCTTAAAACTCCATCTTCAGGGGGATTCGGAAATGCCGGATTCGGTTTCCGGCGTCCGGGACGGCTGGCCGGCGGGCGCGGGCTGGCGCGTCAGCATCGCGATGAGGCTGGCGAGCTTGTCGCGCATCTCGCGCCGATCGACGATGAGGTCGATGGCGCCGTGTTCCACCAGGAATTCCGAGCGCTGGAAACCCTCGGGCAACTTCTGGCGCACGGTCTGCTCGATCACGCGCGGGCCGGCAAAGCCGATGAGCGCGCGCGGCTCCGCCACGTTGATATCGCCCAGCATGGCGAAGCTGGCCGACACGCCACCCATGGTGGGATCCGTCAGTACTGAAATAAAGGGGATGCCGGCGTCGCCCAGGTGCGTGAGCGCGGCGCTGGTCTTGGCCATCTGCATCAGCGACATCAGCGCCTCCTGCATGCGCGCGCCGCCGCTGGCGGAAAAGCACACCAGCGGGATTTTCTTTTCCAGGCAGGTGTTCACGCCGCGCACGAAGCGCTCGCCCACCACCGCGCCCATGGAGCCGCCCATGAAGCCGAACTCGAAGGCGCCCGCCACCAGCGGCATGCCCTTGAGCGCGCCCTCCATGACCACCAGCGCGTCGCGCTCGCCGGTGGTCTGCTGCGCCTCGGCCAGGCGGTCGCGGTATTTCTTGGTGTCCTTGAACTTCATGGGATCGACCGGCGCCAGGTCCGCGCCGAGCTCGGTGCGCGGTTCCGGATCGAGGAAGATGTCGAGCCGCCGGCGCGCGCCGATGCGCATGTGGTGCGCGCACTTGGGGCAGACGTCGAGGTTGCTTTCGATCTCGGCGTTGTACAGCACCGTGGCGCAGGCCGGGCATTTTTTCCACAGGCCCTCGGGCACCGAGGCCTTTTTCACGCCGGCCTGGCTCTTGATCTTGGGCGGGACCAGCTTGTCGAACCAGCTCATCGGCTTGCTCCGGTGGCGGAAGTCGTTGTCAGGGTGGCGCGGTCCATGGCCTCGCGCAGGCGGGCGATGAAGGCCGGCACCTCGCTCAGGATTTTATCCGGATTCGCCGCCATTTCCTCCATGCGCCGCACCACGGCGCTGCCGACGATGACGGCATCGGCCACCTTGGCGACCTCGGCCGCGGCCTCGGGGCTGCCGATGCCGAAGCCGACGCCGAGAGGCAGCTTGGTTTGCGCCCGGATTTCCTTGAGTTTGCCGGCCACCTCGCGCACGTCCAGGTTGGCGGCGCCGGTCACGCCACGCAGCGAAACATAATAGATGAATCCGCTCGCGGTACCGGCGATGAGCTTGATGCGTTCGGCCGGGCTGGTCGGGGCCAGCAGGAAAATGGCGTCCAGGTGCCGCGGCTTGAGCGCGGACTGCAGGGCCTCCGCCTCTTCCGGCGGCATGTCCACGGTGAGCACGCCGTCCACCCCGGCGTCGGCGGCCTCGGTGGCGAAGCGCGTGTAACCCATGGCCTCGACGGGGTTGAGATAGCCCATGAGCACCACCGGCGTGACGTTGTCCTTGTCGCGGAACTCGCGCACGATTTTAAGAACTTGCGCGAGACTGATTTGATGCTTGAGCGCGCGCTCGGCGGCGCGCTGGATCACCGGCCCGTCGGCCATCGGATCGGAGAACGGCACGCCCAGTTCCAGGATGTCCGCGCCGCTTTTGACCAGCGCGTGCATCAGCGGCACCGTCACCCACGGTGCGGGGTCGCCCGCCGTTATATAAGGTATGAGGGCGCGACGGCCGTCCTGCTTCAAGGCCTCGAATTTCTGCGCGATGCGTGACATCAGATCTTGATCCCTTCCAGGTTCGCGACCGTGTGGATGTCCTTGTCGCCACGACCGGAGAGATTGACCACGATAATTTTTCCCTTCCCGAGTTCCGGCGCGAGTTTCTTCGCATACGCCAGCGCGTGGCTGGATTCCAGCGCCGGCATGATGCCCTCGGTGCGGGTCAGCTCGTGGAAGGCTTCGAGCGCCTCTTTGTCGGTGATGGAAACGTATTGCGCGCGGCCGGAATCTTTCAGATACGCGTGTTCCGGACCGACGCCCGGGTAATCGAGACCGGCGGAGATGGAGTGGGTCTCGGTGATCTGGCCGTCCTCGGACTCCAGCAGGTAGGTGCGGTTGCCGTGCAGCACGCCGGGCCGGCCGGCGCACAGGGTCGCGGCGTGGTGTCCAGTGGCGACACCCTCGCCCGCTGCTTCGACACCGTACATCGCCACATCCTTGTCCTTGATGAAGGGATAGAACAGGCCGATGGCGTTGGAACCGCCGCCGACGCAGGCCACCAGCGCGTCCGGCAGGCGCTTTTCCTGCGCCTTGATCTGGGTGCGCGTCTCGCGCCCGATCACGCTCTGGAAATCGCGCACCAGCATCGGATAGGGATGCGGCCCGGCGACGGTGCCGATGATGTAAAAAGTGTTCTCGACGTTGGTCACCCAGTCGCGCATGGCCTCGTTGAGCGCGTCCTTGAGCGTCTTCGAACCGGACTCGACCGGCACGACTTCCGCGCCGAGCAGCTTCATGCGGTACACGTTGATGGCCTGGCGCTTGATGTCCTCGGAGCCCATGTACACCACGCACTGCATGCCGAAGCGCGCCGCGACCGTGGCGGTGGCCACGCCATGCTGGCCGGCACCGGTCTCGGCGATGACACGCTGCTTGCCCATGTGGCGCGCCAGCAGCGCCTGGCCGATGGTGTTGTTGATCTTGTGCGCGCCGGTGTGGTTCAGATCCTCGCGCTTGAGATAAATTTTCGCCCCGCCCCAGTTTCCGGTCAGGCGTTTGGCAAAATAGAGCGGGCTGGGGCGCCCGACGTAATGCTGCAGATCGTCCTCGAATTCCTTCAGGAAATCCTTGTCGTCACGCAGGCGCTCGTAAGCCTCGCGCAGCTCCTTGAGCGGCTGCATCAGGGTTTCGGAAACGAACATGCCGCCGTAGGCGCCGAAGTGGCCGCGCTTGTCGGGAAGGTCGTAGGCGCTCATGCGTTTCGTACTGCCTCGATAAAAGCGGTGATTTTCGCGACGTCCTTGATGCCCTTGCTTTGCTCAACACCGCTGGAAACGTCCACGGCGAAAGGACGAACCTGGCGCACCGCCGCGGCCACGTTCTCCGGCGTCAGGCCGCCGGCCAGGATCACCGGTTTGCCGACATCAGCCGGAATCAGGCTCCAGTCGAAGGCCTGGCCGGAACCGCCGGCGACATGCGCCACCGCGGTGTCGAGCAACAGTCCCTCGGCGTCGGCGTAACGGCGCGCCTGCTCGGGCAAATTGACGTCGGGTCGCATGTGGATGGCTTTGATATAGGGCCGGTGGTAACGGCGGCATTGTTCGGGGGTTTCGTCGCCGTGGAATTGTAACAGATCGATCGGCACCCGGCCGAGGACGGTTTCCACCGTGTCCGGCGCGGCATTCACGAACAGGCCCACCACGGTGACGAACGGCGGCAACGCGCGCATGATCACCTGCGCCTGATCCGGCTTCACGTAACGCGGGCTTTTCGGCTCGAACACCAGGCCGATGGCGTCGGCCCCGGCGCGTGCCGCGGCCGTGGCATCCTCGATGCGGGTGATGCCGCAGATTTTCACGCGCGTGCGCATGCAGTCCTCGAAAGGCCGCGAAGCTTACCAGAGCCGGCAAAGCGGCGGAAGCCGTGAAGCTCCCGCGGCAATGACTAGGTCTCGATATCCAGCCGATGGGCCTTGCGCCCGCCGCGCTCGGTCTTCTCGGCCGCGCCGACGTGCTGCAGCATCAGGCGGGCAAAATCCACGCTGCGGTGAACCAGCTCGCGCGCGCCGCGGCGCAGCTCCTCGCTGTGCTGCACGTGCTGGACATTGCGTTCCATGTCCTCCGCCGACCAGCCGCGCGAATGCGCGATGTAGGGAAACTGGGGAAACTGGAAACCCAGTTCGGAATAAAATCCGAGCAGGTGTCCGGCCACGTCCTGCACGTTGTCCTGTCCACCCATGATGATGAACCCGGCGACCTTGTTCTGAATCAAAACGCGATCCCTGATGGTGATCTGGTTCTGCACGCAATTGAGCCGTTCCGCCATCTTGTAATAAAGC
>JBFMBB010000104.1:0-9776 GCA_040755435.1 Pseudomonadota bacterium | reverse complement strand
TGTTGGTTGTCGCGGGAGGCGAGGTATTTGTAGTCTTTCATTTCGCTATTATTGGTCCGACCGCGGCGGGATTAAAAGCATAATTATGGGAAGATCTTTCCTGCGCCGGGTCTTGTGTCGCCTTCGGCGACTCATGCTTGTGGGTGGCTGATCCACAATATAGCTGTCATTCCGGCGAAAGCCGGAGTCCAGATCCTGAAATGAAAAAGCCGCCCAAGGGGCGGCTTTGTTATTCAAACCCTGGGCCCCGGCTTTCGCCGGGGTGACGACAGTTTGTGCGCGCAGCCCTCACCCCAAACTTAATGCAAAGCTCGCCTCACGAGCTTCGGCAAATCCCCCTCCAATCCCGAAGCCCTTCGCATGATCAGGTTCTTGATTGGCGTCGCGGCGTTGGTGAGATCCAGCCCCCAATTCCGCAGCTGGCTGACAACCGGTAGTTCATTGCCAAACAAATATTTGAACCCGCCGGTAATCGATACCATGGCGAGGTTGTCGCCCTTGCGCCAGCGTTCGTAGCGTCGCAATACGGCGTGCGCGCCGATGTCCTTTTGTTTCGCGGCCGCGTCCAGCAGCACTTCGGCGAGCGTGGCGGCGTCGAGAAAACCGAGATTCACGCCCTGCCCGGCGAGCGGGTGCACCGTGTGCGCGGCATCGCCGACCAGGGCCAAATGCGGCGCGGTGTAGGCCTTCGCATGTGACAGCGCCAGAGGAAACGCGGCACGGGCGCTGATGCTTTGAATTGTGCCAAGAAAATTCCCGAAGGTATTCTGAAGCGCATGGATGAAAGCGGCGTCGTCCAGCGCCAGCAGCTGATCGGCGCGCGCGGTGTCGGCCGACCACACGATGGAACAGGTATGCGGCTCTTCGAGCGGCAGGAAGGCCAGCGGGCCGGTGGTCAGAAACACCTGGCGCGCCGTTGCCGCGTGCGGCTTTTCGGTGGTGACCGTGGCCACGATGCCCTTCTGGTGCAGATCGAGCGACTGGGTTTCGATGCCGGCCGCGTGCCGCACCGCGGAATCGGCTCCATCGGCGCCCACCAGCAGTTTCGCCTGCAGGTTGCGGCCGTCCTTGAGCGTCACGACCGCGCCGTTGTCGGCGAGCTCCATGGCGGAAACCTCGACCGGGCAGAGATGATGCACGTTGGTGAACTGGTGCAGGCGCTCGACCAGGGCCGTCTGGATCACGCTGTTCTCGACGATATATGTCAGCGCCGGCTCGCCGATCTCGGCGGCGTTGAAATGAATCGCGCCAGTACCCGTGCCGCTCCACACCCGCATCTCCCGCACCGGCGAAACGCGCCGCCGCGCCATGCCATCCCAGGCGCCGAGGTTCTCGAACAGTGTGCGCGAAGCCAGCGTGAGCGCGCTGACGCGCTGGTCATAGTCCTTTTCCGGCGGCGCGGCCGCGGGCGCGCAGTCGAGCACGGCGACCTTGAACGACGAATTGCCCAGCGCGCAGGCGAACGCGGCACCGACCATGCCGCCGCCGACGATCACGATGTCATAAGAAGATTTCATATTATTCTGGGACCGCAGATAAACGCAGATTCATAAAAAGATGAACGCGGATAAAAAAGTAGTTAATCATCTGCGTTTATCCTATTAAACATCCGCGTTCATCTGCGTCATGAAATATTACAACGGCAGCCCGCGCGCGAGGCGCGGCAGCCGCCCGGACAGTCCGCTGGTGACGCGCACGAAGCCGCGCTTCACGCCCGGCATCAGGTCCACCGCCAGCAGGCCGGCGTTGCGCAGAAGCGTCAGCGGGAAGATGTTGTTGGAAAAAATCCGGATCAATCCGTTGGTGAAGCCGGCCGTGACCTGGTTGTCGCGCCGGCGCCAGCTGGCATAACGATTCAGCACCGCGAGACCGCCGATGTCCTCGCCGGCGCGCACGGCGTCCGTGAGGATTTCCGCGATGGCGGCGACGTCGCGCAGGCCGAGGTTGAAACCCTGCCCCGCCACCGGGTGCACCGTGTGGGCGGCGTTGCCGATGAGCGCGAGGCGCTCGCGCACCTGTTCCGGCACGCGCGTCAGCGCCAGCGGGTAGGCGGCGCGCTTGCCGGGGCGCGAGATAGTCCCGAGCCGGTCGCCGAAGCGGTCCTGCAACTGATTCAGGAATTGCGTGTCGCTCCAGCCGAGAATGGTCGGCACCTCGGCTTCCTTGGCGCTCCAGACTACCGCACATTCGTTTTTACGCAGGGGCAACAGGGCCAGCGGACCGGTGTCGGTGAAGCGCTCATAGGCGGTATTGCCGTGGGGTTCGCCCGCCGTGATCGTGGTCACGACCGCGCTCTGGCAGTATTCGGTGCGCTCGGCCTCTATCCCCAGGGCCGCGCGCACCGCGGAGTGCGCGCCGTCGGCGGCGATCACCAGTCGCGCCGTGAGCGTCTTGTCCGTGCCGTCATGGCGCACGGTCACCGTCGCCGCGTCGGGGGCGGGTTGGATGTCCTGCATTTCCGCCGGGCACAGCCACTCGATGTTTTTCGACGCCTGTATGATCTTGAGCAGCACGACCCCGAGCGCGCGGTTGGGCACGACATAGCCCAGCGCCGGCAAACCGGCCTCGGTGGCGGACAGCCGGGTCACGCCGAAATGGCCGCGGTCGGAGATATGGATGCGTTCGATGGGTGTGGCCTCCGGCGCGACCTTGCTCCAGACGCCCATGCCTTCGAATATCTTTTTTGAGCCCCAGGCCAGCGCCAGCGTGCGGTCGTCGTAGCTCGGTTGGGCCGAGGCCGCGAGCGGTACCGCTTCGATGATTCCGGTACGCAGGCCGCTGTCGCGCAGCGCGCACGCGAGGCTGGCGCCGACCAGCCCGCCACCGATGATCAAAATATCAAAGTCGGTTTTCATATTATTGCTTGGCCACAGAGTTCACAGAGGGCACAGAGAAAACATAAAAATATCCTTAACTCTCTGTGTTCTCTGTGGCAGAAATTACTAATGCTTCATCAATGCTTCGATCTCGTCGACCGCCTTCGGCGCCTCGCGCGACAACACCTCGTTGCCGTCGCGCGTGACCAGCACGTCGTCCTCGATGCGCACGCCGATGTTGCGAAAACCTTCCGGGATGTCCTGGGCCGCGGCGATGTACAGCCCGGGCTCGACCGTCAGCACCATGCCGGGCTCGAGCAGGCGCCAGGTGTCGTCCAGCTTGTAGTCGCCGACGTCGTGCACGTCCATGCCGAGCCAGTGGCCGGTGCGGTGCATGTAGAAACGCTTGTAGTCGCCGTTCTCGATGTGACCGTCCACCGTGCCGTTGAGCAACCCCAGGTCCTTGAGGCCCTGGGTCAGCACGCGCACCGCGTTCTCGTGCGGGTCGTTCCAGTGCTTGCCGGGTTTGACCTGCTCGATCGCGGCCGATTGCGCGGCCAGCACCAGCTCGTACACCGCGCGCTGCTCGCCGCTGTAACGGCCGTTAACCGGGAAGGTGCGCGTGACGTCGGCGGCGTAGCCGTCGATCTCGGCGCCGGCGTCGATCAGCAACAGGTCGCCGGACTTCAGCTCGGCGTTGTTCTCGGTGTAATGCAGGATGCAGCCGTTGGCGCCGCCGCCCACGATCGGCGGGTAGGCCGGGAACGGGCTGCCACCTTTTTTGAATTCATACAGCAGCTCGGCCTCGACCTCGTATTCCATCATGCCCGGACGGCAGGTTTGCATCGCGCGCCGGTGCGCGGCGGCCGAGATCTTGGCGGCGCGCTTCATCAGCCGGATCTCCTCCGGGCCCTTGAACAGGCGCATCTCGTGCAGGATGTGATCGAGGGTGACGAACTCGCCCGGCGCGTGCACGCCGTTGCGGCTCTTGGCGCGAACTTCGTTCACCCAGTTCATCAGGTGCGCGTCGAAATCCGGGTAGCGCCCCATGCTGTAGAACACCTTGTCGCGGTTCTCCAGCAAGCCGGGCAGAATTTCATCGATGTCATCGATGGGAAAGGCGTCGTCGGCGCCGTAGATGTCGCGCGCGCCGTCGAGGCCGGCGCGCCGGCCTTCCCAGATTTCCTTCTCCGGGTTGCGCTCGCGGCAGAACAGAATGTACTCGCCGTGCTCGCGCCCCGGCACCAGCACCATCACCGCCTCGGGTTCGGGAAAGTGCGTGAGGTAGTAGAAATCGCTGTCGGCGCGGTACGGGTAATGCACGTCGCGGTTGCGCACGCGCACCGGCGCCGTCGGCAGGATGGCCACGCCGCCGCCCATGTGGCTCATCAGCGTCGCGCGCCGTTTCTGGAATATTTTCATGTCCATGGCGGCATTATGCCAAAATCGGCGGCGGCGCGTCGGGCGCTGGTGACACGGCGGCAGCTTGTTATAATCCCCGCCCGGACCGATGTCGCCGGCGGGAACCCCGACGGCCGGTCGCCCGCCGGGGATCAGGCCGGCGGCAACCCTGTCCAAATACGAAACGGATTCAAGCTAACCGCCTCTTACCCACGCCTCAGGAGACCCAAGCCATGGACAAATTTCGCCGCCTCACCAAACCCGTCAGCCATCTGGTCGTCCTCGGTTTGCTGGCGCTCAGCCTGCACCTGCCCGCCGCCCACGCCGCGCTGGTTGGCACCGAAGCAGTGGTCAACGCGGCCCAGGCGCAACAGGAACGCGATCACCTGGCGCAGACCCTGAACCGCGCCGACGTGCAGCAACAGCTCGTGGCGCGCGGCGTCGATCCGGCGCTGGTGCTGGCGCGTCTCGACAGCCTGACGGACGAGGAAGTGCAGACGCTCGCCGCCAAAATGGATGAGATGCCGGCCGGCGGCGACGCCCTCGGCCTGCTGGTGTTCATCTTCCTGGTGCTGCTGTTCACCGACATCATGGGATTCACCAACATCTTCCCGTTCGTGAAGCATCCGCAGCGTTAAGCCCGCCGCTTGAAACTGCTTTCTCGCCAAACCGAAGCCGCCCGCCTTGCCTGGGGCGGCTTCATTGTTTGTATCGTCCTGCTGCTGCCGGGATGCGCCTCGCTGCACACCGATCGCATCCTCGCCTCCGCCGGGGCGCTGCCGGAGCCGGTCGAATTGACCACGGTGCCGTTCTTCCCGCAGGAGGAATACCAGTGCGGGCCGGCGGCGCTGGCGACGCTGCTCAACTGGAGCGGCGTCAGCGTGACGCCCACGGAGCTCGCGCCGCAGATGTACCTGCCCGAGCGCCGCGGCAGCCTGCAACTGGAACTGCTCGGCGCCGCGCGTCGTCACGGGCGCATTCCGTACGTGTTGTCGCCGCAGCTGGAATCACTGCTGGCTGAAGTTTCGTCCGGCAATCCGGTACTGGTGCTGCAAAACCTGAGTCTGCCGTGGTACCCGAAGTGGCATTACGCCGTGGTGGTGGGATTCGACCTGAAGCGCGACCGCGTGATCCTGCGCTCCGGGCCGATCGAGCGCCACGAGACACCGCTCAAGGTCTTCGAGCGTACCTGGCGCCGTTCGGACTACTGGGCGCTGGTGGTGCTGCCGCCCGACCGCCTGCCGTTCACCGCGGAGGAGATTCCCTACGTGCAGGCGGTCGCGCCACTGGAGCGCCTGGCGCGCTGGCCGGATACGGCGCTGGCCTATGCCACCGCGCTCAAGCGCTGGCCGAAGAGCCTCGCGGCGCGCATGGGCCTCGGCAACAGCCGGCATGCACTGGGCGATCTGGCCGGCGCGGAGGAGGCGTTCCGGCGGGCGACACAGGATCACCCCGAAGCCGGCGTCGCGTTCAACAACCTGGCGCAAACGCTGCTGGAGCAGGAGCGCCTGCCGGAGGCGCAGGCTGCGGCACAGCGCGCGATGGAACTCGGCGGGCCGCAGCGCAAAACCTTCCGCGAGACGCTGAAACAGATCGAGGCAAAACTCGAAAACAAGAATTAGTTAATTTTGAACCGCATGCCCGAGTAGGTTGGGGTGAGCGAAGCGAACCCCAACGTTCCGCAATGATTGTTGGGGTTCGGCGCTACGCGTCTCACCCCAACCTACATGGAAACCATTTCTGAGACAGTTCTTGTCGTTCTTGGCGGTTAATTTTTTCTTTTTCTTAATGCTTCGCCGCCGGCGGATGCAGTTCCTCGAACACCAGCTGCACCCCCACCCGCAGGTATTCCACGATCTCGGTCAGCGCCCGCGCCTCCTCCTCGTCGCCGCCCGCGGCATCGAGCTCGGCCTCGGAGATGCGCACGATGTCGCGCACGATCTCGCCGGCGTCACCGGCGAGGTGCTCCGGGTCACGCACGCCGCCGGCGTGCAGGCCGAGCAGATAGCCGCGGCACCAGTCGGACAGGCCGTCGATCTGCTCGGGGAGGCCATGCTCGTCACCGGGCAGCAACGGGGTGAAATCGTATTCCACGCCGTTGAGGCGCGCCTCGGTGGCGCGCCGCAGGGTGGTGAACATCTGCGCCAGCGCCGCTGATGGCGGTGGCGCGCCGCGGCCCAGCACCAGTTCCTGCCACGGCACCGCCGCGCCCTGCGGCGCGCACAGCAGGCCGGTGAGAATGCCGTGGACCTCGGCGGCGCCGGTGGTCACGCCGGCCTCGTCCAGCAGGCGCGCGGCCTCGTCGTAGGCCGGAAGATCGGGGGCGTTTTCCACGGAGGGAAGCGGGCGCGGAGCGATGAAGGGAGGTCAAGTCTACACCCCTCCGTCGGCGACCGGAAGCGTTGACCGGTACCGGCGCCGGTCATATAGTGCGTATTATTATGTCCAGACGAACGAAGTAGGGCGACATTATAATATGGCGAATGATGATTCCCGGTTGGACAGCACGGACCTCAAGATTCTCGAGAGCCGCATCGACGAACTCATCGAGACCTGCCGGCGCCTGAAAAACGAAAACCAGGCGCTCAAGTCGGACCAGGACAATCTCAGCGAGCAGCACGCGCGCCTCATGGAGAAAACCCGCCACGCCCGCGCGCGCATCGAAACCATGATCGACCGCCTCAAGGCGCTGGAGCGCAGCTGACGTGAAGGAAAACCGCGACGGCGTGACCGTCACCATTCTCGGCAAGGAATTCATGGTGGCCTGCCCCGAGGACGAGCGCGCGGCGCTGGTCGCCGCCGCCGGTTACCTCGACCGCAAGATGCGCGAGATCCAGTCCAGCGGCAAGGTCATCGGCACCGAGCGCACCGCGGTCATGGCGGCGCTCAACATCGCGCACGAACTTCTCGATCTGCGCCAGCGCGGCGGCATGGCCGTCGACACGGTGCAGAAAATCAAATTCCTCCAGACCAAGATCGACGCCGCCCTGCGCTGGGATGCACAAACCCGCCAATAGGTATATAGTGGGAATGCGCCCCCTGCGGTGTGCGTGATTGCTCCAGTTATCCTCTGAACCTATAAGTGCTTTTAACGGGAGCCGGATTGTAGATGCCGTTGTGCAAGCCCGCCTCGTAGCGGGAAGCCTGAAGCATCTCTGAGGCACCCAACTTGGACCTCACGGTTCAAGGCTACGGGGCAACACGGCATCTGCGGAGGGCGTCTTTATTTTTGCCTTGTGACTTCCAGTGCCCACGGAAAAATCCGAACTGCGTCGCAGCCTGCGCGCCCGGCGCAACGCCCTGACCCCCGATGACCAGCGTCTCGCCGCCAAGCGGCTGGCGGCACATCTCGCCGGCACGCGCCTGTTCCTTACCAGCCACCGCATCGCCTGTTATCTTCCGAACGACGGCGAGATCGACACCGCCGCGGTGATCGAACACATCCGCCGCCTGCGCAAGACCTGTTACCTGCCGGTGCTGTCGCGCCTGTCGCACGACCGGCTGTGGTTCGCCGAGGCCGGGCCGGAAACGAAACTCAGCCCCAACCGCTTCGGCATCCCCGAGCCGGTGGTCAAGTCCCGGGAACTGATACGGGCGCAGGAGCTGGACCTGATCCTCATGCCGCTGGTCGGCTTCGACGACCAGGGCAACCGGCTGGGCATGGGCGGGGGCTTCTACGACCGCAGCCTGGAATTCCTGCGCCACCGGAACCATTGGCGCAAGCCACATTTGCTCGGAATCGCGTATGATTTCCAGCGCGTCAACGGCCTGGCGCCCGATCCCTGGGACGTGCCGTTGCAGGGCGTGGTCACGGACCAGACAGTCTATCTTTACTAACAGACATTGATTTACAGGTAAGCATCATGAATCTGCTCTTCATCGGCGACGTCGTCGGTCAACCCGGACGGCGCGCGATTTCCGATCAACTGCCCGTGCTGCGCAACCGCCTCAAGCTCGACCTCGTGGTGGCCAACGCCGAGAACATCGCCGACGGCGCCGGCATCACCCGCAAGACCGCGAACGAATTGTTCGACGCCGGCGTGGACGTGCTGTCCAACGGCAACCACGCCTGGGACAAGAAGGAAGCGCTCGAATACATCACCACCGAGCCGCGCCTGCTGCGCCCGCACAATTATCCCGACGGCACGCCCGGCACCGGCTGGTTCGTAGCCACCACCGGCGCCGGCCACAAGGTCGGCATCCTCAACCTCATGGGCAACGTCTTCATGCACCCGCACCTGGCCTGCCCGTTCGCCGCCGCCGACAAGGCGCTCGCCGCGAAACCGGACGACGTCAGGATGGTGCTGGTGGACCTGCACGCGGAAGTGACGAGCGAGAAAATGGCCATGGGCTGGTACCTCGACGGGCGCGTGAGCGCGGTGGTGGGCACGCACACCCACGTGCCGACCGCGGACGAACGCGTGTTTCCGAAGGGCACCGGCTACATCACCGACGTCGGCATGACCGGCTGCTACGATTCCGTGATCGGCATGGACACCGCCAAGTCGCTCAAGCGCTTCGTGCACAAGCTGCCGGAACGCTTCGAAGTGGCGGAAGGCCTCGGCACCATTTGTGGCGTGCTGCTCGACCTCGATGAAAGCACCGGCCTGTGCCGCCACATCACGCGCCTGCGGGTGTCCGAGTCCGTCGTTCAGGGCACGGTCAAGGTCGCCTGACTCTTCCGCGCCGGTTGCGATGGACCTCACGCTCGTCATCGGCAACAAGAATTATTCCTCCTGGTCGCTGCGGCCGTGGCTCGTGCTCAAGCAGGCCGGGATTCCTTTCCGCGAAATTCCTGTCTCCCTCTACACCGAAACCTCGCGCGCCGAGATTAAAAAGTATTCGCCCTCGGGCAAGGTGCCGGCGCTGATCGACGGCGCGCTGACGGTGTGGGAGTCGCTCGCGATTTGCGAATACCTGGCCGACAAATTCCCGGAAAAGCAGCTGTGGCCCGCCGATGCGGCGGTGCGCGCCATGGCGCGCTCGGTGGCGACGGAAATGCACGCGGGCTTTTCGGCGCTGCGAACGCATATGTCCATGAATTGCCGCAAACATCTGCCCGGCAAGGGCCGCACGCCCGAAGTGCTGCGGGACATCGAACGCATCGCGGCCTTGTGGAACGACGCCCGCGCGCGCTTCGGAAAAGGCGGCGATTTTCTCTTCGGCAGATTCAGCATTGCCGACGCCATGTACGCGCCGGTGGCGCTGCGCTTCGTGACCTACGCCGTCGAACTCGACCCTGTCTCCGCCGCCTACGTCAAAACCATCGCCGCCCTCCCCGCCATTCAGCAGTGGGTCGCGGACGCGCGCGCCGAGACCGAGGTCATCCCGCAGTTCGAGCTGTACGCATGAACTACTGGCTCATGAAATCCGAGCCGGACGCGTTCAGCATCAGCGACCTGAAAGCGCGCCCGAAAAAAACCGAGCACTGGGACGGCGTGCGCAATTACCAGGCGCGTAATTTCCTGCGCGCCATGAAGAAGGGCGACCTGGCGTTTTTCTATCATTCGAGCTGCGCGGTGCCGGGCGTCTATGGCATCATCGAGATCGCGCGCGCGG
>JBFMBB010000103.1:0-9865 GCA_040755435.1 Pseudomonadota bacterium | reverse complement strand
GCTGCGGTGGTCGCGCAGCAGGCGGTCGAGCGTGATCAGCTCGCTCGCGACGTACTCGCCGTCGGCCCAGTAGGTGGCGCGGGTTTGCTCGCCGGTGTGCGTGTTGTACAGCGACAGCACGCGCTCGCCGCTCTGCGGCAAGACCGCGCGCGCCAGCGCGGGCACGGCAACCAGCCCCGCGCCCATCCCCAGCGAAAACCTCAGGAATCCCCTTCGACTCAACATCCGACTGCTGACTCCCAGAATGATGCTCTTGTCTATTTAAGTCTAGCTTGTAATGGTGTGACAAAACGACGCGCCGGGGCGTTCCCCGTCGCGCCTCATGCGCCATTCGTCATCTGGCGGGGTAATAACCGGCCAGGATGCGCTCGCGCTTGTATACATCCTCGCGGAAATGCACCAGTTCGTCGTCGTCCACCCAACTCGTGAGATACAGCACGTAGACCGGGATCGGCTCGGGCAGACGCAGGGTCTGGTTGCTCATCGACTCGATCTCGCTCAGCAGCCGTTCCTCGTCCCAGCCGTCGAGCCGCCGCAGCGCGTGCTGCGCCAGCGCCATGGCCTGTTCGAGGCGCACGCAGGATTCGCTGAAGGTGCGGATGTCGCGCGCGAACAGCGTCCTGTCAGGCGTATCGTGCAGGAACACGCCGAACGGATTGGGCAACATGAACGACAGGCGCCCGAGGCTGTTCTTCGGGCCCGGCTCCTGGCGCAGGCGGAAGCTGAAGCTGTCGGCGTTCATGCTCGACCAGTCGAGTTGCGCGGGTTCGATTTCCGCGCCGTTGCCGTTGCCATCACCGTTGTTCGGATCGAAGACGCGGATGCCGCGCGTCTCGAAAAACAGCGGGTCGCGCTGCTGCTTCGGCAGCAGCACCTCGCGCGCGATGCGCTCCGGCACGTTCCAGTACGGATTGATGGCGAGCGTTTGCAGCGTCGCTGCGAACGACGGCGTCGGCTGCTCGCGCTGGCCCACGATCACGCGCATGCCGAGCACGGTGCGCCCGCGCTCGACCACCGCGAGCTCGAAAGCCGCGGTGTTGACCAGGATGTAATGCTCGCCGAGATCGCGCGGCAGCCAGCGCCAGCGCTCCAGCGTGCGGCGGATCTGGGCGATGCGCGCCGCGACCGGGACGTTGAGCGCCGCGCGCGTGCGCGCGCCCACGACGCCGTCGGCGAGCAGGCCGTGGCGCTGCTGGAAACGCCGCACCGCGGTCTCGACGCGCTCGTCGTAAGTCTCGCGCTGCCCCAGCGAAAAACCGGAGAGATCGCCCTCGGCGCGCAGGCGCTCGCGCAGCAGCACGACCTGTTCCGGCGCCGCCGGCGGTTTGCCGGGACCGAACTCGGGACCGGGCGGCAGCATCGGCCAGCCGCCGGCGCGCGCGATGTTTTCGTAGCGTGCCAGCGCCTCGCGCAGACGTTCATAGCCCGGATGCGACGGCGCGAGCGAGTCGATCAGCGCAGCGAATTCGCCGTCGCTGCCCGCCGCGGCGAGCGCGGCGACGGGATCGAAGTCCGCCACCGGCAGGTACCAGCTGGGATCGGCTTCGTGCGGACCCACCCGCCCGGTGCGCAGGTCGAGGCTGTAGCGCTCGAAGGCGCTGGTGAGATACAGCTCGAGGCAGGCCTGGCCTTGCGGCGAGCGATCGCGCCAGTGCGCCTCGATGTCGTCGATGCGGTAGCGTGCCGGCTCCAGGCCATGCTGCCCGGCAGTAAGCAACAGGGCGCGCAACAGGCGGGCGCGGACGCCCGGTCCCCGGTGACTGACCCAGTGCGGGCGCGGGCTGTCCGGCTGGTAAAACGAAGCCAGCCGCCGCGGGTCCAGGCGTGACTCGCTGCACGACACCACCGGCGCGGACAGCGAGGCGCGCAGCGCTTCCGCGAGCGCGTCCTCGGGTGCCGCTGCGGCACGCGGCGCGGCGGGCGCGGCGAACATCAGCAAGACCGCAAGAACGCATGGCGCGCCCGGCGATATTCGCTGGAGAAGTTCGGTGATGTGCACGGCGGGGCTACCTCGGACAAACACGCGGAATTACATGTCCAATTTACCACAGACCGGAGACACGGGGTTATTTGCCGGGGCCGGGACTTCCGCTACGATCAATAGCACACACTGGAGGTGACCCATGCCCATGCGTCTGATTGCCGCACTCGCCTTGCTGCTGTCCCCGGCGATAACTTTGGCCAAGGAAGTGGCCGGCGTGAACCTGCCGGAAACCGTCACGCTCGGCGCGCAAACGCTGGTGCTCAACGGCGCCGGCATTCGCAGCAAATTTTTCATCAAGGTCTACGCCGGCGCGCTGTACCTGCCGGCGCGCACGCGCGACGCCGAAGCATTGCTGCGCCACACCGGGTCGGTGGCGATGCACATGCATTTCCTGCACAGCGAGGTCACGCAGGAAAAGCTGGTCAGCGCCTGGAAAGAAGGCTTCGCGGCCAATCTCGACACCGCCGCGCGCGAGCGCTTGAAACCGCGCATCGAGCGCTTCAATGGGCTGTTCCGCACCGTGCGCAAGGGCGAGGTCATACGCCTCGACTACCAGCCGGGCAGCGGCACCACGGTTTCGATCAACAACGAAACCCGCGGCGTGATCGAGGGCGAGGATTTCATGCAGGCCTGGCTGGGCATCTGGCTGGGCCGGGAACCGGCCGATGCCGGCTTGAAAAAAGGCTTGCTGGGCGGGGACTGACGCCGGCTCCCCGCGCCCCGGAATTGGCTACACTTCAGGTCAGTTCCCCGAAAAACAGGCAACACTCATGAACAACTGGATCTGGATAGGAAAATTCGTCATCGTCATCGCCGCCGCGCTGGCGCTCGGCGAGGTGCTGGGCGGCCTCGAACTGTTCCGCAGCACCACGCTCGGCACGCAGAAGGTGACCGCCGGCTCGCTGGTGCGCTTCGTCGCGCACGGCGGCGCGCTGGTGCTGCTGTGGCTGCTCGGTCAGCAACTGACCCAGCAGATCCGCGGCCTCGGCGGCGGCCTGGCCCGGCTGGCCGACCCGGTGCTGGCGCTGATCACGCTGATCGTCACCGCCAGCGCCTACGTGGTGCTGATCAAATTCAGCGCGGCCTTCCTCGGTGACGGCCTGCGCACCTTCCTCGACTGGGTCTTCATCCTCGGCATCCTTGCCGCGGCGGTGTGGCTGGTGTGGGCACTGTTCCAGAACTCCGAGGCGGTGATGGAGGCCATCGGCAAGTCCCGCAAGCCCAAGCCGGAGTAATCCGGTTCCACGCAAAACAAAAAACGGCCCCGCGAGGGGCCGTTTGCTTTTCAAACTGGAAAGTTGAGCAGGCCTTGATAACCGTCAAGGAAAACCGGGGCGATCTGTGTTGAAAATATTGGCACACACGTCGCATCCCGATGTGAGGGGTGCGGCGTAAAAAATAACCGAAGGGGGAGAGAAGACCATTGCTGAAGGGGTGATGGCGATGGAGGGTGGCAGATCGTCGTTGTACGCGTTGTTCCGCTGGCGGGGTTTGCTGGGCGCGCTTTGTCTGCTCTGGGCTGGCGCTGTGCCGGCCGGCACCACGGCGGATCATGCCAAGTTCCGGGAACTGCAGCAGGAATTCAAGTCGGGGCCGGAGGTGACGCGGGCCTGCCTGGCATGCCACACCGAAGCCGCGAAACAGGTGATGAAGACCACGCACTGGACGTGGGAGGCGCTGAACCCGGTTACCCGTCAGAAGCTCGGCAAGAAAACGCTGATCAATAATTTCTGCATCGGCATTGCTTCCAACCAGCCGTATTGCACCTCGTGCCACGTGGGTTATGGATGGAAGGACAATACCTTCGACTTCACGTCCGAAACGAGCGTGGATTGCCTCGCCTGCCATGACACCACCGGAACCTACCGCAAGCCTTCCGGCCTGGCCGGCCATCCGGTGTACCAGGAAATGGAATTTCCGCCCGGTTCCGGACAGATTCTCCAGCCGGTCAACCTCCGGAACGTCGCGCAGAGAGTGGGCAAGACCAGCCGCGACAACTGCATCGCCTGTCATTCCTACGGCGGTGGCGGCGACGGCGTGAAACACGGCGACATGGATTCCTCGCTCGGTGCCCCCGACATGAACGTGGATGTCCACATGGACGCCACCGGACTCAATTTCGACTGCGCCACCTGCCATGCCGCCGCCGGCCACGAGCTGCCCGGCAGCCGTTACGCGGCGACGGTCATGATCCGGAAAGGCCCGCTGCTGCGGGGCATGGTGGAAAAAATCAACCCGGCCACCTGCGAGGCCTGCCACGGCAGCCGGCCGCACAGTGCCGACACCATGGCGAAAATCAAACCCTTGCCCGGATATACCGCGGTCGCGATGGCGGCCATGATGAATCGGCATGGCGACAAACTCGCCTGCCAGACCTGCCACATTCCGGCGATGGCGCGCGGCGGCGTTCCCACCAAGATGGAATGGGACTGGTCCGCCGCCGGCCGCATGGGACCGGACGGCAAGCCTGTGGTGAAAAAGGATGCCAACGGCTACACCGTGTACGACTCGAAGAAGGGCGCCTTCGTGCTGGGAGAGAATGTCATTCCCGAGTACGTCTGGTTCAACGGCGTGGTGACGTACACCCTGCCGGGCGACAAGATCGAGCAACGCGCGGGCTACGCCCCGATCAACCGTTTCGCGGGCAGTCCTGATGATGGCAAATCGCGTATCTGGCCGGTGAAGCGGTTTCGCGGCGTGCAGCCCTACGACCCGGTCAACCAGACCCTGGTGATCCCCCATGTCTATGGCCAGGACGCGGCGTCCTATGGCAAGAATTTCAACTGGGAAAAGGCCGCGGCCGCAGGCATGGCCGCCGCGGGCGCGCCGTTCTCCGGCAAGCTGGGTTTCATCAGGACCGAAATGCTGTGGCCGCTCAACCACATGGTCGCCCCGCGGTCCGGCACGCTGGCCTGCGAGGAATGCCACGACGAGAGCGGCAGCCTGTCGGAGGGGCGCCTGAAGAACGTCCCGGGCCTGAAGCCGGGTTCGCTGTACAAGCCGGCGCGGTGACGCGCTGTTCCATCAGGCGCGAGGAATAAAAATAAAATGACGCGAACCCTTCCCTGTCCCGGGATTTTTTTACATCGCGAAGCACACCCCGATCGCCACCGTATTCACGCCGCCGGACAGCAGCTCGTAGGCGTTGTCTTCGTAGTCATCGTGCGTGTACCGCAGGCGCAGCGTGGTCTTGTCGCTGGGGCGGTACTCGAGCCCGAGTGAGAGCGAGTGCAGGGTGTTGTCGATGAGCGAGTCGATCGTGCCGGTCGCGGTCTGCAATTGCGTGAGCACCAGGCCGCTGGCCACGTCCCCCTTCGACTCGGAGAAGGTATAGCCGCCGTTCAGCCCGATCCTGTCGGACACCCGCCAATCGACGCCGATATTGACGACGCGGGTGTCGACCCGGTATTCCGGATTGTCCGCCAGGGCGAATGCCACGGCCGGATTCCAGCGCTGGACAGTGGTCGTGAACAGGTAGCTCGAGAAGTCGCTCTGCACCCGGTACAGATTCATCTGCACGGTCACGTCGTCCCGCGGCATGGCGCTCAGGCTCAGGCCGGCGGAATGCAGGGTGCTGTCCGTGTTTTGGGTCCACACCGGCGCGCCGGCCGCGTCGGCAAAGGCATGATTGCTGTTGCGGCTGTTCTTGTAATCGTAGAAGCCGCTCACCACCCAGCCGGTGGGCGCGGCATAGCTCAGCATCGCCTTCAGTATATCGGCCTCCTCCGGCTCGGACACGAGGCCGGTTTTATCCGCCTGGACCGAGGAAGTGGTCAGGCGGGTGGTCCAGCCCTTCGCCGGCCGGGCGATCCACTTCAGAGACAGCTCGTCGGACAGGGTGTCTTCACGGTACAGCGACTGCGCGGGCAGGATGTTCTGTCCCGCGATGCCCCAGCTCAGGTCGCGCGTTGTATCTAGTCGGCGCCAGCCGAGGATGAAACTCGAACCGAGGAAGCCCGGCCGCCAGTGGGCCGCGAGCCCGTAGTCGTGCGAGTCGATGCTGTCGATCCGTGGCGCCACCAGCGTGCTGGTGCTGATCAGCGTGTCGGGGAAGGTCGAGTCGTTGTCGCGGCTGTAGCGCTTCACGTGGCCCTCGAGCGACACGTCCTCCGTCACGCGGACATTGGCGGTGACATAGGCGTTGTCGGTACCGATCTCTCCCCGGGCGTGGCCGCTGGTGGATTCGAGCAGCGAGAAGGAATCCTGCTTCAGCAACGCGGTGCTGTAGCCGGCGGCCAGCACCACGCAGTCGCCGAAACTCTTGCTGGCCCGGATCGCGTGATTCAGCAGGTTGGTGTCGGGCACGTAGAACAGTGAGGCCACCGGTGAAGTGGCGGTAGGCAAGCCGATGCCGGCCGGGTCGGTGATGTCGCGCTGCATCTGCAGCTCCGCGGCATCGCTGACGAACTGCTCGTACGACACCTCGTACGCGACCTCGAACAGCCGCCGCGGCGAGGCCGACAGCGTCAGGCCGGCCTTGTTCATGCGCTCATCGATATCGAGGTTGATGCCGCGCCAGCGATTCTGGGCGGCGCCGCCCCCTCCACCTCCACCACCGCCGCCGCCTCCGCCCCCACTCCCGCCGCCCGCGTCGAGCAGAAAAGGAGCGAACTTGTTGCCGTCGCGCCGGTAGCCGGAGTAATCGAAGGCCAGCATGGCCGATCCGCCCAGCATGGCGGGCTTGAGCCGGAAACCCGCGCCGTAAGTGGTGCGGTCGACGTGGTAATCGAAACGGTTGGCGGTATCGGTGAAGCTGGTCGCAAAACCTCCGCCGCCGCCGCTGGGCGCGACGCCGCCAGGCACCTGCCCGGGGCTGAACAGGTAGTCGACGCCGCCGGTGGCCGAACGATAGCGGGAGTAGACACCGTGGACGTTCAGCGAGTCGTTGTCGTATTTTGCCGCGCCGCGGTGGTTGTACTGGCCGAAGCCGCGGCGCTCGAGGACGAACACATCGCGCTTGCCGTCGTTGGCGGTGACGTCCAGATCCAGATCGGCAAACATGCCGGAGCGCGTGTCGCCGGAATGATCCTCGCGGTAATCGTAGCGCTCGAGAAAGTGGGTCTTGTCCCGGCCCGCGCCATCGAAATAGTCGAACGTGAACAGCTGCGGCGTGATCGCCGTGGTCACGGTCGTGCCGCCCGGTGGCGCGCCATCCTCCGGCTTGGGCGCGGTCGGCTCACTCGCGTCCGGCGGCGCGGGTGTCACCTCGGCGGCAGGGAGCGCAACGGGCAGCAGGGCCAGGAAAGGCAGCGCCAAAACAACAACGGTTTCGCGTTTCATGATGGCCTCCCCATTCAGTACTTCAGCTTGGGGTCGCTGTGGCTGCCGTGGATCGCGCCGTGGCAGTTGGTGCAGCCGCGCAGTTGCGCGCCGCGCAGCGGGGTACCGTGCATGTTGACGGCGAGCGCATGGCACAGCAGGCACTGCATCGGCTGGGCCAGTTGCAACAGGCGATGGTTGGGCGAGCCGTGCGGGTCATGGCAGATGGCGCAGTCCTCGACCACCGGCGCGTGCTCGAACACCTTGGGGCCGCGCACGTTCTGATGGCAGCGCGTGCACTGCTCGTTCCTGCCGCTCAGGACGGCGTTCCTGCCGCCGTGCGGGTCGTGGCAGCTCACGCAGGACAACCCGCCTTCCCGGACCGGATGGTGCGAGGGCATGCTCATGCGCGCGGCGACGTCCTTGTGACAGCGCATGCACAACATGGAATTGCTGTCGGACTTCCACATACCGGCATCGAGCTTGGTGGTCTTGGGCGCATGCAATCCGTGGCAGTCACGGCATTCGAGCCTGGCCTTGTTGTGCTCGGCGAAGGCCCAGTTCATGCGCCCGGGGTCGTTGCTCCGGTGGCAGGCAAGGCACCGGTCGGATGCCGGCAGCGTGACGCTGTCGCGGCTGACGTCGGTGAGATGCCTGGACTCGGCGGTGTGGCACGCCAGGCAATCGCTGTGATAGACGTTGACCTTGCGGCCCGTGTGCGGGACGTGGCACATGGTACAGGCCGGATCGCCGAACGGCGCGGTCGCGGGTGCCTGCGCCAGGCCGGGGGCCGCGGCAAGGCCTGCCAGGATACCCGCGGTCAATGCCATCAGGATCGAGCGCATTGTTTCCCTTCCCGGGCCATTGTTTAATGGCTGTTAAGCGCGTTAACGGGATTTCGCCTGAGCGTTCCCTTTTCTGGCCGAGCGGGGGCAAAAATACAAAAGCAAAAAATAAAAAGGAGGTGGAGAGATGGAACTTCAATCCCTCCGTCCTCCCTTTTGAGCTTTATTACCTGCCCTGGACGGTGCTTATGAAGGCGTCACTCAACCACCTTGGCCGCCGGATTGCCTTGATGGATGTCAAAATGATGCAACGCGCAGGGGGGTGGCGGGCGTCAGCCGGGGCGAAAACCGTCAGCGAGCGCGCCGATCGGCCGAAGCAGCCGGAGCGATTAAAGTTCAGGCCTCGGCCGCAGCGACGGCGCGCTGCTTCGAGCGCAGCCACAACAGCGCGCCGAGAATGAGCGTAATCGGCAACAGCACGCCGAGGTTGACGGCGCGCCAGCCGACGAGATAGTGCAGCGCGCCCGCGGACAGGCTCGACACCGTCACCATGCTGAACACCAGGAAATCGTTAAGCGCCTGGGTCTTGGCCTTTTCCTCGATGGCATAAGTCTCGGTGAGCAGCGTGGTGCCGCCGACGAACAGGAAATTCCAGCCCACGCCCAGCAGCACCAGCGCGCCCCAGAAATGCGTCAGCTCCGTGCCGCCCAGGTTCACCACCACGCACAGCACGTTCAGCACCGCGCCGGTGAGCATGATGTTGAGCACGCCGAAACGGCGGATCAGGTGCCCGGTGAAAAACGACGGCGCAAACATGCCGAGCACGTGCCACTCGATCACGAAGGCGGTATCGGGGAACGGGTGCGCGTGGGCGTGCATGGCCAGCGGCGTGGCCGTCATCACCAGCGACATGACGCCGAACCCGACCGCCGCGCCGAGCGCGGCCACCACGAACTTGCCCTGCGACGCGATCTCGCGCAACGGCCGGCCGGTGTCGTGCGCTTCGTGCTCGCCGGGGCGCGGGATGTCGAGGAACACCAGCACGAAAAGCGAGGCGGCGTACAGGCCGGCGAGCGCCAGGTAGCTGCCGGCGAATTCCGCCGCCGGCAGCAGCCCGCTGGTCCACTTGGCGATGTTCGGCCCGACCACGGCGGCGATCACGCCGCCGGCCATGACGTAGGAAATCGCCGTCGGGCGGTAATCGTCGGTGGCGATGTCGGCGGCGGCGAAGCGGTAATAGGTGCCGAAACCGTTGAACGCGCCGAACAGCAGCGCGGCGGCGCAGAACAGCGTGAACGAGGCGTGCACGATGGCCCAGGACGCCAGAGCCGCGCCGGCCAGGCCGAGCAGCGTGCCGACAGTGAAGCCGGCGCGCCGCCCGACGTGCTTCATGAACATCGAGGCCGGGATGGTGGTGAGCATGGTGCCGAGGAACTGCAGCCCGAGCGGCAGGGTCGCGAGCGCCTTGTTGGCGGCGAGGTGATAACCCACGAGCGAGGACGTGGCCACCAGCAGGATGTTGCCGCTGTTCATGAGCGCCTGGCAGAACGACAGCAGCCAGACGTTTTTCTTCATGCGGTTCATGCGCGAGACTTGTTAACGGCGATCGACGGGATATTCAAAGCAAGACGCGCATCATGCCTGAAGGTTCCCGCCAGATAAAGAAACGGCCCCGTGCGGGGCCGTTTGGGTGCAAGGCAATGGCGTTACTCTTTTCCGAATTGCCACCAGCGGCGTTTGCGCGGCTGCTCGGTAGCCGTGCCGGCGCCGGTCTGGTCACGGGTTTGGTCCTTGTCCCGATCCCGGTCCCGGTCCTTGTCCCTGTCTTGATCCTTGT
>JBFMBB010000102.1:0-9871 GCA_040755435.1 Pseudomonadota bacterium | reverse complement strand
CGCGTTATTAACACGCCCCCCGCCCGCGCCCCCCCCCCCCTACTCCGGTTTATTGCAGTATTTCCAGCGCCTCGGTCAGGCGCCGCACCGGCAGCAGTTCGATGCCGGCATCGCCTTTCTTCGGCATGTTGGCCGCCGGCACCAGGGCGCGCTTGAAACCGAGCTTGGCCGCCTCACGGATGCGTTCCTGCCCGCGCTGCACCGGCCGCACCTCCCCCGCCAGCCCCACCTCGCCGAAGGCCACCAGGTCCTTGCCCAGCGGGCGGTTGCGCAGGCTCGACACCGTGGCGGCGAGAATCGCCAGATCCGCCGCGGTTTCCAGCACCCGCACGCCGCCGACCACGTTGACGAACACGTCCTGGTCGTAGGTGGCGATGCCGGCGTGCCGGTGCAACACCGCCAGCAGCATGGCCAGCCGGTTGGTGTCCAGCCCGACGCATACGCGCCGCGGGTTGCTCAGGTGGCTCTGGTCCACCAGCGCCTGCACTTCCACCAGCAGCGGGCGCGTGCCCTCCTGTGTCGCCAGCACGATGCTGCCCGGCACCGCGTCGCCCTGGCGGCTGAGGAACATCGAGGACGGGTTGCCGACCTCGCGCAGCCCGGTCTCGGTCATGGCGAACACGCCGATTTCGTTGACCGCGCCAAAGCGGTTCTTGATGGCGCGGATGATGCGGAAGGCGCTGCCGGTGTCGCCTTCGAAATACAGCACCGTGTCGACCATGTGCTCCAGCACGCGCGGTCCGGCGAGCGTGCCTTCCTTGGTCACGTGGCCGACCAGGAACAGCGCCGTGCCGGTCTGCTTGGCGTAGCGCACCAGTTGTGCCGCGGACTCGCGCACCTGCGCCACGCTGCCGGGCGCCGATTGCAGGATCTCGGTGTACATGGTCTGGATCGAGTCGACTACAATGACCTGCGGCTGCTCGCTCTGGGCGCTGGCGAGAATGGTTTCGACCTGGTTTTCGGTCAACAGGCGCAGACGGTCGCCGCGCAGCCCGAGGCGTTGCGCGCGCAGCGCGATCTGGTCCGAGGATTCCTCGCCGCTGACATACAGCACCTTGGCGCTCTGCCCGATCGTGGCCATGGCCTGCGTCAGCAATGTGGACTTGCCGATGCCCGGATCGCCCCCGATCAGCACCACCGAGCCGGCCACCAGGCCGCCGCCGAGCACGCGGTCGAGCTCGCTGATGCCGGTGGGATGCCGGTATATTTTTTCCGGCGAAACCTCGGCCAGATTGTGCACCTCCGCCGGCGTGCCGTACTGGCGTCCGGCGCGCGCGTGCGCGGCGGGGGCGATGGTGGTTTCGTACAGCGTGTTCCACGCGCCGCAGGACGGGCACTGCCCGGCCCACTTGGGCGAATTGGCGCCGCATTCGTTGCAGGTGTAGACGGATTTGGTTTTGAGTTTAGCCATATGAATCATTTGCCACAGAGATCACAGAGGGCACAGAGTTAATGTATTTTTGATTTTCATTTCTCTGTGTTCTCTGTGCACTCTGTGGCAAAACTATTTAAACCACAACCCGCGGGACGCGCTCGGTGACGTGGCACAACAGCTCGTACGACAGCGTCGCCGCCTTCTCCGCCACCTCTTCCACCGGCAAGCCCCGGCCCCAGAGCACTACCGGGTCGCCGGGTTTCGCCTGCGGCTGCGAGCGCAAATCGAGCGTGATCATGTCCATGGACACCCGGCCCACGGTCTCCACGCGCCGGCCGTTCAGCAGCACCGGTGTGCCCGGCGGGGCGTGGCGCGGGTAGCCGTCGCCATAGCCGATGGCGGCCACGCCCACCGGCATGTCCTCGGGGCAGCGCCAGTCGCCGCCGTAGCCGATGGCGTCGCCCTTTTTCCGGGTCTGCACCGCGATCAGGGCCGATTCCAGCGTCATCACGGGCCGAAGGTCGAGCGCGACCGCGCTCCGGTGCTCCAGCGGCGAGGCGCCGTAGAGCATGATGCCGGGGCGCACCCAGTCGAGATGGCTCGCCGGCCAGGCAAGGATACCGGCGGAATTGGCGAGGCTGGTTTCCAGCCCCGAACCGCGGCTCAGCGCCAGAAAGCTTTCGATCTGGGAACGGGTGACGGCGTCATCGGGGAATTCCGCGCGCGCGAAATGCGACATCAGGCGCACGTTCGCCACCGCAGGCATGTTGCGCAACTGCTTCAACATCTCCGGCACCGCCGCGGGCGCGAAACCGAGGCGATGCATGCCGGTGTCGGCCTTGACCCAGACCGTGAGTTTCAGGGATGCCGGTGCGCTCGCAAGCGCCTTGAGCTGATCCGGCTGATGCACCACCGGTTCGAGGCGTTGTTCCGCGATCCGCGGCAGCTCGTCGACGGTGAAAAATCCCTCGAGCAGGCAGATCGGCCGGCTGATGCCCGCCGCGCGCAGCAACTGGGCTTCTTCGAGACTGGAAACGCCGAAGGCGTCGGCAGCGTCCAGGGTGCGCGCAGTCCAGGCCAGCCCGTGCCCGTAGCCGTTGGCCTTGACCACGGCCATGACGCGCGCCCGCGGCGCGTGGCGGCGGACCAGCTGCAGATTGTGCCGGAGCGCCCCGGCGTCCAGCAGCGCCCGCGCCGGCCGGCTCATTTAAAGAATCTCTGGATAATATCGTTTGCCGCAAAGACACAAAGAGCGCAAAGGATTTTTTCTTTTATGCACATGAGATTTCCGGATCCTTCACATCTTTGCGTAGGTTGGGGTGAGCGAAGCGAACCCCAACATTCGGCGCCCATGTTGGGGTTCGGCGTTTCACGCCTCACCCCAACCTACATGTTCTAGAAACCCCCGTCGAATCCGGCCGAAGTGTAATTTTCAAAGCGCGTGTATTCCCCGAGGAAGGTCAGGCGCACCTCGCCGATGGGGCCGTTACGCTGCTTGGCGATGATGATGTCGGCGGTGCCCTTGACCGGACTGTCCTTGTTGTAGACCTCGTCGCGGTAGATGAACAGGATCACGTCGGCGTCCTGCTCGATGGCGCCGGATTCGCGCAGGTCCGACATCACCGGCTTCTTGTCGGTGCGCTGTTCCACGCTGCGGTTGAGCTGCGACATGGCGATCACCGGCACGTCCAGTTCCTTGGCCAGGCCCTTGAGCGCGCGCGTGATGTTGGAGATCTCGGTGGCGCGGTTCTCCTCGTTCCGTTCCGTGGACTGCATCAGCTGGAGGTAGTCGATGACGATCATGCCGAGGCCGTTCTCGCGCTTCAGGCGCCGCGCGCGGGCGCGCAGTTCCATCGGCGTCAGGCCCGGGGAATCGTCGATGAAAATCGGGGCCTCGTTGAGCAGGCTCACGGCCGAGGTCAGGCGCGGCCAGTCGTCATCGTCGAGCTTGCCGGTGCGCACGCGGTGCGCGTTGATGCGCCCGAGCGAGGCCATCATGCGCAGCGCCAGCTGCGTGCCCGGCATTTCCATGCTGAACACCGCCACCGGGATCTTGTGGCCGACCGCGGCGTTCTCGGCGATGTTCATGGCCAGGCTGGTTTTGCCCATGGACGGGCGGCCGGCGATGATCACGAGGTCGGACGGCTGCAGGCCGGAGGTCATGTCGTCGAGGTCAGTGTAGCCGGTGGCCACGCCGGTAATGGACGATTTGGAGCGGAACAGCGTGTCGATGCGGTCGACGGCCTTGCTCAGCAGGCTGTTGAGGGGCTGGAATTCGCCGCGCCGGTGGCCCTTTTCGCTGATGTCCATGATGCGCTTTTCGGCGTAGTCCAGCAGCTCGTTGGCGGACCGGCCCTCGGGCGCGTAGGCGGCGCCGCTGATCTCCCCGGCCGCGCGCACCAGCTCGCGCATGACCGAATTCTCGCGCACGATGGCGGCGTAGGCGACGATATTGGCGGCGCTGGGGGTGTTGTTGGCGAGCGAACCGAGATAGGCCAGGCCGCCGGCGTGCTCCAGCTCGCCGGTGCGTTCCAGCCATTCGGAAACCGTGACCACGTCCGCCGGGCTGCTTTCCTCGCACAGCGCGGCGATGGCGTTGAAGATGAGGCGGTGTTCGCGCCGGTAGAAATCGTCGGCGGTGAGGATGTCGGCGATGCGGTCCCAACTCTGGTTGTCGAGCAGGAGTCCGCCGAGCACGGACTGCTCGGCCTCGACCGATTGCGGCGGGACCTTGATCAGGTCGGTCACCGACTCCGGTCCACGTCTGGAAAAGGCTCGTTCTTCCACCGACCTCCCCCTCTCAGTCCTGGATTGCCGTTTCTTTACCGGACGGCACTTGCGTCACGCATTATAACGCGGCACGCGCTGATGACCAGCCGCGCGCCGTGCAGCGGTAATTCCAGCTTATTTCTCGCCGACGACGGAAACGATGAGCTTGAAGTTGACTTCCGGATGCAGCGACACGGAAATCTCGTGATCGCCGATTTCCTTGAGCGGGCCGCGGTCGAGATGAATCTCCGACCGTTCCAGCTCGAAGCCGGCCTGCTCCATGGCGTCGCAGATGTCGCGGATGCCGACGGAACCGAAGAGTTTTCCTTCCTCGCTGACCTTGCGCACGATCTGGACCGTGTAGCCGGTCATCTTCTCGGCACGCGCCTGGGCCTTGCCGAGCGCGTCGGCCTGGGCCTTTTCGAGCTCGGCACGCTGTGCCTCGAACTTGGCGCGATTGGCCTCGTTGGCGGTGACAGCCTTGCCGTAGGGAATGAGATAGTTGCGCGCGAAACCAGACTTCACCTTGACCTGTTCGCCAAGATTTCCCAGGTTGCGCACTTTTTCAAGCAGAATGACTTCCATCGTTCAAACCTCGCCGTATTCGTTCAGTGACTGTCGCAGTAGGGCATCAGCGCCAGGTAGCGCGCGTACTTGATGGCGCGCGTCAGCTGCCGCTGGTAGCGGGCCTTGGTGCCGGTATTGCGGCACGGGATGATGCGGCCGGTCTCGGTGATGAAGCCGCTGAGCACGGCGATATCCTTGTAGTCGATCTCTTCGACCTTCTCGGCGGTGAAACGGCAGAATTTCTTGCGGCGGAAAAAACGTGACATGGTCGTGCTCCTTAAGCCTGATCGGGCGCGGCGGATTCGGCGGCTTCACTGTCGCCAGCGTCGGCGGTCACCGGCGCGGGGGCGGCGGATTTTTCCTCGCTTTCCTTGACCAGCGGCGACGGCGTGGTAATGGCGTGCTTGCGCTTGATGACGAGCGAGCGCAGCACCGCGTCGTTGAAACGGAACGCCGATTCCAGTTCGCGCAGGGTCTCGAGCTCGCACTCGATGTTCATGAGCACGTAGTGCGCCTTGTGCACCTTGTTCAGGGGGTAGGCGAGCTGGCGGCGGCCCCAGTCCTCGAGGCGGTGGATCGCGCCCTTGGCGGATTCGATCATCGAGCGGTAGCGCTCGATCATCGCGGGCACCTGATCACTCTGGTCCGGGTGGACCATGAAAACGACTTCATAATGACGCATGCAACACTCCTTATGGATGAACATCAGCCTTCCGTTGCCGTTTTGTCGTTGTTATCGGCCGGTAAGGCAAGGGCGCCCCGGAGGGGCAAAGCTCAAAAGAGCGGCGCATTCTACTGGAATCCCCCCGCCCGGGGCAAGGCGGGCGCTGCGCCCGGACCCGCGGAAAAGCCGTGGATTCAGGCGGTTTTGGGGCCAATCGGCAACATGTAGAAATGCAGGGTGCGCCGAGCGCAGCGAAGCAGCACCATCTTAACGTAGGGCGCGTACCACGCGCCCTTCCATCAACCGGTGCGTGGTACGCGCTACATGGTGGTTTTCGGGCCCAGTGACGAGGGTTCCAACCCAAGCTCCCCGCTCACCAGCCGGTCATAAACCAGGGCCGCGGACTCGCGCCGGGCTTCCGGCGACAGCATATGTTCACGCGTCTCGCCGGGGGCAATCAGGTGCATCACCCGCAGACCCTGAAGCGTGAGGTAATCGGCGATCAGGGACCGGTGGCAGCGCGCCGGATCACGCTCGGCGCACATCATGGCGCAAGTGCCCCGCCCCGCCAGATTCTGCAATTGCGCGGCACCTTTTTGAAAGGCGTCGGTGTCCATGTGATCGGCGAAGCCGCGCAGGCCTTCATCGAGGGCGAGGTGCGGCGAGTCCGGGCGCGGGTCACGCATCCCGCCAAGCTGTTTGCCGGCCCAGTGGTAGACGATGCCGGCGTTCTCGCAGGCCAGGCGCAGCGCGTCGTCGTTGAACTGCGGGTTGTGGCGCGAGCGCGGTTGCGCGCGCACGTCCACCAGCGTGTCCACGCCCGCTTCCTGCAGCAGCGCGATCAGCTCCTCGATCCGGCGCGTGCCGTGCCCGACGGTATAAAGCGTGGACGTGTTCACGGGTTACGGGATGCCGGCATAAAAAGCGGCTGTCAGCCGGGAATACCTGGCTGGCAATGTATGGTCGAATCGGTGATGCGGCCTTTCCAGTCAAGGAAGCCGGTGACACCTTCCACCTGAAGGTCCGGCATGTCGGGAAACGGCAAGGACACGGTCAGCGTGGAAAAGACGCTCACCCTCGGCAAGCGGCTGTCCAGGGTATAAACATATTCAACCCGTTCTGGTTTCAGCATGGAACGGGTGACGGGTTTATCAAAGATCCTCAATTCGCCACGGCCGACAGCCTCGAGATACACCTTGATGACCCGGGCGGGATCGATGTCGGGATACGGCACGACGCTGTTACCGGTGACTGTCCGGTCGCTACCGGGGGAAGTGAGCCTGGCGACGTGCGTGCAATCCGCGTCGGCCGCGGCGAACGGAACGGACAGCAACAGCAGGATGGCAATATGTGTTTTCACGCGGCCTCGACGCACTGAATGCAAGCCGGAAGACACCGTCACCCGGGCCGGAACAGCATGCCGCATTTCCGGAGTCGCATCAAATGGCCACGCCAGCGGATGTCCGCGGGCCCGTCATCCGGGCGCTACAGCGGGCAGATCACGCCGGTGCCGCCGTGGCCGCAGTAGCCGCGCGGATTCTTGGCGAGATATTGCTGGTGATAATCCTCGGCGTAATAAAACTCGGGCGCATCGAGGATTTCGGTGGTGATCGCGGGGTAGCCGGCCTGCTTCAGTTCTTCCTGGTAACGCGCGAGCGATGCCTGCGCCGCCTGCTTCTGCGCATCGCCATAAACGTAAATGCCGGAACGATACTGCGTGCCGACGTCGTTGCCCTGGCGCATGCCCTGGGTCGGATCATGCGCCTCCCAGAAGAGTTTCAGGAGTTTCTCGTAACTCACCTGCTTGGGGTCATAAACCACCAGCACCACTTCATTGTGGCCGGTCATGCCGCTGCAGACTTCCTTATAGGTCGGATTGGGCGTATGGCCGCCGGCGTAGCCCACGGCCGTCACGTACACGCCCGGCAGCTGCCAGAAATATTTTTCCGCGCCCCAGAAGCAGCCGAGTCCGAACTGGGCTTGCTCCATGCCGGCGGGAAACGGCGGCGTGAGCGGACGGCCATTGACGAAATGTTTCTCCGGCACCGGCATCTTCTCGGCGCGCCCGGGCAGCGCTTCGTGCGGCGCCGGCATCCTGGCTTTCTTCATGAAGTCGAGCATGATTTTTCTCCCGTCTGTCGCGTCTCGGCAAAGCTTCGACGCCAGCGTTACGGCGGAGTTCAACCGCCTCGCTGGCGCACCGCCTCGAACAGGCAGATCCCCGCCGCCACCGAAACGTTCAGGCTTTCCACCGTGCCGGCCATGGGAATGCGCACCAGCATGTCGCATTCCTCCTGCGTCAGACGCCGCAGGCCCTTGCCCTCCCCGCCCAGCACGATGGCCAGCGGGCGGCGCAGGTCGGCGTGAAAAATATCAGTATCCGCGTCCTGGCTGGCGCCGGCAAGCCAGATGCCGGCTTCCTTTAATTCACGCAAGGCGCGCGCGAGATTCACGACCTGAAACACGGGGATGGTTTCGGGCGCGCCGCAGGCGGCGCGGCGGGCCACGGCGGAAAGCGGCGCGCTGTGTTCGCGCGGCACGATCACGCCATGCGCGCCGGCGGCATCTGCGCTGCGCAGGCAGGCGCCGAGATTGTGCGGGTCCTGCACGCCGTCGAGCACCAGCAGCAGCGGCAGAGCCGGCAGATCGGCAAGGAAGGATTCAAGATCGCGCTCCTTCTGCACCGGTGTTTCACGTACCCGCGCCACCACGCCCTGATGCTTGACGCCCCCGCTCAGGCGGTCGAGGGCCGCGCGCGGCGATTTGTGGATTTTTATCTGCGCGGAATGAGCGGCATCCAGCACCGCGGCCATGCGCTTGTCGCCGCGCGCCTCGCTGACCCAGATTTCCTCGACGAGTTCCGGGTGCGACTTGAGCGCGGCCAGCACCGCGTGCACGCCGCAGATGTGATTGTCGTCCACGGTGATTTTCCGTTTGTGCGTTTGGCGCCTCGTATGTCGGCGCGTGATACGCGCCCTACATTATTCTGACAACGCTCACCGCCGCCGCTTGCGCGAACGCTTGCCGGCGGCCTTCGGCGCGCGCTTGCCTTCCGGCCGGCGCTGTTTCGCGGCCTTGCCGCGCCCGGTGCTTTCCACGCCCACCAGCTCGAAGTCGATCTTGGTTTCGTCCAGGTCCACGCGCGCCACGCGCACGCGCACCTTGTCGCCGAGGCGGTAGATCTGGCGCGTACGCTCGCCCATCAGGCGGTGATGCGCCGCGTCGAAGTGGTAGTAATCGTTGCCCAGCGCCGTGATGTGCACCAGGCCGTCCACGTAGAACTGCACCAGCTCGACGAAAATTCCGAAATTGGTGACGCCGCTGATGTAGCCGTCGAATTCCTCGCCGATCTTGTCCATCATGAATTCGGCCTTGAGCCAGCGCGTCACCTCGCGCGTGGCCTCGTCGGCGCGGCGCTCGGTGATGGAACAGTGTTCGCCCTGCTGCCTGGCCAGCTCCGGCGTGATCGTCGCCGGACGCTTCGCCAGAATGTCCTTGATGGCGCGGTGCACCAGCAGGTCCGGGTAGCGGCGTATGGGCGAGGTGAAATGGGTGTAATTCGGATAGCCGAGCGCGAAGTGGCCGATGTTGTCCGGGCTGTACAGCGCCTGCGACAGCGAGCGCAGCAGCACGGTCTGGATCAGGCGCGAATCCTGGCGCTTCTCCACCTGCTTGATGAGTTTGGAATAATGCTGCGCCTGCGGCTTGTCGCCGCCGCCGAGGGACAGGCCGATCTCGGAAAGAAACTCACGCAGGTTGGTCAGCTTTTCCAGCGTCGGGCCTTCGTGGATGCGGTACGGGGCCGGCACCTTGTGCTTTTTCAGGATTTCCGCGGCGCAGACGTTGGCCGCCAGCATGCACTCCTCGATCAGCCGGTGGGCGTCGTTGCGCTGCACCGGCACGATCTCGCGGATCTTGCGCTGCTCGTCGAACACGATGCGCGTCTCCGGCAGCTCGAAGTCCACCGCGCCGCGCTTCATGCGCGCCGAATGCAGGATCTTGTACAGCCCGTACAGCGACTCCAGGTGCGGGACGACGTCGGCGTATTCGCGCCGCAGGGCCGCGTCCTTGTCCACCAGCATGGCCGCCACCTTGGTGTAGGTCAGGCGTGCGTGCGAGCGCATCACAGCCTCGTGGAAGCGGTAACGGCTGATGTTGCCGTTGGCGTCGATCAGCATCTCGCAGGCCATGCACAGGCGATCCACCTTCGGATTGATCGAGCACAGGCCGTTGGACAATATCTCCGGCAGCATGGGGACGACGTTTTGCGGGAAATAAACCGAGTTGCCGCGCTGGTAGGCCTCGCGGTCCAGCGCCGTGCCCGGCTTGACGTAATAGGACACGTCGGCGATGGCCACGATCAGGCGCCACTGGCGGCCGTCGTGCTCGGCGAACACGGCATCGTCGAAGTCGCGTGCGTCCTCGCCGTCGATCGTCACCAGCGGGATGCCGCGCAGATCGAAGCGCCCCTCGGCGGCCTGCGCCGGCACCTCGGG
>JBFMBB010000101.1:0-9885 GCA_040755435.1 Pseudomonadota bacterium | reverse complement strand
GGCCGTGGGGGGCGCCGGCGCGGCCCGGCGCCCGGCCGCCCTCCTCCGCGCCGGCGCGCGTGACGGCGCCGCCCGAGCGCATCCGCCAGCAGCAGGAAACCCAGCGCCAGCAATTACACAAGCAGCAGCAGACGGAGCGCCAGAAGCTGCAGGAGCATTACCGCCAGCAGCAGCAATCGGAATTCAGGGTGCTCGACGAGCAGCATGGCCGCGAGCAGAAATTGCTGGAACGGCGGCAGCAAAGGGAATTCCCGATGGCGCCGTCGAAGCGCCAGGATGACAACGCCCGCGAGCGCCGCCGGGACGGCCGCTAGGCGCTGAGCGGGCTCGCGCCGGAGCGACCGGCTGTTTGGTAAACTGTGTCACGCCATGAGCGCCACCTGTTTCGGTCTTCGCGTGGAGTGCTATGCCGGCTACCGCGGCGAACAGGAACCGCTGCGCTTCTGGCTGGGCGAACGCCCGGTGACGGTCACGGAAATTCTCGACCGCTGGCTGGCGCCCGAGCATCGCTACTTCAAGATTCGGGGCGACGACGGCGGCACCTACATCCTGCGGCACGACATGCACGCCGACCACTGGGAACTGACGCTGTTCGAAAGCCGGACGAACTGAGTGGCCGGCACTGACGCGCGACCATGCTGCCGATCCAGAAACTGCTGAGCCGCCTGCGCTGGGACCCGCGTTATCGCCTCGGGCGCTTCGAGCTCGGCTATTACGACCGCATGAAGCGCGGCATCGTGACCGTGCCCTTCGACATCATTTATTTCCCGACCGGTGTGCCGGGCGTCTTCGAGATCCAGGACGAGGAAGCCATCGTGCACCGCATCCCTTTTCACCGCGTGCGGCGCGTGTACCGCGACGGGCGCTGCATCTGGGAGCGCCACCCGCCCGGGGAAAACGGCGATGATCAACGGGGCTGCAGTTCCGGGACGCGCCGGTAAACCCGGCGCGTGAGCTCGCCGGCCAGCCCGGCGGCGACGCCGGTCATCACGGAATAAACCGTGTCGGACACCGAATCGCGGGCGACGCTGAACAGCGCCGGGATGCGCACCGAGCGGCTCAGCGCCCGGGTCTCGGCGGCGTAGAGCCGCAGGATTTCGTGCAACAACTGTTCGAATTCCGCGCGCCTGTACTGCGCGGCGACCGCGGCGCGAAAGCGCGGCGTCGTCTCCCAGCGGGCGAACAAGGCGTGCGCTGCGGCCAGCAGCATTTCGACGCGGCGCCGGCGGAACGGCTCAAGCTCGCGGTATTCGATGCGGATGTCCACGGGGAACACGGCGGCGTCGCGCAGAAAGCGCCGATCGACCTCACGCGCCTCCTGCAACAGCGCGTCCGCGTCGGCCGGTCCGGGCGCGTGGCCCGCCCGCCGCGCCGCGTCCGCGCGCAGGATCGCCGCGCGGTCCTTGTCGATCTCCTTGCGCACGTTGATCTCGAGAAACGAGCGGAACACCGGCAGCAGCAGCCGGAACAGCGCGTGCGACTCCAGTTCCCGGACCGTGCGCGCGCTGAACTCCCGCATCATCGCGGCGTCCATGGCGCACAGGGCCCGGGCCTTGTCCACGGCGCCTGACGCGGATTCGCCGCTCAGGGTCCGGGTTTGCGGGCCCGGTGAAAGCCGATCATGCCGAGCAGCAGGCTCTTGGCCCGCACGTCCTCGAAGCCGACGTGCTTGAGCAGCTGCGAGAACTCCTCGACCGAGTAGAACAGGCTCAGGGTGTCGATGAAATATTTCTTGCAGTTGCGCGCCGTGATGCCGCTGCGGAACAGCACCGCCGTGGCCGACAGGCTCACGCGCAGGTAGGCGTAGTACATGCGCTCCACCGTGCGGTTGCCCGGGCGCAGCATGTCGCAATGATAAAAATGCCCGCCCGGCTTGAGCACGCGGTGCACCTCGCGGGCCACGTCCATGATGCGCAGATGCCGCGACGCCCATTGCAGCGTCACCACGTCGAAATGGTTGTCGGGAAACGGCAGCTTGTGCACGTCGCCGATGGTGCTTTCGATGTGAAAGCCCTCGCGCGCGGCGCGCTGGCGGCCGACTTCCTGCATCGCGGTGCTACGGTCCATGGCGTACACCTGGAGATCGGGCTGCTTGCGCAGCATGGCCAGCCCGACGGCGTTGGTGCCGGCGCAGACGTCCAGCGCCTTCTGCCCGCTTTGCAGCTCGATGGTCGCTAGGAAGCTGTTGCGGAACCAGTTCCACATGCCGAGGCTGGCGACGTGATTGGCGCGGTCGTAATACCCGGCCACGTCGGCGAACACGTCGTTCAATTCCTCGGTCCAGACCTGCTTCAAGAGTTTCTCCCGGGTGTCTTCCCGGTTCGCAAAGTGCATTTCTCCCAGAAGAACAGCTTCGCCATTAGCCATATATCGTCCTGTCGTTGGTTGCTTCGGATGTGTCCACTGGCTCCTTTGTAGCGAAAAATCCGCGCGGGTTTTTTGCGCCAAATCAAAGTTTGCCCGGCCGGTCGTCTTGTAACCGACCGCCATTATAACTGCTTGTGAATGCACGGGAACGAGGGTCAAGGCTGGCGAATCCGGCGACTTCGCCTATGTTTAATATGTATTGACCGGCAACAGACAGGGAAACCGTTGACCAAGTCTTCTTTTTCTCCAAGCCTTGGCGTCTCCGTGGAAGGCATCGAGGTCGTCGAGCTCTCTGACATCGATCTCGATTTCGCCGTCGAGGAGGCGTTCCGGCAAGGCGTGTCGCGGGCCGAACCCGAGGCCACCCGCTCGGAGCCGGCCACCCCGCAGGACCTGGGCGCGCTCGAACTGTTTCGCGGCGTCGCGGAACAGGATATCGCCGCGTCAGCGCCGCACTGCCAGCTGCTCCATACCGTGCCCGGCCATGTCCTGTTCGCGCCCGGGCGGCTCAATACCAAGGTCTTCTTCGTGCTCGAGGGCCAGGTGCGGCTCTACGCCCAGACCGGCGACAAGCGGCCGATGGCCGTGGCCGACGTCGGCCACTCGACCGGCCTGCGCGCGGCGCTGGCCATGCAACCCCTGGATCATTCCGCGGTCGCCACGGAAGTCACCCGCCTGCTGGTGGTGGACATCACGCTCATCGACGAGCTGGTAAAGCGTTCCCACGTCTTCGCGCGCAACTACGCCGCGCTGCTGGCCGGTTACGTGCGCGGCGACGAATGCCTGCACGTCGGCAGACGCATGGGTTCCACCGCGAATCACGGCTACATCGACGAACTGACCTTGCTGCACAACCAGCGGTGGCTGGACGAAATGCTGCCGCGGCTGCTGGGCCGCTGCCGGCTCAACGACAAAAAACTCGCCGTGGCCGCCTTCGCCATCGACAAGCTCGAAGACATCGTGAGCGAGCACGGCATCGGGCCGGGCCTGCGCGTGCTCGAAACCGTCGGCAACTGGTTGCAGGATCAGACGCGCCCCACCGACATCCTGGTGGTCAGCAAGGATAGATTCCTGTTCGCGTTCCTGCCCGACTGCGACCTCGAGGCCGCGCGCCATCTGGCTGTCCGCCTCAAGGACCAGATCCGGAATCTGCCGATCCCGCTGGCGACGGAGAAGACTCCGCAGCCGATCACGGTCACCCTCTCGCTCGGCATCGCCGAGCTCGAACGGGGAACGCATGAGCATGATCTGCTCGGCAAAACCGAGGCCCTGATCCGGAAGTCCCTCAAGCTCGGCGGCAACTGGCTGAGCGAAGCGCTCTAGACCCTCCCCTGTCGCAACACCACGCGCCCGGCGGCACCGCGCTCTTATATACTGTGCAGCGGCTTACCCGCCGGGAGGCCCCGCCATGTCCCAGGTGCAACTGCGCTTCTACGAGGAGCTGAATGATTTTCTGCCGCCGCCGCGGCGCAAGATCAGCTTCGACCACGAGCTCACGCGTCGCACCTCGGTCAAGGACCTGATCGAATCCTTCGGCGTGCCGCACACCGAGGTGGAAGTGATCCTGGTCAACGGCAAGTCGGTGGATTTTTCCTACATCGTGCAGGCGGGCGACCGCATCAGTGTCTATCCCGTGTTCGAGGGCCTGGATATCAGCCCGCTACTTCGTTTGCGGGAAAAACCCCTGCGCGATCCGCGTTTCGTCGTTGACGCCAATCTCGGACAACTGGCGCGTTACCTGCGCCTGCTGGGCTTCGACGTCGTGTACCGCAACGATTTCCACGACCGCGAAGTGGCGCGCGTCGCCAGCGCCGAAAAACGCATCGTGCTGACGCGCGACCGCGCCCTGCTGCAGCACAAGATCATCACCCACGGCTATTTCGTGCGCGCCGTCAAGCCGCGCGAGCAGGTCAGGGAAATCCTCGCGCGCCTCGACCTGTACCGCGACCTGCACCCGTTCAGCCGCTGCCTGCGCTGCAACGGCGAGCTCGAGGACGTGGACAAGCAAGCCGTGCTGCCCCAGCTGGAACCGAAGACCAGAAAATATTACGAGCGCTTCCGGCGCTGCAAAACCTGCGGGCAGGCGTACTGGAAAGGCAGTCACTTCAACCGCATGGAGAAGCTCTGCGATTACTTCATGGCGCCGTCCGCACCGGCATGACCCCGGCGGCTATTTCGAGAACTCGAATTCGAAGGCCTTCGACGTTCCATCGGCAATGGACTTGACGCCGTAATACTTGTCGCCGACCTTGAACATGTACCGGCACCAGCTCTCGGTGCTCCGCGGCCATTCCAGTGTCACGCAATAGGTCCCGTTGTCGCCAATATGCCAGGTACCTTGAGCGGTTCGGGACTTGCCGCTGGTGCTGATATGACGCCGGGCATCGCCCGAGGCCACGAATTTGCCGTCGGCATCATTCTTCCAGCGGCGCGTGCTTTCCTCGTGATAGCTGACGACTTTGGCATCCGTCAGAAGCTGTTTCAGCTCTTCTACCGACAGCTGAACCCCGCCCTGCGCCTTGAGATCGCTCAGCATCAAGTCGGCCGCCTGGGCCGACATGGGCAGCACAAGCAAAACCGATGCAACGATGGGACGCAGCATAAACCCTCCTCGCGTTTTTGATGTCGAATCCAGGCATACATTCCGGCGTAGATTCTGTTCCGCCAGACGGATATTCATACACATCCCTATGCGTTTTTCGTTGAGGAGCATCAATGTTCGGGAAATATGAGGTCTGACGTCTTATTCGGAATATTTGGTCCGCGCGAACACACGCTTCATCGTATTGAGCCGTGCAAGATAGCTGCGAACATCGTGATCGCCGCAGCGCTGGCCGTCGCTCAGACGCAAGCCGCGCCGGGCATGGAGGTTGCCGGCGCCGGCGCCGCACAGATGGATCACAGCCGCCAGGTCCTGCTTCTGCTGCAACGTGGCGCCGCCGATGCCGTTACGCGCCAGCGTGTCCGCGACGCGGCGGTCCAGCCAGGCCGCGGTCAATTCGGCGGCATGACTGGGCACGACGCGGGTATACAGGCCGTTGAACCAGCACGAGCGCAGTGCATACCAGGGTCCGTCCTCGACCACGACATGGTCGTGGACGCAGTAGCGCCGCGCCTCGGCGAAGGTGGCGTCGGTGATCTGGTACATGCCGACCGCGCTCGACGCCGGCTGGTACCATTCGAACGGGTTCAGGGAAAACCGCCAGCGCCAGTAGGTCCGCGCCACCGGATTGCCCGAACCCTCGATCTGGGCCAGCGCCGCCAGAAACTCGGGCGTGATGACGGCGGTCGAATGCGCCTCGAAGATCGGCTGATAGCGCCGCCAGGTTTCGGACGGCGACTTGAAAAGCGCATCGCTCACGGGAAAGAACAATTCGGCCGGCTTGCGCGCCACCTGATAGGTCCAGTTGGCCGCGGACCAGAGCACCACGACGACGGTGACGACAACGAGGAGCTGGAGTTGCCATGGCGCGGCCAGGAACATCCTGCGCCACCGCCGGCGGCGCCGGGCGCCGGGCCACAGGAATGCGAGGCTGAACTTGCGCCGGCGTTTGCTTCGCCTTTTCCGGGGAGCAGTTCTGGTTCTGCGCGCACGTGCCATGTATGCCGATTAGCATCCTGACGGGATTAATGCAACGCTGGCCGGATGGAGGGAAAGACAGGTCCGGCCAATGGATGCATGTAGGGCGCGTATCACATACCGTTTAAAACTTGGCTAACCAGAACTCATCTCAAAATACCATGTAGGTTGGGGTGAGCGAAGCGAACCCCAACACACAGGCGCCCAATGTTGGGGTTCGGCGTTTCACGCCTCACCCCAACCTACATGAAAATCATTTTGGTCAATCCGCCCAGCGTGGCACGTGCTTCCACCCGTTCCGCAATTCGCGGTCGTGCGCGCGGAAATCGGCGTGGTGTTGCTGCACCAGCGACCAGAAGCGCGGCGAGTGATTCATTTCCACCAGATGGCAGAGTTCGTGCACCATCACATAGCGCACCAGCGCGGGTTCGAGGAACAGCAGCTTGGCGTTCAGGCTGATGGTCTGGCGATGCGAGCAGCTGCCCCAACGGGTGCGCTGGCGCTTGAAGCCGACGCGCCGGAACGCCAGACCCAGTTGCCCGCTCAGTTCCGCGAGTCGCGGCGTCAGATGATCACCGGCCTGGCGCACGAGCCAGCGCGCAAGCGCGGCGCGGCCGGCCGGTTCGTCGCCGACGCGGCCGTGTATCAGCAGCCGGCCCGGCCCGGTTTCGCGCACCGTCACCCAGGGCTTGTCGGCATCCTGCACGGCAACCTGCCACGCCCGTCCCAGCGCCGGAAGCCGGATCTCCTCCGGCAGTTTCCAGACCGGTTCGGGCCCGTGCGGCCGGCGTTCGGCCCCGGCGCGTTCCAGGGCGGCGCGAATCCAGGCCCGCTTGCGCTCCAGCAGATCGGGCACACGCGCCGGGTCGAAGCCGCGGGGCATGACCACCTCCAGGCCGGCGTGTGGCGTGACGCGCAAACGCACATGGCGCGCCCGCGCGCTTTCCCGCAGGCGGTATTGGAACAGGATTTTGCTCTGTGGCATTCGGGATCAGGGCCGGATCGCGGGTTTTTGATAATATATCGAACTACCTCCACATCGCGAAGGACCGACAAGGCATGGGCAAGCTGGTGATCAAGACGCTGGGGAAACAGACCGGCGAGGTGAACCTGAGGCTGGGCGAGATGACCATCGGCCGCCACGCCACCTGCGACATCGTTCTGAAGGACGACAAGAGCGTCAGCGGCAAGCACGCCATGATCAAGACCGTCGGCAGCAAATCGACGATCGAGGATCTCAACAGCACCAATGGCACCTTCGTCGAGAACCAGCGCATCAAGCAGCACGAGTTGCGCAACGGCGAGTCCATCATCATCGGCGCCCATGTGCTGGTGTATCGCGACGTGGTGGTGCTGGACGCGCCGGCCTACGGCGGCCCCTCCCCCGGCTCCAGCATCACCTCGAATACCTCGCAGGAACGGACCCGGATCATCCGGGCGCACGCGCAACTCGTCGTCATGGAAGGCAAGGACAAGGGCCGGCAGGTGCCGCTGGTGAAGGAAGAAACCGTGATCGAGAATCCCGGCAAGAACCCGGCGCGGATTTACCGCGGCGCGGATGGTTACGTGCTGCACGCCCAGCTCGGGCCCGGCGAACCGCGGCTCAACGACCGGCCGGTGCCGAATGGCGGGCAGATCCTGGAGAGCGGCGACATCATCGAGGTTGCCGGCACGAAATATCAGGTGTTTGTCTAGCCGGTTACCCGCTTGCCGCGCCGGATCAGGGCGTAACCGTGGTGAAACTGATCTTGCCGATGCTGCGGGTCGCCACGCGCAAGCCGTCGCCCGAGACCGCGAGCTGGCGCGAGCTGGTCTGATACGGAACATTGAAGCTTCCGAGGCCGGTGCCGCTGTCGTTGTACGTATATACCGTGGAAGAGCCACCACCGACATACAGCTTCCCCGTGGGCCCCACCTCGGCGTTCTTTGAAAACCCCGCGGGCGACAGCGCCAGGAACAGCGCGTTGCCGTCGAAGTGGTAGATCCCGGAGTTCATGTTGGCGCTGACGAACACCCGCGATCCGGTGGCATTGACCGCCATGTCGAGGTCGATATAACTTGCACCGAGGTCAAAGTTGTGTGTTTGCACTGCGCTCAAAGGCTGCAGTAAGGGATAGCGCAGCGCGTATCGAAACAGGCCTTTCCAGTCTGCTGAAATTCCGAAGAAATTTTTTCCGTCTAGACTGGCAGCGACCAGCATCAACTCGCTGGATCCGCCTGGAACGCCGTCGTCGGTGAAGTTTGCCAACCATTGGCCTGTTTCAGAATAAATCCGGCGGTTGCCGCCAATGACGACGCCGCGCCCGTTCGGCCGCGCGTACGCGAGATGGGCGCAACCCTGCATGGTGTTCAGCAAGTACCACTTGGAACCAAACTGCTGTGTCGTCAGGTTCAACGGAATGATGTTGCCATCGCTCGAATCCAGCACGTACAGGGTCTGGCCGTCGCTGCTGATGGCCATCTCGCTCAGATAGGAATCGGCGGGACCGGCGATCGTCGCCACCAGCGCGCCGGTATAAATGTTGTAAACCGCCAGATCGCTGCTGACGCCGCCGAAAGAGCTGGAGCAGGCGCTGCCGCCGGTGACGTAGACATACGGCCGTACCGGGTCCGCCACGACGTTGAAACCCGTCGTATCCACTGACAGCGAATCCGCCGGGCTGGCCGCGCTGACATAGAACCCGACGCGCACCGTTTCCGCATTGGAGATCGTCGGATCATCCGAGCTTACCGTCACCGTGGCGTAGTGGATCTGCTCCGGCGCGAGTCCGGCCGGGTTCGCGGTCAGGACCAGCTCGCCGTCGGTGGTCCCCCCGGGCGTCACGCTCAGCCACGCCTGATCCGACACCGCGCTCCAGGCGGTGGCGGTGCCGGCGTTTTCGAAGATGGTGACGGCATGGCTGAGGCGTGAGAGTGTCGCAGTGCTGGCGAGCGCCACGCCGTTATCCGATACCTGCAACCGGTGCGGCTCGAGGTACAGGGTAACGCCGACATTGTGATCCACGTTGCCGACCGTGTCGGTGACGGTCACGGTGGCCGTGTGCATGCCGGCCGCGAGCCCGCTCGCGTCCACGCCGACGCCGATCGGCCCCGGACTGTGCCCGCCCGTCACCGTCAGCGTGACCCAGGGCTCGCTGGCGGTCACATCCCATACCAGGCTTTCGCCGCTGACCTGGATTTGCTGGACCGGCGGCGCGGACGGCGCGGCCGCGGTGGATTCAAAGGTGAGATAGGACGGCGCCACCGTTATCTGCGGCAGGCGATGCGTGAGCGTGACGGGAACGTCGCGCGTGTTGCCGTTGCCGGTAACCCGGATGATGGCGTTGTAGGTGCCAAGATTTGCCGGAGGAGAATAACTCACCCCCACGGCTGCCGGCAGCGTCTGGCCGCCGGCCTGCTGCGCGCCGTCCAGCCGGAGCCAGCCACTCCCCGACTGGTAAATTACCGTAGCGTTCCAGGGATAGCTTTGATTCTGTGAGTCGCTGATGCCGAACGGCGTGGCCGGCGGCACCGGATTCCCGCTGACATAGGTCCAATTGAAGCTGTTGGCCGAGGTTGTCAGGCCCGAGGTGATGGTATAGGTCACCGCGACCGTTTGCGGGCCTCCCGCCACCGGGATGTTGCCCAGAGGGTCTTCGTACCCCGTGATGGTGATGGTTCCGGTGTGCACGCCGACGCCCAGGAGATGGGGCACAGCGGGTTGAACCTGGATCGTCAGAGTATTGCCGCTGTATGTGTCTTTCAGCGCGCCGGTGACGCCGGTGCCGGTGATTTTGAAATATATGGTGCCGGCATTGACCGTGGCTTGCACGGTTTGCGGTGCGGGCGTAGCGCCTGTCTCCGTGCCCGTGAAACTGAGCGAGCCGGGTGATACCGAGAAGGACACCGTGCTGTTTTCGCCGCCTCCTCCGCCTCCGCCGCTACAGGCGGTCAGGGCA
>JBFMBB010000100.1:0-9892 GCA_040755435.1 Pseudomonadota bacterium | reverse complement strand
GTCCTGGGAATTCGCGCGCGGCCTGTCCGGCTCCGATCCCGAGATCAGCAAGGCGGTGGAGGCCGGCAAGAAGAATTTCGCCGGCTTCGAGCTGCCGGGCCGCACGCTCGCGGTCATCGGCCTCGGCGCCATCGGGCGCAACGTCGCCAACATGGGCCTCGCGCTGGGCATGAAGGTCATCGGTTTCGATCCTGGCCTGACGGTGGAGGGGGCGTGGCAGCTGTCGGCCGACGTGAAGAAGGCCAACAGCGTGGACGAAGCGCTGCGCGCGGCGGATTTCGTGACCTTCCACGTGCCGCTGATCGACGCCACCAGAAACCTCATCAACGCCGAGCGCCTCAGGTTCATGAAGGACGGCGTCATTATCCTCAACTTCGCGCGCGAGGGCATCGTCGATGACGCCGCGGTTAGCGCCGCCATCAAGGCCGGCAAGGTCTACGGCTATGTCTGCGACTTCCCGACCAACCTGCTCAAGAACCACGAGCGCGTGATCACGCTGCCGCACCTCGGCGCCTCGACTGCCGAGGCCGAGGACAACTGCGCCATCATGGTGGCGGAGCAGGTGAAGGATTTCCTCCAGAACGGCAACATCCGCAACGCGGTGAATTACCCGGACGTGGCGATGGCGCGCGAGACCGCGTACCGCCTGGCAGTGGCGAACGCCAACGTGCCCAACATGCTCGGCCTGATTTCCGAGACGCTGGGCAACGCCAAGCTGAACATCCACGACATGGTCAACCGCTCGCGCGGTGACTACGCCTACACCGTGGTGGATCTCGACAGCCCGGTGCCGGAAGACGTGCGCCAGAAAATCGCGGGCATCAACGGCGTGCTGATGGCGCGCATCATCTGAACCCATGGCCAAAAAAAATCCAGCCAACGGAGCCGAGGCGCAGATAAAAAAACTGCGCGAGCAGATCGACGCGCTGGATGTGAAAATCCAGGCGCTGATCAGCGACCGCGCGCGCCTCGCCCTGCAGATCGCCGAGACCAAGCAGAAGGAGGGCAGCAGCAACTTCTACCGCCCGGAGCGCGAGGCCGAGGTGCTGCGCAATGTGCTGGCGCGCAACCAGGGACCGCTGTCCGAGGAAGCCATGGCGCGGCTGTTCCGCGAGATCATGTCGGCCTGCCTGGCGCTGGAATCGCGCCTGCGCATTGCGTTTCTCGGGCCGGAGGGGACCTTCACCCAGGAGGCCGCGTTCAAGCAGTTCGGCCACGCCGTGGAAACCGTGCCGCTTGCGGCCATCGACGAGGTATTCCGCGAGGTCGAGTCGGGGAACGCCCATTTCGGCGTGGTGCCCATCGAGAATTCTACCGAAGGCGTGATCAATCACACGCTCGACATGTTCATGACCTCGCCGCTCAAGATCTGCGGCGAGGTGGCGCTGCGCATCCATCATCACCTGCTCGGCAAGGGCAACGATCCGCAGGGCGCGCACACCGTGTTGTCGCACCCGCAGTCGCTGGCGCAATGCCGCGAATGGCTCGACGCCAACCTGCCGGGCGTGAAGCGCGTGGCCTGCGCGAGCAACGCCGAGGCCGCGCGCATCGCGGCGGCGGACGTCGGCACGCTCGCCATCGCCGGCGACACCGCGGCGCGGCTTTACGGCCTGCACATGTTCGCCAGCAACATCGAGGACCGCCCGGACAACACCACGCGCTTCCTCGTGATCGGCAACATCGAAACCGCGCCGAGCGGCAACGACAAGACCAGCCTGCTGCTGTCCAGCCGCAACCGCCCCGGGGCGCTGCAACGCCTGCTCGCGCCGCTGGCGAAGAACCGGATCAACATGACGCGCATCGAGTCGCGCCCCACGCGCGAGAAGCTGTGGGAGTACGTGTTCTTCGTCGACATCGACGGGCACATGAAGGACCGCAAGGTCGCCAAGGCACTGGCCGATCTGGAAAAGGAAGCGGCGTTCCTGAAACGGCTCGGCTCCTATCCCAAGGCCGTGTTATAGCAACCATGAATCAATTCACAGGATTCACAGGATTAATCAGGATTAACAGGATTTTTAAAAAATTTTTCTTTAATCCTGTAAATCCTGCGAAATCCTGTTAATCCTGTCTATTGCTCTTGTGATGAACATCCAGATGGATAGCAATCGAGCGCTCGATCTCGCCGTTCCGGGCGTGCGGGAGCTCGAACCGTACAAGCCCGGCAAGCCGATCGAGGAGCTGGAGCGCGAATACGGCGTTACTGGCGCTATCAAGCTCGCCAGCAATGAAAATCCGCTCGGCCCGAGCCCGCGCGCGCTGGAGGCGGCGCGCGCGGCGCTCACGGACATTCACCGTTATCCCGATGGCAACGGTTTCACGCTGAAAAGCGCGCTGGCGAAGCAGCACGGCATCGCGCCGGAATGCATCACGCTCGGCAACGGCTCCAACGACATTCTCGAGTTCCTGGCGCGCGCCTTCGTGCTGCCGGAGAACGAGGTCATCTTCTCGGAGCACGCCTTCGCGGTCTATCCCATCGTCACGCGCGCCGTCGGCGCCAGGGCCGTGGTCATCCCGGCGAAAAACTGGGGCCACGATGTGGCCGCCATGCGCGCGGCGGTGAATGCGCGCACGCGCCTGGTGTTCATCGCCAATCCCAACAACCCCACCGGCACCTGGCTCAAGGCCGATGAGCTTGAAGCCTTCATCCGCGCCATGCCGGCGCATGTGCTGGTGGCGGTGGACGAGGCCTATTTCGAGTATGTCGGGGAGCGGGAATACCCGAACACCATCGCCTGGAGCGCGAAATACCCGAACCTGGTCACGGCGCGCACTTTTTCCAAGGCCTACGGGCTGGCCGGCTTGCGCGTGGGCTATGGCGTTTCCAGCCCGGCGGTGGCCGATGTGCTGAACCGGGTACGCCAGCCGTTCAACGTCAACAGCGTGGCGCTGGCGGCGGCGACCGCGGCGCTGGAGGACAGCGCGCATGTGGCGCGCGCGGTGCAGATCAACCGCGACGGCATGCGCCAGTTGATCGAGGCCTTCAGGGAATTGGGGCTGGATTACATTCCCTCGGCGGGCAATTTCATCTGCGTGGATTTCAAGCGGCCGGCGGCGGCGATGTACGAAGCCCTGTTGCGTCAGGGCGTGATCGTGCGGCCGGTGGCCAATTACGGTATGCCGAATCACCTCCGGGTGACGGTGGGGCTGCCGGGGGAGAATGCGAGGTTTATCGAGGCGCTGATGAAGATTTCTCATTCCTGATTTCTAATTTCTGATTAAAACCCTGGCGCAACAATCAGAAATCAGAAATTAGCAATCAGAAATCTCCAGACCGTGAAATGATCGACAGACTGACAATAATCGGCATCGGCCTCATCGGCGGCTCGCTGGCGCGCGCGTTGCGCGAGGCCGGGCATGTGCGCGAAATCGTCGGCTACGGGCGCAGCGTCGGCAGCCTGCAGCAGGCCGTGGAACTTGGCGTGATCGACCGCGCCGAGGTGTCGCTGCCGGACGCCGTGCGCGGCGCCGACATGATCGTGCTGGCGGTGCCGGTGGGAAACATGACCGATATTTTGAATACGCTGGGTCCGGTGTTGCCGGATAACGCCGTCGTAACCGACGTCGGCAGCGTCAAGGGCAGCGTGATTGCCGCCGCGCGCGCGGCGCTGGGTGACCGCTTTGCGCATTTCGTTCCGGGACATCCCATCGCCGGCACCGAGCAGTCGGGCGTGGCGGCCTCGCTGCCGGACCTGTTCCGGCGCCGGCGCGTGATCCTGACCCCCGAAACCGAAACCGACAGCGATGCGCTGGCGCGCGTGCGCGCCATGTGGGAGGTCGCGGGCGCGCAGGTGGCGACGCTCACGGCCGCGGATCACGATCGCATCCTCGCCGTCAGCAGCCATCTGCCGCACATGCTGGCTTACTGCCTGATGGACATGGTGGTGCGGCACGACGACTACCGCGCCATCCTGGAAAATTCCGGCGGCGGCTTCAGCGACACCACGCGCATCGCCGCCAGCGATCCGGTGATGTGGCGCGACATCTGCCTCGCCAACCGCGACGCCCTGCTCGACGCCCTGCGCCAGTACCATGCCGACCTCGGCGCGTTCGTCGAGGCGGTCGAGAAGGGCGATGCCAAGTGGCTGTGCGAGACCTTCACGCGCGCCAAGCACGCCCGCGATGGCGTGAACAGGAAGTTATAAGATCCGGAAAGCGCGGACGAACGTGGCGGTTTCGATATCAATATGATCAAGTCCATCGATTATCTTGTGCAGCCCGGCGGCAAGCTGACCGGAAAAATCCGCGTGCCGGGCGACAAATCCATCTCGCACCGCTCGGTGATGCTGGGCTCGCTTGCTGAAGGCGAAACGCGCGTGTCCGGCCTGCTGGAGGGCGAGGACGTGCTGTCCACGCTGGGCGCGTTCCGCGCCATGGGCGTGCGTGCCGAGGGACCTAACAGTGGAAAGCTGGTCATTCATGGCGCCGGTCTGCACGGCCTGAAAGCGCCGGCGCGACCGCTCGACATGGGCAATTCCGGCACCGCCATGCGCCTCATGGCCGGCATTCTTGCGGGCCAGTTGTTCGATTCCGAACTGATTGGCGACGCATCGCTGAGCCAGCGGCCGATGAAGCGCGTGTCCGAACCGCTCGCCCGCATGGGTGCCGTCATCGAAACCGCGGAGGGCGGGCGGCCGCCGTTGCGGATCAGGGGCGACCGGAAACTGCGGGGCATTGAATATCCGATGCCGATGGCCAGTGCGCAGGTGAAGTCGTCATTGCTGCTGGCCGGCCTGTATGCCGAGGGCGAGACCACGGTCATCGAGCCGGCGCCAACGCGCGATCACACCGAGCGCATGCTGCGCGGTTTCGGTTACGCCGTGAAGACCGATGGCGCGCGCATCAGCCTGCGTGGCGGCGGCAGTCTCAAGGGATGCAATATCGACGTCCCGGCGGATATTTCCTCGGCGACGTTCTTTCTCGTCGGCGCCAGCATCGCGCCCGGTTCCGACCTGGTGCTGGAGCACGTCGGCATCAACCCGACGCGCATCGGCGTGATCAATATCCTGAAGCTCATGGGCGCGAATCTGGAGCTGCTGAACCCGCGCGAAATCGGCGGCGAACCGGTGGCGGATGTCCGCGTGCGCGCGGCGAAGCTGCATGGCATTCGCATTCCCGAAGAGCAGGTGCCGCTCGCTATCGACGAATTTCCGGCGCTGTTCATTGCCGCCGCCTGCGCCGCCGGCGAAACCGTGCTGACCGGCGCGCACGAACTGCGCGTCAAGGAGTCGGATCGCATCGCGGTCATGGCGCAGGGGCTGAATCAGCTCGGCATCGACGCCCGCGAGACCCCGGATGGAATCATTATTAAAGGTGGACGCCTGCGGGGCGGCGAAATCGAGAGCCACGGCGATCACCGCATCGCCATGTCCTTCGCCATGGCCGGTCTGGTGGCCGAAGGCGCGATCGCGGTGCGCGACTGCAAGAACGTGGATACTTCTTTCCCGGGTTTTGTCAGCCTCGCCTCGAGGGCGGGATTGTCGATCAAAGTTAAATAATTTTTGCCACAGAGGGCACAGAGAACACAGTCTGTGGCTAAAGCTCATAAATATGACAAACAATGTTCCGGTATTGACCATTGACGGTCCCAGCGGGTCGGGAAAGGGCACGGTCGGGCAGATTCTGGCGCAGCGGCTCGGCTGGCATTTTCTCGACAGCGGCGCCCTGTACCGGGCGCTGGGGGTGGCGGCGGAACAGGCCGCGGTCAGCTTCGAGGACCGGCCGGCGCTGGCGCGCCTGGCCAGGTCCATGGACATCCGCTTCATCCCCCGGGCCGACGGCGCGCCGGCAGCCGTGCTGCTGCATGGCGCGGAGATCGGCGACCGCCTGCGCACCGAGGACAGCGGCCGGTTGGCCTCGATCGTGGCGGCCATCCCCGAGGTGCGCCAGGCCCTGTTGCAGAAACAGCACTCGTTCCGCCAGCCGCCGGGGCTGGTGGCGGACGGTCGCGACATGGGGTCCACGGTGTTCCCCGACGCCATACTTAAGGTATTTCTCACCGCCAGCCCCGAGGTGCGGGCCGAGAGGCGACATAAACAGTTGATGGAAAAGGGATTCGATGTTAATCTCCCGCGGCTTTTGGACGAGATCCGTGAGCGCGATGCGCGCGACGCCGGGCGGGCGGTTTCACCGCTCAAGCCGGCGGAGGACGCGTGCATTCTGGATACCTCTCAGCTCGACATTTCCGGGGTGGTTGAGCGTGTGCATGGCCTGCTGCGAGAGCGGCATCGGCCGGGGTAATTCTACCTTTCCAGTCAATGGACAGGACGCGGGGTCTCTCAATCAACCAACCCGAGTGACGAAGTCGTTGTGCCACGAACGTGGCCGGTGACGGGAACCAACCTTGACCTATATGTCTGAATCTTTCGCGCAATTATTTGAAGAGAGCCTGAACAAAGTCCACCTGCAGTCCGGCGAGCTGATCACCGGTGAAGTCGTGCACGTGGATGAAAACATCGTCGTCGTTTACGCCGGACTCAAGTCCGAAGCCGTGATCCCCGTGGCCGAGTTCCAGGACGCCCGCGGTGAAGTGACCGTCAAGGTCGGCGACCACGTGGAAGTCGTGATCGAAATGCTCGAAGACGGGTCCGGCGAGACCCGCCTGTCGCGCGAGAAGGCCTGCCGCGCCAAGGCGTGGGAGGATCTCGAGAAGGCGTTCGAGGACCAGTCCATCGTCACCGGCGTCATGACCGGCAAGGTCAAGGGCGGCTACACCGTCGCCATGAACACCATCCGTGCCTTCCTCCCGAGCTCGCTGGTCGACGTCCGTCCGGTGCGCGACCCCAGCTATCTCGAAGGCAAGGAACTCGAATTCAAGGTCATCAAGATCGACCGCAAGCGTAACAACGTCGTGGTCTCACGCCGCGCCGTGGTGGAGAAGGAAATCTCCGCCGAGCGCGAGGCGCTGCTCTCGGGCCTGGAAGAAGGCCAGACCGTCAAGGGCGTGGTCAAGAACCTCACCGATTACGGCGCGTTCATCGACCTCGGCGGCATCGACGGCCTGCTGCACATCACCGACCTGGCGTGGAAGCGCGTCAAGCATCCGAGCGAGGTGTTGAAAATTGGCGACGAGATCGAAGCCAAGGTGCTGCGCTACGACCGCGAACGCAACCGCGTCTCGCTCGGCCTGAAACAGCTCGGCGACGATCCGTGGGTCGACATCCAGCGCCGTTATCCGGAAGGCACGCGCCTGTTCGGCAAGGTCACCAACATCACCGACTACGGCGCGTTCGTGGAAATCGAGCCGGGCGTGGAAGGCCTGGTGCACGTGTCCGAGATGGACTGGACCAACAAGAACATCCACCCGACCAAGGTGGTGCAGCTGGGCGACGAGGTCGAGGTGATGATCCTCGATATCGACACCGAGCGCCGCCGCATTTCGCTGGGCATGAAGCAGTGCCAGCCGAACCCGTGGGAAGAGTTCGCCGCCAATCACAACAAGAACGACAAGGTCAGCGGCAAGATCAAGTCCATCACCGACTTCGGCATTTTCGTCGGCCTGGACGGTGGCATCGACGGACTCATTCATCTGTCCGACCTGTCCTGGGCCATGCCGGGTGAAGAGGCGGTGCGCAACTACAAGAAGGGCGACGAGATCGAGGCCGTCATTCTCGCCGTCGACCCCGAGCGCGAGCGTATCTCCCTCGGCGTGAAGCAGCTGGACGGCGATCCGTTCGCGAGCTACGTGGCCGCGCACGGCAAGGGCTCGATCGTGAAGGGCACCGTCACCAGCGTCGAAACCAAGGGCGCGGTGGTCAAGCTGGCGGACGAGGTCGAGGGCTATCTGCGCGCCTCCGACATCGCGCGCGAGCGCATCGAGGACGCCCGTTCCGCCCTGAAGGACGGCGACGAGGTCGAAGCCAAGATCACCACCATCGACCGCAAGAACCGCAAGATCTCGCTTTCCGTGCGGGCCAAGGACATGGAAGAAGAGAACGAAGCGGTGCAGGAATACTCGCGCAAGGCCGGTACGGCCACTTCTTCGCTGGGCGACAAGCTCAAGGAGAAGCTGGGCGGGCATGACAGCTCGGACACCTAGTCCGGGGAGTTTCCCGGCCATGGCCCGGATGCGCCGGAATTCGCCTGCCGGCAGGGGTTAATTGGATGTTTCGGGGGATGATCCGGCAGTTTTTGGCAAGGACCCTGGCGGGGACAGGCTGTCTCATCCCCGCCAAAAGTCCTTGAAATCTTTCTACTTATTTTCTATAGGTAGAGTGAGATATGACAAAATCAGAACTCATCAGCCTGCTCGCGGCCAAGCAGCCACAACTCGACTACCGGGACGTGGAGCTGGCGGTTAAGGAACTTCTGGAGCAGATGTCCGCCGCGCTGTCCTCGGGCGACCGCATCGAAGTCCGGGGTTTCGGCAGCTTTTCCCTGCATTACCGCCCACCGCGGACCGGCCGCAATCCCAAGACCGGGGCGGCGGTGCAGGTGCCCGACAAGTTCGTTCCCCACTTCAAACCCGGCAAGGAATTGCGGGAGCGCGTCAACAACGGCACGGAGTGACGCGACTTTTCCGGCGGCGGAGCACAAAACGGCATGCGGGTCACCCATGTCGTTTTTTTATGACCCGAAATAAGCCAAACTGACCGCCGCCATGGCGGCGCCCGGCATTGTTACCCAAGGAGGCATCATGAAGCGGATCATCTACACGATTCTGGGGGTTCTCGTCCTGCTCATCGGCATCGCCTTTGCCATCCAGAACAAGCAGGTGATCGAGCTCAATTATTATTTCGGGCTGAAATGGAGCGGGCCGCTGTCGCTGGCGCTGCTGACCAGCCTGGCCATCGGCGTGGCAGCCGGCTATATCGCCAGCCTGCGCATGGTGGTGCGCATGCAGCGGCAGCTGGCGCAGGCGCGCAAGGAGATCCGCCAGATCGAGCAGGAAGTCATCAATCTGCGCGCGCTGCCGATAAAAGATGTCATTTAGAACCGCGACAAAATGAAAATTGGCCGCAGGGTGCGCAGAGGTCACAGAGTAAAAGCTGTTTCTTTTGCGCCTCTGTGTGCTCTGTGATCTCTGTGGCTGAATCGATAACTTTCATTGGAAATGTCCTTTAGCGCCTCCGACCTGTTGTGGCTGTTGTTGCCGCTGGCGGCCGCGTCCGGCTGGCTGGCGGCGCGGCTGGAGCAGCGACGGCGCGCGCGGCAGTCCTTCGATCTGCCGTCGGCCTACTTCAAGGGCCTTAATTTCCTGCTGAACGAGCAGCCGGACAAGGCCATCGAGGTTTTCATCCGCGTGCTGGAAGTCAATTCGGACACCGTGGAGACGCATCTCGCGCTGGGGAACCTGTTTCGCCGCCGCGGCGAGGTCGAGCGCGCCATCCGCATTCACCAGAACCTGATCGCCCGGCCCACGCTCGACCGCGAGCAGCGCAGCCAGGCGCTGCTGGAGCTGGGGCAGGATTACCTCAAGGCCGGGTTGTTCGACCGCGCCGAAAACCTGTTCCTCGAACTCGCCGAAATCCGCGCCCACAACGAACAGGCGCTGAAACTTCTGCTGCACATCTATCAGCAGGAAAAGGAATGGGAGAAGGCGGTCGCCGTGGCGCACAGGCTGGCGCGCGTGTCCGGCCGGAACATGAACAGCATGATCGCACATTTCTATTGCGAGCTGGCAGAGCTCGATCTCGCGCACCACAATCATGCCTCCGCGCGCGAGCGCCTGAAGCTGGCGCTGGCGGCGGATGACAAGTGCGTGCGCGCCAGCATCCTGCTCGGCGATATCGATGCCCGGGAGGGCAGCTATCGCGAGGCGATCGGACACTGGCAGCGGATCGAGCAGCAGGATATCCATTACATCGGCGAGGTCGCCGAACGCATTGCCGAGGGTTTCCGCCGGATGAACAACGAGCAGGGGTTGTATGATTATTTCCGGGTTTCCCTGCGGCGA
>JBFMBB010000099.1:0-9969 GCA_040755435.1 Pseudomonadota bacterium | reverse complement strand
TTTAAGATTGTGAAACCGCAGATGAACGCGGATAAACGCAGATAAAAATAAGCAAAGATTCCACTTTGTGCAGTTATCCGCGTTCATCTGCGTTTATCTGCGGTTCCATAAAAATTATAATCTTGTGCTGAGATCGGCCTCGGCCTGCACCTTGGAGCGCAGCAGGTGCTCGGAGATATGCGACCAGGGGGTGCGTTTTGCCGAGATGATGTCGGATATCTTGCGCGAGAAGCGCCCGTAGCTCAGCACCGCGTCCTCATTCATGGCCACGGCGGTGTGTTCGAGAAAAGGGATCAGTCCCTCGATCATTTTCAGTTTCTCGCGCTTGCTGCGGATATCCCGGTCCTCCTCCTTGGCCTCGAAGTACGCCTCGGAATTGTCGAACATGGTTTCGATGGCCTTGTTGAGGTTGTTGCAGTCGAGGCTGAGCATACCGTAGGAATGCTGATACAGCCGGAACAGCTCCAGCACGATGTCCTTGAGATGCAACAGGCGCGGGTATGCGCGCAGGGCCCGCGAGAACAGGGCGAACACGTCATCGTATTCGGCCCTGGGTTTCATTTTCTTCTTGGCCGGCGTGACCGAATACGATGAAACCGTCATCGAAACGCTGTCGGGATCCTCGCTCTTCTCCCGCATGGAGGGATTTTTCGCCATCTGGCACATGACCCGGATGTCTTCGAGCTGATCCAGGATTTCCTCCGCCTTGTTATGGGCGTCGCGCTGGGCAAACTGGAGGTTGCTCTCGGCCTCGCTGTAGTCGAAGGAACTGACGACGTTCTGCCGGATGCGGTTTTCGACCTCGCTGCCGGTCTTGGAGCCGAGCACGCCGGAAAGGCGCTGCTTCAGGCGCTCGCGCGCGTCCATGGCGATGCGGTAGATGCTGGCATAACGCGCCTCGGTCTCGCGCAGCTCGACGTACTGGCGCATGTTGTCGTCGAAGGCCCCCATTTTCTGCAACAACGCCTGCGAGAACGACAGGAACGGGCCGGCGAAGGCGGCGTTTTCCTCGGCGCTCAGTGTCATCGTCGCCAGCGCCTGCTTGTAGGCGACGACCTTGGCGTCCACCGTCTGCACGCCGCGGGTGATGCCGGAGAGGACGTTGGAGATGCTGGCGAACGACTGGTGAATCTGCCGGGTCGTCTTGAGGATGTCGATCAGCTTGCGCAGCATGGTTTCCTCACCGCTGGTGTGCAGGAACAGCGCCTGCAGGCTGTTCTTGGCGTCCTCCAGCTGATCCGGCCGCAACAGCGCGTGTTCCTCGATGAAGGCGAGCGCCGTCATCGAGACCAGCGCCTCGCGGTACTGGGGATCGGCCGGTTTGTCTTCGAGTCTCATGGCTGGAGCGGCGAGTGCATCGTTCCCGGATTGGCACAACCGGACAGGGTGATTGCCGGCGGCGGTCTGGCTTTGCCCGGGTGCTTCATTATAAATTATAGAGCACATGCACGGGGTTACCGGCTGTCCGGGATAACGAAACAGATGGCCGACAGCGGACGATCGGGGGGATTGAACTTGCGGCGTGCCGACCCCATCTAACGGGCACGTAAACGGTCTATTTCACTGGAGAATCCAAATTATATGAAACGCATTTTGCTGTTCGTGGCAACCAACATCGCCATCCTGGTTGTTCTCAGCGTCACGATCGCGATCGTCGAAGCGGTGTTCGGCGTCAACTTGAGCCAGCTCGATGCGGCCGGCGGGATCAACATGCAGGGCCTCCTGATTCTCGCCGCCATCATGGGCTTCGGCGGTTCGTTCATTTCGCTGGCCATGTCCAAGTGGATGGCCAAGCGCGCCACCGGCGCCATGGTCATCGAGCAGCCGCGCAACGCCACCGAACAGTGGTTGTTCGAGACGGTGCGACGCCAGGCCAAACAGGCCGGCATCGGCATGCCGGAAGTGGCGGTCTACGACGCCCCGGACATCAACGCCTTCGCCACCGGCATGCGCCGCGACGCGGCGCTGGTCGCGGTCAGTACCGGCCTGTTGCAGTCCATGGACAAGGACGAGGCCGAGGCGGTGCTGGGCCATGAAATCACGCACGTCGCCAACGGCGACATGGTGACGCTGACGCTGATCCAGGGCGTGGTCAACACCTTCGTCATTTTCTTCTCGCGCGTGATCGGCCATCTGGTGGACAAGGTCGTGTTCAAGACCGAGCGCGGTTACGGCCCGGCGTTCTATATCACCACCATCTTCGCCCAGATCGTGCTCGGCATCTTGGCCAGCATGATCGTCATGTGGTTCAGCCGCCAGCGCGAATTCCGCGCCGACCGCGGCGGCGCCAAGCTGGCCGGCCGCGAGAAAATGATCGCCGCGCTGGAGCGTCTCAAGGCGGCGCACGAGCCGGCGCAGCTGCCCGACCAGATGGCCGCCTTCGGCATCTCCGGCGGGGGCAACGGCGGCTGGAAGCGCCTGTTCATGTCGCACCCGCCGCTGGACGAGCGCATCGCCGCCCTGCAACAGGCGCGCTGATTCCCGAAAAGTCGATGAGACCGAAACCCGCCGGGTGAAAACCGGCGGGTTTTTTCTGCATGGATGCGCGTTGCGACCTTCTGGTCAGGGGCAGGACGGCCGCGCCAGCGCCTGCCATACCTCGCCGTTGAGGCGATCCTGCACGAAGGCAACCACGCCCAGGTCATTGGCTTTCCAGGCCTTGTCCAGCTCCAGACGCTGTTTGAAATGTGCCGTCCCGTCTTTTGCCAGCGGAACCGGTCCGAGCCAGCGCCGGGCGACGAATTCGTGTTGCAGCGTGCGTCCCTGGTTCTCGCCGGCGCGGATGCGGGTGGAGAGATTGTTTTCATAGAGGACGACGAACATGTCGGCCCGGTCACCGCTGTCTTTTGCGCGCGCCTCGGCGAGGATGTCCATGCTGTTTGCCTCCAGTGACAGGGTGAGCGCGATAGCTGCGCGCGGCTCAGCCAGACTGACAAGTTTGACGGCCGCTTCGCCCTGGTTGCGCCAGCTTCGAAATTCACCGCCATTCAAGATAAATTGAGGCGTGTAAACCGTGTTCGCCCGTTGCAGGCGCGCCATGTGGTGCTGGCGCCGCGAGAACAGTTCCTGGGAATAGGGATCTTTCCACCCGAGGTAGTTCCAGTAGTCGACATGCAGCGCGAGCGGCACCACCCGGCCGGGATAAAGTCCGTTGGTGCGAAATGTCGCCAGCCAGGCATCAGCGGGAGGGCAGCTGCTGCAGCCCTCGGAGGTATACAGCTCCAGCAATGCCGTCATGCTGTCACCGCTCCGGGCCGTGCAGGATACCGCCGCGGTCTGTGCGGCATGGGCGGTGCCGAGCAACAGTCCGGCCAGCAACAGGACGGTTTTTCGCATGAGTCGTCTATAGTTAGGCTGTGTTCCGGGAGTGCGCCCGGAACCTGATATTTTGTCCATGGCCGCGCCGTTTGGTTCACCGGCGGGGCAACTATTCTGCACCGGCCGTGTCCATAGTTGACGGCATCCGCCGCCGACCGCATACGGGAAACACCATGCTGATCAAAAAGCCTGCCGACATGCTTGCCTCTGAAATCACGCCCAGGGAGATATATCAGCAACGCCGGCGCTTCCTGCGCGAGGTGGCCGCGGTGGCCGCCGCCGGGGCCAGTGCCGCGTTGCTGCCGTCCATGGCGGCGGCCGGGCAGAAAATTCCCAATGTGCGCAAGGGACCGTTCTCCACCGGCGACAAGCCCACCTCCTACCAGGACATCACCAGCTACAACAATTTCTACGAGTTCGGCTCGGACAAGAAAGACCCGGCGCGCAACGCGCAGAACTTCCGTGCCTTCCCCTGGACGGTTGATATCGCGGGCGAAATCAAAAAGCCCGCGAAGTATCAATTCGAGGATTTCCTCAAGCATTTCCCGCTGGAAGAGCGCATCTATCGCCTGCGCTGCGTCGAAGCCTGGTCCATGGTGGTGCCGTGGGTGGGATTCCCGCTGCGCGACCTGATCCGCCGCCTCGAACCGACCTCGCGCGCGAAGTACGTCGAGTTCACCACGCTGCACGATCCAGAACAGATGCCCGGGCAGAAACCGGGCCTGTTCGGCGCCGGGCTCGACTGGCCCTACGTCGAGGGATTGCGCCTCGACGAGGCCATGCACCCGCTCACGATCCTGGCCGTGGGGCTGTATGGCGAGATGCTGCCGAACCAGAACGGCGCGCCGATCCGGCTGGTAGTGCCGTGGAAATACGGTTTCAAGAGCATCAAGTCCATCGTGAAAATCCGTTTCACGGAGAAACAGCCGTTGACCACCTGGATGAAGGCCGGCCCGAGCGAGTATGGTTTCTATTCGAACGTGAACCCGAACGTGGACCACCCGCGCTGGAGCCAGGCCAGCGAGCGGCGCATCGGCGAGGATTCGCTGTTCTCGCCCAAGCGCAAGACGCTCATGTTCAACGGTTATGCCGAACAGGTGGCGAGCCTGTACACCGGCATGGATTTGAAGAAATTTTTCTGAATCGGCGGAACAGATGCTTGATCCAAATCAGAGAGTCCGCTGGATCGCCAAGCCGGCGCTTTTCGCGACGGCGCTGCTTCCGTTGGTGTATCTCGTTTACCGGGCGCTGATCGGCGACCTCGGCGCCAATCCCGTCGAAACCATCAACCGCTACACCGGCGACTGGGTGCTGCGCTTCCTGCTGATCACGCTGGCGGTCACGCCGCTGCGGCGCCTGACCGGCTGGAACGGGTTGCTGCGTTACCGGCGCATGCTGGGTCTGTTCGCGTTTTTTTACGCCTGCGTGCATTTCCTGTCCTGGGTCTGGCTCGACCAGTATTTCGTGCTGGCGGACATCGTCGCGGACGTGGCCAAGCGGCCGTTCATCACGGTCGGCTTCGCCAGTTTCCTGATGCTGATTCCGCTGGCGCTGACCTCCACCAACGCCATGATCCGGCGACTCGGCGCGAAACGCTGGCAGCGGCTGCATCGTCTCGTCTACCTCATCGGCATCGGCGGCGTGGTGCACTTCCTGTGGCTGGTGAAATCCGATATCCGCGAGCCTTTGATTTACGGCGTGATTCTGGCCCTGTTGCTCGGGTTCCGGGCATGGGACCGGGCGCGCCGCGTGCCGGCCACGGTGGCCTCTGGTGCCGTCAGGTAAATCACCTTTCGACACGGCTTTCGGAAGCAGGCGGCTGCCCGCGGCAGGCTTGCCAGCCTCCTGGCAAAGTGAAATGATTTGCCCTCCGAAAAGAATCTTCCCCGATAACGGATGGATATCGATCTTCTCCGGACCTTTCTCGAGGTCTATCGCACGCGCCATTTCGGCCGCACCGCGGAAAATCTCTACCTGACCCAGTCGGCGGTGAGCGCCCGCATCCGTCTGCTGGAGGAGACGCTGGGCGCGCCGCTGTTCACGCGCGCGCGCAACGACATCCAGCTGACGCCGGCCGGCACGCGCATGCTGAAATACGCCGAGGCCATTCTCAACGCCTGGAACCGCGCGCGCCAGGACGCGGCGCTCGGGGAGGAGGACAAGATCTCGCTCGCCATCGGCGCCTCCTACAGCCTGTGGGACATCCTGCTGCAGGACTGGATGCACCGTTTGTACGCCGACATGCCGCGCGTCGCCCTGCAGGCCGAGGCCCACGGGCCCGAGATGCTGATCCGGAAACTGCACGACCATGCGCTCGACGTGGCCTTCATGTTCGAGCCGCCGCAGATGGCGGAGCTCGAGGCGCGCGAGGTCGCGTCCATCAAGCTGATCATGGTCGCGGACCGCCCGCGGCTTTCCGCGCGCGAAGCCGTGGGCAACGGCTATATCATGACCGAGTGGGGCACCTCGTTCGCCATCGCGCATGCGCGCCACTTTCCCGACATGCCGCCGCCCGCGGTACGCATGGGCCTGGGCCGTATGGCGCTGGCGTTCCTGTTGCACCACGGCGGCGCGACGTATCTCGCGGAGCAGATGGCCGGCGAGCATCTCGCCTCCGGGCGCCTGCATCGCGTGGACGATGCGCCCGTCATCGATCGCCAGGTCTATGTCGTTTATCCGCTCGCGAGCGAGCGCAAGACGTTGCTGGACCAGGCGCTGGGCCTGCTCGCGCCGCGTCAAGCCGTGGCCGTGGCGGCCCGCGCCACCGAACCGGCGCTCTGAGCCGGCCGCCACGACCCGCCCAGCCTTTCACCGGAGGAGTTCATTTTGCAACCGCTGCTGCATGGAACCACGATCCTGTCGGTGCGCCGCAACGGCCACGTGGTCATCGGCGGCGACGGCCAGGTGACCATGGGCAACACCGTCATGAAGGCCAACGCGCGCAAGGTGCGCCGCCTGTACAAGGACCAGGTGATCGCCGGTTTTGCCGGCGGCACCGCCGACGCCTTCACCCTGTTCGAGCGCTTCGAGGGCAAGCTGGAAAAACACCAGGGCCACCTGACGCGCGCTGCCGTGGAGCTGGCCAAGGATTGGCGCACCGACCGCATCCTGCGCCGCCTCGAGGCGCTGCTGGCGGTGGCGGACAAGACCGCCTCGCTGGTCATCACCGGCCAGGGCGACGTGATCGAGCCCGAGAACGGTCTCATCGCCATCGGCTCCGGCGGGCCGTACGCGCAGGCCGCGGCGCGCGCCATGATGGAAAACACCGAACTCGACGCGCGCGCCATCGTCGAACAGGCCTTGAATATCGCCGCCGACATCTGCATTTATACCAATCGAAACCTCACCATCGAAGAGCTTCGGGCCTGACCATGTCGGAAATGACCCCGCGGGAAATCGTCCAGGAACTGGACAAGCACATCGTCGGCCAGGCGGCCGCCAAGCGCGCCGTGGCCATCGCGTTGCGTAACCGCTGGCGCCGCGCGCAGGTGGCGGACGAGGCCCTGCGCGCCGAGATCACGCCCAAGAACATTCTCATGATCGGTCCGACCGGCGTCGGCAAGACCGAGATCGCGCGCCGGCTGGCCAAACTCGCCAACGCGCCCTTCATCAAGGTCGAGGCTACCAAGTTCACGGAAGTGGGCTACGTCGGGCGCGAGGTGGATTCGATCATCCGCGACCTCGTGGACATGGCGGTGAAAATGACACGTGTCGAGGAAATGGCCCGCGTGCGCACCCGCGCCGAGGACGCCGCCGAGGACCGCATTCTGGATATTCTCGTGCCGCCGGCGCGCGAGGTGGGCTTCGCCGTGGGCGACACTTCGCGCCCCAGCGACGGCGCGGCGCGCCAGATGTTCCGCAAGAAACTGCGCGAGGGTTCGATGGACGATCAGGAGATCGAAGTCGAGCTGTCGGCGCCGGCCATGGGCGTGGAGATCATCACCCCGCCCGGCATGGAGGAAATGACCAGCCAGTTGCAGGGCCTGTTCCAGAACATGGGCGGGCGGCGCTCGCGCCCGCGCAAGGTAAAAATCCGCGAGGCGCGCAAGCTGCTGACCGAGGAAGAGGCGTCCAGGCTTGTCAACGAGGAAGACATCAAGAGCCATGCCCTGCAGCGCGTGGAGCAGCACGGCATCGTGTTCATCGACGAGATCGACAAGATCGTCGGCCGTTCCGACACCCGCGGCCCGGACGTCTCGCGCGAGGGCGTGCAACGCGACTTGCTGCCGCTGGTCGAAGGCTGCACGGTCTCGACCAAATACGGCATGGTCAAGACCGACCATATTCTTTTTATCGCCTCGGGCGCGTTTCATCTTTCCAAACCCTCGGACCTCATTCCGGAAATGCAGGGGCGCCTGCCAATCCGGGTCGAGCTCGATCCGCTGAACGCCGACGACTTCGAGCGCATCCTGACCGAGCCCGACGCCTCGCTCACCGAGCAGTACAGCGCCCTGCTGGCGACTGAAGGTCACACGCTGGAATACACGCCCGACGGCGTGCGCCGCATCGCCGAGGTGGCGTGGCAGGTGAACGAACGCACCGAGAACATCGGCGCACGCCGCCTGCACACCGTCATGGAGCGTTTGCTGGAAACGGTTTCCTTCGAGGCAGCCGATCGCGGCCATGAAAAAACCGTGGTGGACGCCGCCTACGTGGACCGGCACCTGGGCAGCCTGGTCGGCAACGAGGATCTCGCGCGCTATATCCTCTGACGGCCACCCCGGCCGTTTTCAATTCATTTGATTTTCCGCGATTTTTTCGCGCTTGAAATTTCCCCCGCCGTCCCCATTAAAAAAACGCAACACGGCAGAACAGACCTGAGGATTGAGGACGGGTTTGAACAATGCCGTAAATCCGATTATTCAACCGATTTATCTGGAGGTGTTTTTTTATGACGCGACTGATGCGACGTGAAGACCGGACCCCGCTGACCCGCTGGGGCCTGTGGGACAATGATATTGACCGGATGTTTCAGGGCTTCCTGAGCCCGATGCGCTGGGTGGAAGAGGCGCGCGGCGAGGACCTGTTCCCGGCCATGGACGTGAAGGAACGCGATGACGCCTATGTCATCGTCGCCGACGTTCCGGGCGCGAAGAAAGAGGACATCGACGTCACCCTGGAAAACGGCATTCTCACCATTACCGCCGAGACCCGGAGCGAGAAGGAAGAGAAGGAAGGCGAGCGCGTGCTGCGCCAGGAACGCCGTTATGGGAAATATGTCCGCAGCCTGCGGCTCGGCACGCAGATCGACGAGAAGGGCGTGAAGGCCAATTACAAGGACGGGGTGCTGGAACTGACCCTGCCCAAGGCCGAGGAAGTGAAGCCCAAGAAGATTACAGTGGACGTAGCGTAATCCAGATGTGTCCGGGAAGGATTCCCGGAGTGAGAAAGGCCGCGCAAGCGGCCTTTCTTTTTTTATATTGTTTACACCCGGCTGACTTTGATGTGAATATGCGCTAACTTTTGTCTCCGGATTCACCGTTTCGTCCCAGAAAAACAGGAAGATTTAATGCCGCTCACTCCCCAGTCCGCCGCCGACCGCGCGCGCATCCTGACCGAGGCGCTGCCGTACATCCAGCGCTTCCAGGGCAAGACCATCGTCATCAAGTACGGCGGCAACGCCATGGTGGACGACAACCTCAAGCGCGGCTTCGCGCGCGACGTGGTGCTGATGAAGCTGGTCGGCATGAACCCGGTGGTGGTGCATGGCGGCGGGCCGCAGATCGGCAAGCTGCTGGAGAAAATCGGCAAGAAGAGCGAATTCATCCAGGGCATGCGCGTCACCGACCGCGAGACCATGGACGTGGTCGAGATGGTGCTGGGCGGCCTGGTCAACAAGGAGATCGTCAATCTCATCAGCCAGCAGGGCGGCAAGGCCGTGGGCCTGTCCGGCAAGGACGGCGGGCTGATTCGCGCGAAGAAGATGGTGCTGCAAAAGTCCTCCCAGAAGGAAAGCCTGCCGAGCGAGATCATCGACATCGGCCACGTGGGCGAGGTCAGCAGCATCGATCCGCGGCTGGTGGCGCTGCTCGACACCGGCGACTTCATCCCGGTGATCGCGCCCATCGGCGTCGGCGAGGACGGCCAGACCTACAACATCAACGCCGACGTCGTGGCCGGCAAGCTCGCCATCACGCTCAAGGCCGAGAAGCTCATGCTGCTCACCAACACCACCGGCGTGCTGGACAAGGAGGGCAGGCTGCTCACCGGCCTGTCCATCACGCAGGTGCGCGACCTCATCGCCGACGGCACTATCCACGGCGGCATGTTGCCCAAGGTCAACTACGCGCTCGATGCCGTCAGCAGCGGCGTCAAGACCGCGCACATCATCGACGGGCGCGTGGAGCACGCGGTGTTGCTGGAAGTGTTCACCAACGAAGGCGTCGGTACCCTGATCAAGTCCTGACCGTCCATGGCCCGCCCGCGCCGCGGTGAACGCCGCCAGACCATCCTCGAAACGCTGGCACGCATGCTCGAGAAAAACCAGGGCGAGCACATCACCACGGCCCAGCTGGCGCGCGCCGTCGGCGTCTCCGAGGCCGCGCTGTACCGGCATTTCGCGAGCAAGGCCAAGATGTTCGAAGGCCTGCTCGAGTTCATCGAAGAAACCCTGTTCACCCGCATCAACAAGATCCTCGCGGAAGAGTCCCG
>JBFMBB010000098.1:0-10106 GCA_040755435.1 Pseudomonadota bacterium | reverse complement strand
GGCGGTGCCGAGGCGGATGCCGGCGACGGGATGAAGCGCAGGGAGTTTGTTTAAGCCAACGGGCATAATGAAGGTTTCGAGTTTCTGGTTTCTGGTTCCAAACCCGATTCTAACCAGAAACTAGCAACTAGAAACCAGAAACCAGAAACCATTTCTAGGTCAGTTTCCCGTGGCAATGCTTGTACTTCTTGCCCGAACCGCAGGGACAGGGTTCGTTGCGGCCAACCTTGGGCTGGTTGCGCGTTACCGGTTTCTGGGCGACCGCGACTTCCTCTCCGCTGCCGCCCTGCTCGGGCTCGCCGCCACCGGCAGGCGTCGGGTGCATGAAGTGCATCTCCCGGGGCGGGCGGTTCTGGCTTTCCAGCGCCTCGACATCCTGCGGTGCCTGCACCTGCACGTGCGCCAGCAGATTGATCACGTCGTGCCGCACCCGGTTCAGCATGTCGGAAAACAGCACGAACGACTCGCGCTTGTACTCTTCCTTCGGGTTTTTCTGGGCGTAACCGCGCAGGTGTATGCCCTGGCGCAGGTAATCCATGGCGGCCAGGTGGTCCTTCCACTGCGTATCCAGCACCTGCAGCATGATCGCCTTCTCCAGGTGGCGCATGACGTCGGGCCCGATGGAGGCGGTTTTTTCAGCGTGCCGGCGATCGGCTTCGGCAAGAATGCGCGCCCGCAGCTTCTCCTCGTCCAGGGATGTTTCGTCCTTGAGCCACTGGCCGAGGGGCAGCTTCAGACCCAGTTCGCGCTCGAGGCTCTCTTCGAGGGCCGGGATGCCCCATTGCTCCTCCAGGCTATCCGGCGGAACATGCAGGCTGATTATTTCGGTAACGACCTCGTGGCGTATGCTGGTGATGCTCTCCGAGATGTCCTCCACGTCCATGAGCCGGTTGCGCTGTTCGTAGATGACCTTGCGCTGGTCGTTGGCCACGTCGTCGTATTCGAGCAGCTGCTTGCGGATGTCGAAGTTGCGGGCCTCGACCTTGCGCTGGGCGTTTTCGATGGCGCGCGACACCCACGGGTGCTCGATGGCCTCGCCCTCCTGCATGCCGAGCTTCTGCATCAGGCCGGACAGGCGGTCGCTGCCGAAAATGCGCAGCAGGTTGTCCTCGAGCGAGAGATAAAAACGCGAGGAACCGGGGTCGCCCTGGCGGCCGGAACGGCCGCGCAACTGGTTGTCGATGCGGCGCGACTCGTGGCGCTCGGTGCCGACCATGTGCAGGCCGCCCGCGGCGATCACCTGCTGGTGGCGCTTTTCCCACTCGGCCCGCGCGTGGTCGCGTTTTGCCGGATCGTCGCCGATCTCCTTCAGCTCCATCTCGAGGTTGCCACCGAGGACGATATCGGTTCCGCGGCCGGCCATGTTGGTGGCGATGGTGACGGCGCCGGGACGGCCGGCCTGCGCCACGATCATCGCCTCGCGCTCGTGCTGCTTGGCGTTCAGCACCTGGTGCTCGATCTTTTCCTTCGCGAGCAGTCGCGAGAGCTGCTCCGAGGCCTCGATGGAAACGGTACCGACCAGCACCGGCTGGCGGCGCTGATGACAGTCCCGGACGTCCGCCAGGATCGCCGCGTGCTTTTCCGCCGCAGTGCGGTAGATCTGGTCGGCGAGGTCGTTGCGGACCATCGGCCGGTGGGTCGGAATCACCACCACCTCGAGTCCGTAGATCTGCTGGAACTCGAAGGCCTCGGTGTCGGCGGTGCCGGTCATGCCGGCGAGCTTGCCGTACAGCCGGAAATAATTCTGGAACGTGATCGTCGCCAGCGTCTGGTTCTCGCTCTGGATCGCCACGCCCTCCTTCGCCTCCACGGCCTGGTGCAGCCCGTCCGACCAGCGCCGTCCCTGCATCATGCGTCCGGTGAATTCGTCGATGATGATGACTTCGTTGTCGCGCACGATGTAGTCCACCTCGCGCTTGAACAGCGCGTGCGCGCGCAGCGCGGCGATCAGGTGGTGCATCAGTATCAGGCTCGATACGTCGTACAGGCTCGCCCCCGGCTCCAGCAGCCCGGCCTGGGCCAGCAGCTTTTCCACGGTCTCATGGCCGGCCTCGGTCAGGTAGGCCTGGCGCGTCTTCTCGTCCACGCTGTAATCGCCGGGCCCGTGTTCGGTTTCCTGCTTCGTCAGGCGCGGAATGATCGCGTTGATCTTGACGTACAGGTCGGTGCTCTCCTCGGCCGGCCCGGAGATGATGAGCGGCGTGCGCGCCTCGTCGATCAGGATCGAGTCCACCTCGTCCACGATGGCGTAATTGAGCCCGCGCTGCGCGCGTTCCTCGGCGCGAAACGCCATGTTGTCGCGCAAATAATCGAAACCGTATTCGTTGTTGGTGCCGTAGGTGATGTCGGCGGCATAGGCCTCGCGCTTGGTCTGGCGGTCCTGCCCGGGCACGACCACGCCCACGCTCATGCCGAGAAACCGGTAGATCTGACCCATCCACTCGGCGTCGCGCCGGGCCAGGTAATCGTTGACGGTCACCACGTGCACGCCCTTGCCCGAGAGGGCGTTCAGGTAGACCGGCAGCGTGGCCACCAGCGTCTTGCCCTCGCCGGTCCGCATCTCCGAAATCTTGCCCTGGTGCAACACCATGCCGCCGATCAGCTGCACGTCGAAATGGCGCATGCCCAGGGCGCGCTTGGAGGCCTCGCGCACCACCGCGAAGGCCTCGTGCAGCAGGTCTTCGAGGGTCTCGCCGTTCGAAAGGCGGGTCCTGAATTCAGCGGTCTTGGCGCGCAACTGCTCGTCGGTGAGCGAGGCGATGCCGGTCTCGAGCGCGTTGATGCGCGCCACGTCCTGCTGCATGCGCTTGATCAGACGGGTGTTGCGGCTGCCGAATATCCTGGTAAGTGCTTTTGTGATCATGAAAATCCGTGCGTCTCCCGGGGAGACGTTTCAAAAGAGCGGCAATTATGGAGGAAAAGCGGAGAGACTTGAAGCGCGACAGCGTTACGACCTATTTCCCGCCTTGCTGCAGATAGCGCATGGGGTTGACCGACGTACCGTTGCGCACCACCTCGAAATGCAGATGCGGCCCGGTGGAACGGCCGGTGGTCCCGACTTGCGCGACCGGCTGACCCTTCTGCACGCGGTCGCCGACCCGCACGAGCACGGCGCTGGCATGGGCATAGCGGGTGATCAGGCCGGATTCATGCGTGACCTCGACCAGCAGCCCGTAACCGGACTTCTCGCCGCTGTGGCTCACGACGCCGTCGCCCATGGCAAGCACCGGCGAACCCATGTTCGAGGCGATGTCCACGCCTTCATGATAGGACTGATGGCCGTTGAACGGATCGGCGCGCACGCCGAAGCCGGAGGAAATCCAGCCGCCCTGCACCGGCCAGCCCGAGGGCGTCACGGCCGCGCTCAGCTTGCGATCGAGCAGCAGGTTCTCGAGCGCGCTCAGGCGCTCCTGCTGACGCTCGATCTCGCGCGCCAGATGATCGAGCGAGGACATCAGCTCGGGCGGATTGGAGGCGGCGGCATTTTTTTCCGGTCCGCCCATGGCCGCTTCGACGGCAAAATTGAATTCACGCGCATCCAGCCCGGCCATGCGCGTCAGGCGCGAACCCAGGGCATTGAGCCGCATCATCTGCGCCTGCATCTGACCAAGTCGCTGCGCCAGCGCGTTCAGGTGCGCCTCGGCATTGCGCTTGGCCTCCGCCACGGCGGTGCGCTGGGCCGCCAGTTCGCGGCGCTGTGCCGACAGCAGTGAATCCGCATTGTGCGCGGTGAGCATGTCCTGGGCGTGCCAGGCCACGATGCCCAGCAGAACCGGCAGCGCCACCAGCACCACCAGCGCGATCAGGATGAGATGACGATGGGAAAGCGTGGTGTTGCGGCCCTTGCCGCGCCGGCTGTTCGGTACCAGGATGATGTTCATGCCGTGCTTCGCCTTTCGACTTCCCGTTGCGCCGTTACCGTTCAGGCCGCGGGGGCCGTGCGTACGAAGGCGATGGGCGCCTCGTCGTTTTCGTCATAGGTCATGAGTTCCCAGGCATCCTGGTTCAGGACCAGCTGGCGCAACAGGCGGTTGTTGAGGGAATGCCCGGACTTGTGGGCGCTGAAGGCGCCGATCAGCGGGTGCCCCAGCAGGTACAGGTCGCCGATGGCGTCCAGCACCTTGTGCTTGACGAACTCGTCTTCGTAGCGAAGGCCGTCGTCATTCAGGATGCGGTAATCGTCCAGCACGATGGCGTTGTCGAGACCGCCGCCGCGCGCCAGTCCCACCGCGCGCAGCGCCTCGAGATCGCCCATGAAACCGAAGGTGCGGGCACGGCTGATCTCCTTGACGAAGGAGGTCGTGGAAAAATCGACGTTCGCGTTCTGGGTCGAGTTGCGGAAGGTCGGGTGATTGAATTCGATGGCGAAGGAAACCTTGAATCCCTCGAACGGCTGGAAGCAGGCCCACTTGTCATCCTCATCCACGCGCACTTCTTTCTTGATGCGGATGAAACGCTTCGGCGCGCTCTGTTCGGCGATACCGGCCGACTGGATCAGGAACACGAAGGGCCCGGCGCTGCCGTCCATGATCGGCACTTCCGCCGCCGTCAGATCGACGTAGGCGTTATCGATGCCCAGACCGGCAAATGCCGACATAAGATGCTCCACCGTGGAAACCCGTACACCGTTATATTCAAGTGTAGTCGAGAGCCGCGTGTCCGTGACGTTTTCCGGGCAGGCACGGATTTCAACCGGCTCGGCCAGGTCGATGCGGCGAAACACGATTCCGGTATCGGAAGAAGCGGGCCGGAGGGTGAGATATACCTTTTCACCGGTATGGAGACCCACGCCGGTGGCGCGGATGACGTTTTTCAGAGTACGCTGTTTAATCATTAAAAACTTCTTCTCGAATAATCCCTTTCTTGCGAAAAGGCGCGCGTTCCTTCGCCTAAGCGAAAATCTTCACGCTGAATTGATTTGGCGCATGCAACCCTGCATGCGGATTACGAATTCACTTGGGCAAGGTTTACGGAAAATCCGGTCCCTGCCCCTAATTTAAGGATAAAACCCCACATCTGTCCAGCCAAATCTCGACTTGCCTGTCGTGATCGCTCCGTCAGGGCCGATAAACGGCCCGGGTCGCGGCGAATACCGCTCGCCGGTGGCTCGCGGGCGCCATGCAATCCCCCTTTCCGTGGCGAAGCCCCGTCTGGAGCGTTCGCCGCGGACGCCGGGCGGCTAATCCGCCTGCTTGCGCAGGAAGGCCGGGATGTCCAGGTACTCGATGGCCGCCTCCGCCGTGGTTGCCAGCGGACGCTCCGTGCGCCGGTTGCGGATCACCGTCGGGGTCTCGTAGTCCTCGAAGTCGGTCGCGCCGGTGGTGCCGGTCTTGACCACCTTGTACGGCTGCTTGCGCGCCTTTTCCTGGCCGAGGCCGGTGGCCACCACCGTCACGCGCAGTTCCTCGCGCATCTCGGGCTCGATCACGGTGCCGATGACCACGGTCGCGTCGTCGGAGGCGAACTCCTTGATGGCGTTGCCGACTTCCTCGAATTCGCCGATGGACATGTCGAGACCGGCGGTGATGTTGACCAGGATGCCGCGGGCACCGGAGATGTTGATGTCCTCCAGCAGCGGGCTCGACACCGCCGCGATCGCCGCCTCGCGTGCGCGCGACGGACCGCTCGACGAGGCCGCGCCCATCATGGCCATGCCCATCTCCGACATCACGGTGCGCACGTCTGCGAAGTCCACGTTGATGAGTCCCGGCCGCGTGATCAGCTCGGCGATGCCCTGCACCGCGTTCTGCAGCACCTGGTTGGCCTTGCCGAAGGCGTCCAGCAGGGTCGCGTCCTTGCCCAGCACCGTCAGCAGTTTCTCGTTCGGGATGGTGATGATGGAGTCGACGTATTGCCCCAGATCCGAGATGCCCTGGTCCGCCACGCCCATGCGCTTGCGTCCCTCGAACGGAAACGGCTTGGTCACGACCGCGACGGTGAGGATGTTCATGTCCTTCGCGACCTGCGCCACCACCGGCGCGGCGCCGGTGCCGGTGCCTCCACCCATGCCGGCGGTGATAAACACCATGTCGGCGCCGGAAAGCACCTCGGCGATGCGCTCGCGATCCTCGACCGCGGCCTGGCGGCCGATGTCGGGATTGGCGCCACACCCCAGCCCCTTGGTGAGGTTGGTGCCGAGCTGCAGGATGGTCTTTGCCTGCGAGCGCTTGAGCGCCTGCGAATCGGTGTTGGCGTTGATGAACTCCACGCCATCGATGCCGGCGGCGACCATGTGGTCCACGACGTTGCCGCCGCCACCGCCGACGCCTATTACCTTGATGACCGCCTGTTGCCCGTATGTATCCATCAGTTCAAACATTGTTGCCTCCAGTGTCGGTTTCCTTGATAACTGTTAATCGAAACATCCATCCGTTCCCCTGCCTCAAAAATTCCCCTGAAACCAGCTTTTCATCCTGCTCCAGACTCCCTTCACGCCGCCGGCCACTCCCGGGTTCTGCACGTACTGCCTGCCTTCCCGGCAGCGCGCCCCGTACAGCACCAGCCCCACGCCGGTGGCGAAGATCGGGTTCTGCACCACGCCCTTCAGGCCGCCGACGTATGACGGCACGCCCAGGCGCACCGGCATGTGAAACACCTCTTCCGCGAGATCGACCACGCCCTCCATCTTGGCGCTGCCGCCGGTGAGGACGAGGCCGCTGCCGATCACGTCCTCGAAGCCGCTGCGGCGCAGCTCCGCCTGCACCAGGCTGTAGAGCTCCTCGATGCGCGGCTCGATCACCTCGGCCAGCGTCTGGCGCGACAGCTTGCGCGGCGGACGGTCGCCCACGCCCGGCACCTCGATGGTCTCGTCGCGGTGCGCCAGCTGCGTCAGGGCGCATCCGTATTTCTTCTTGATGTCCTCGGCGTACTGCGTCGGCGTGCGCAAGGCGACGGCGATGTCATTGGTCACCTGGTCGCCGGCGATGGGGATCACCGCGGTGTGGCGGATGGCGCCGTCGGTGAACACCGAGATGTCGGTGGTGCCGCCGCCGATGTCCACCAGGCACACGCCCAGCTCCTTTTCGTCCTCCGTCAGCGTGGAGATGCTGGAGGCAAGCTGCTCGAGAATGATGTCATCCACCTCCAGCCCGCAGCGGCGCACGCACTTGACGATGTTCTGCGCCGCGCTCACCGCGCCGGTCACGATGTGCACCTTGGCCTCGAGCCGCACGCCGCTCATGCCGACCGGCTCGCGGATGCCTTCCTGCTTGTCGATGATGAATTCCTGCGGCAGGATGTGCAGGATCTTCTGGTCCGCGGGAATGGCGAGCGCGCGCGCCGCCTCGATCACGCGCTCCACGTCGCCCTGCCCGACCTCCTTGTCCTTGATGGCGACAATGCCGTGCGAGTTGAAGCTGGAGATGTGCGAGCCGGCGATGCCGGCGTAGACCGAGTGGATCTGGCAGCCGGCCATGAGTTCGGCCTCCTCGATCGCGCGCTGGATCGACTGCACCGTGGATTCGATGTTCACCACCACGCCCTTCTTCATGCCGCGCGAGGGATGGTGCCCCACGCCGATGATCTCGACCTCCCCGGTCGGCGCGATCTCGCCGACGATCGCCAGCACCTTGGAAGTGCCGATGTCCAGGCCCACGATCAGTTTTTCGTCGTCTCTTTTCGCCATAATTACCCCTTCTTGGCTGCTCCTGTCCTTCCCGTGCCGGCAGCGTCCGTGCGCTCCGGCGTGTCCCGATGGCCGGCGGCACGCACGCCGCCCTGCTGTACCGCGAAACCGTTGGCATAGCGCAGGTCCACCTGCGCGATAGCCACGGCCTGATTTCTCAGCGATTGCGCGTACACGCGCGCGAAACGCTCCAGCTTGTATTCCGGCTGGTCGCGGTCCAGCACGATGGCCATTCCGTCCTTCAGCGTCAGATGCCAGACGCGCCGTGGCGTCAGCGCAACCCGCTCCAGCTCCAGCCCGACCACGGCCAGGATCTGTCCGAAGGTTTTGTAGCGTTCGAGCACCTGCATGCCGGTGTCGTCGGGGCCCTCCAGCCGCGGCAACCCGGCGGCGGCATCGTCCGCGCTGACGCGCACCACGTCGCCAGCCTGGTTGAGGAAGGCGCCGTCGCCCCAGCGCGCGGCCAGCTGCTGTTCGGTGAAGCGAACGTGCACGTCCTGCGGCCACTGGCGTCGCACCGAGGCCTTGTAAACCCAGGGCAGCGCTTCCACGCGCGCCTGCACCGCGTCGAGGTTGAGCAGGAAAAAATTTCCCTGTACGGCCTTGATCACGGCGGCTTCCAGTTCCGTCTGGGTTACGCGCTTGAATTCACCCTCGAAGCGCACGTGGCGCACCGGGAAATTATCGGTGCGCAGCAGCCAGTCGGCGCCGAAGGCCAGTACCAGCAGCCCCGACAGCAGCGCGAACAGCAACACGGCGGCCTTGAACAGGCTGATACCTTCTTCGCTCTTGTTGTTCGTCGTCTCAGCGTTTCGCATCGGCCGTCTCCAGGATTCGCAGCACCAGCTCGTCGAAACCGATGCCCGCCTGCTGCGCCGCCTTGGGCACGAGACTGTGATCCGTCATGCCCGGCACCGTGTTCACTTCGAGCGCGTACGCGCGCCCGCTTTTGTCGAGCATGAAATCCACCCGGCCCCAGCCGGAGCAACCGAGCGCCGCGAACGCGCGTTGCGCCAGCGACTGGATCGCGCGCTCCTGCTCCGCCGGCAGGCCACAGGGGCAGAGATAGCGCGTGGTATCGAGCAGGTACTTGGCCTCGTAGTCGTAGAACTCGCGATCGGTTTCGATCTTGATCAGCGGCAAAGCCTGATCGCCGAGAATCCCGCAGGTGATCTCGGCGCCGTCAATAAAGCGCTCGGCAATGACCTGATCGTCGTACTTGGCCGCGCTCTTCCAGGCCGCCTTCAGTTCCGCCACTGTTTTGGCCTTGCTCACGCCCAGGCTCGAACCCTCGCGCACCGGCTTCACGAACGCCGGCAGGCCGAGCTTGGCCGCGACCTGGTCGAAATCGGAATGAACGTCGAGCGCGGCGTACTCCGGCGTCGGAATGCCGGCGGCGGACCAGAGATATTTGGTTCTGAGCTTGTCCATGCCGAGCGCCGAACCCAGCACGCCGCTGCCGGTATAGGGGATGTCCAGCACCTCGAGCGCGCCCTGGATCACGCCGTCCTCGCCCCAGCGGCCGTGCAGCACGATGAACACGCGATCGAACCTGCCGTCCTCCAGCAATCGCAGCGTGGATTTGTCGGCGTCGAAGCCGTGGGCATCGATCCCTTTGCGCTTGAGCGCCGCCAGCACCGCGTTGCCGCTCTTGAGCGAGACCTCCCGCTCGGCGGATGGGCCGCCCATCAGCACCGCCACCTTGCCGTGGTTCTTGCGGCTCATGACGAGGCCTCGCCGATGATCCGGACTTCGGTTTCCAGCTTCACGCCGTGCAGGCTTTCCACCGTGGCCTGGACGCGCGCGATCAGGCGCTCGATCTCGTCAGCCGTGGCGCCGCCCTGGTTGACGATGAAGTTCGCGTGCAGCTCGGAGACGCAGGCCTTGCCCTCGCACTTGCCCTTCAGTCCGCTGGCCTCGATCAGGCGCGCGGCATGATCGCCGGCGGGGTTCTTGAACACCGACCCGGCATTCGGCAGCTGCGTCGGCTGGGTGGCACCGCGCTTGGCCAGCAATGACTTAATAAGTGTCTTGCCCCGGGAGGCATCACCGCTGGCGAGCCGGAAATGCGCGGCCACGAACCATTCGCCCTCCGGGCCGGAGACCCTGCGATAAGCGATCCGGTAATCCGCCGGCGTGCGCGTGCGCCGCTGGCCGTGGCGATCGATGGTTTCCACCGCTTCGACGATGTTCCAGGTTTCGCCGCCGAAGGCGCCGGCGTTCATGGCCAGCGCGCCGCCGACGGTGCCGGGAATGCCGGCCAGGAATTCCGCGCCCACCAGTTCGTGCTCGGCGCAGAAGCGCGCCACCTTGGCGCCGGCCACGCCGGCCTCGGCGCGCACCACGCCGGGACGCAGAAGACCGAGGCCGTTGAGGGCGCCGCTGGTCATGATCACCGTGCCGCGCACGCCGCCGTCGCGCACCAGCAGGTTGCTGCCCAGGCCCACCCAGTGCAGGGCTTCCTCTGCCGGCACCGACGCCA
>JBFMBB010000097.1:0-10130 GCA_040755435.1 Pseudomonadota bacterium | reverse complement strand
GTCGGTCGGCGCGGGTTCGAGCAAGCGGATCGCCTGCGCCACCGTGGCCGCATTCACGGCGTCGTTGATCTGGATGAAGTCGGCCGGCTGGAACCGGATGGTCACGTCAAATCCGGGATCCGGTAGTACAGCGGCTCCGGATCGGCCGGCCACAAGGCCGCGATCGAATCCGGCCGCGAGGGCTGAAGATAAATCCGGACGTCATGACGCTGGCCGAAGGCGCCCAGGCTGACCCGGTCCTGGTCCGTGAGCGGGACCAGGTGGCGGAATACCAGCGCTGTGGCATCAGCCCCGACGGCAACCTCGATCTGCGGGATACGATTGGAGCAGGACAGCTCGCCAATCAAGTTTTTCAGTTCGGGAATGAGCGCAGAAACTTTCGAATCCAGCACAGAACAAGCCTCAAGATTCGCCAGAAAGCTCTTGTTTCTTTGACGAAAACCTATGACCACTCCGCCCTCGCTCGGGACCAGGCGCACGCCAAGCCGCGCGCGCCGGCGATAGCCCAGCGCAGGCCCGGTGATGGGCGCGAGCCAGGATTCCGGCCGGACCTTGCCGATATGTTCCAGCTGCTCCGCCACGATCTGCTGCTTGATGCGGATCTGGGCCTCGAGACGCAGGTGCTGGAGGTCGCAGCCGCCGCAGGTGCCGTAGTGCGGGCATGGCGGAACGGCGCGGTCCGGGCTCGGTTCCAGGATTTCGGCCACTTCGCCGGTGTCATAGCGCTTGCGCCGCTCCCGGTACCGGAAACGCACGGTTTCGCCCGGCAGTGCGCCCTCGATGAACACCGCCTTGCCCTCGATGCGCGCCACCCCGCGGCCGTCGTGGCTGAGGGAGGTGACGTGGGTGACCGGGGTTTTTGTGTCAAAAGTTTCCGTGTCTAACGGCGGTTCTTGGCGGGGCTTGGATAAAACATCACCCCCTCTCCCCCGCTGTTGCGGGGGAGAGGGGGTAAGCCGATGACGCTCCCCCTTCCCCTCTCCCTGTCCCTCTCCCATAAAGGGAGAGGGAACCATGTTGTCAGGCTTCTTCAAGGATTTGTCTGCGCGGGAATCATTTTTAACGAACGGCGACATAAACCAGCGCTTATTTCCACGCCTGCAGGAACTCGCTGAAGTGCGGCTTATTGGCCTCGCGCAGGGTCTTGCGCACCAACTCGGTCTCGCGCTTGTAACCGGCCTCGTCGAGATTGCCGCGCATGAGTTCGTAGCGCAGGTAGATGAGATAGGTGTTGAGCGCGTCAGTCTCGCAGTAATCGCGGATCTCGCCGATCTTGCCCTCCAGGAACTGGCTCCACACCTCGCTGCCGTGGCGCCCGAGCTTGCCGGGGAAGCCGAGCAGCTGCGCCATCTCGTCCAGCGGCGCGGTGGCGCGCGGCTGGTAGCCGGAGAGCACGTCCATCAGGTCGGTATGGCGCTCGTGATATCGGCTGATGTAGTTGTTCCAGCGGAAACTCTGATCGTCGCCGCCGGTTTCCCAGTAACGCGGCGCGGACAGGCCGTGATGCAGCATGCGGTAGTGCAGCACCGGCAGGTCGAAGCCGCTGCCGTTCCAGCTCACCAGCGTCGGCGTGTACTTCTCGATGCCGTCGAAGAAACGCCGGATCAGGTCGGCCTCGCCGGAATCGGCGTCGCCCAGCGACCAGATCTTGAGGCTGTCCTCGCGCCGCAGCACCGCGGAGATCGCGACCACCCGATGCAGGTGATGACGCAGAAATTCCGACTCGCCGGTCTGCTCGCGCCGTTTGGCGAACATGGCCTGGGCGGTTTCCTTGTCGCTCAACCCTTCGAGGCCGTACAGCTTGCGGCCGGTGGCCACGTCGGGAATGGTTTCGATGTCGAAGGCGAGTATGTTCATAGTTGTGTTCGAATATTATCTGTGGGGCGCGTACCACGCGCCATTACCTTCGTTAAAAAAATGAACGGCGCGTGATACGCGCCCTACATAAAGATCATTCGGGAAAAACCCCCGTCGACAAATAGCGGTCGCCACGATCGCAGATGATCGTGACGATCACGGCATTGCTCACTTCCTGCGACAACCGCAGCGCTGCATGCGTGGCGCCGCCGGAGGAAATGCCGCAGAAGATGCCCTCCTCGCGCGCGAGGCGGCGCGTCATCTCTTCCGCCTCGGCCTGCGTCACTTCCATGACGCGATCGACGCGCTTCGCGTCGTAAATCTTCGGCAGGTATTCCCTGGGCCAGGCGCGGATGCCGGGGATCTGCGAGCCTTCGGACGGCTGCACGCCGACGATCTGGATTCTGGAATTCTTCTCTTTCAGAAAACGCGACACGCCCATGATGGTGCCGGTGGTGCCCATGGAGCTGACGAAGTGGGTGATCCTGCCTTCGGTGTCGCGCCAGATTTCCGGGCCGGTGCCTTCGTAATGCGCGCGCGGGTTGTCGGGGTTGGAAAACTGGTTCAGCACCTTGCCCTTCCCTTCCCGCTCCATTTTGTCCGCGAGATCGCGCGCACCTTCCATGCCTTCCTTTTGCGTCACCAGCACCAGCTCGGCGCCGAAGGCCTTCATGACCGCGCGCCGCTCCAGACTCAGGTGCTCCGGCATGATCAGCACCATGCGATAGCCCTTCATGGTCGCGGCCATGGCCAGCGCGATGCCGGTGTTGCCGCTGGTAGCCTCGATCAGGGTGTCGCCGGGCTTGATCTCGCCGCGCGCCTCGGCGTGTTTGATCATGGACAGCGCCGGGCGATCCTTGACCGAGCCGGCCGGATTGTTGCCCTCGAGCTTGGCCAGGATCAGGTTCGTGGTCTTGCCCGGCAGGCGTTGCAGCCGCACCAGCGGCGTGTTGCCGACGAAATCTTCCAGGAGTTTCATGGTGGAATATTAACCTGTGTGGCAACTGTTTCGTAGCAGCCTGTTCGGTGCGCTTCGCTGCGGTCAGCACACCCTACATTTCCGGAACCCATCTCAAACAATACTCTGTAGGTTGGGGTGAGCGAAGCGAACCCCAACAAACAACACCCAATGTTGGGGTTCGGCGTTTCACGCCTCACCCCAACCTACATGAAAACCATTTTTGAGGCGGGTGTTAATTGATTTACGCCTGCTCCAGGTGCTCCACGATCAATTGCAGCGAGCGGTAACCCTGATATTCATTCACGTCCAGCTTGTAGGCGGCGCGGATGCGCGGCCAGGCCAGCGGTTTGCCGTCCGGTACGCGGTTGAAGGCGATGGCATCCAGCGTTTTGGTGACGCCGGGCAGGCGCAGGCCGAGCTTGAGGTGTTTCTCGCCGACCACGCGCTGGCTCACGACCTCGAAGCAGCTGTCGAACAGCGGTTCCGGAAAGCCCTGTCCCCAGGGACCGGCTTCGCGCAGCAGTTCCGCAACCGGAAGCGACAAATCCTCGGGCGTCAGCTCGCCATCACTCACGACCTTGCCCTGCAGGTCGTCGTCGGAGAGATGCAGGCTGACTTCGGCGTCGAAGGCGTCGCAGAAGGCCTCGAAGTGTTGCCGCGGAAGCTGAAGGCCCGCGGCCATGGCGTGACCGCCGAACTTGGTCAGCAGTTGCGGATGGCGCGCGGCGATGGCGTCGAGCGCGTCGCGGATGTGCAGGCCCGGCACGGAGCGCGCCGAGCCTTTCATCTCGGTGTCGCTCACCGGCGCGAAAGCGATCACCGGGCGGTGCACGCGCTCCTTGATGCGCGCGGCCACGATGCCGATCACGCCCTGGTGCCAGGACTCGTGGAACAGGCACAGCCCGCGCGGCAGCGCGGCCTCGTCGAGACGCAGGTTCTCCACCTCCGCCACCGCCTGCTGCTGCATGGTGGCCTCGATGGAGCGGCGCTCGCGGTTCAGGGCGTCGAGCTTTTCCGCCATGGCGTGGGCCGCGGCGGGATCGTCGGTCAGCAGGCATTCGATGCCGAGCGACATGTCGGTGAGCCGGCCGGCGGCGTTGAGGCGCGGGCCGACAAGGTAGCCGAGGTCCATGGCGGTCACGCGCTGCGGCTGACGACCGGCGATGCGCAGCAGCGCCTCGATGCCGGCGCCGGCCTGGCCCTGATTGATACGCCTGAGGCCCTGCGCCACCAGGATGCGGTTGTTGGCGTCGAGCGGCACCACGTCGGCGACGGTGCCGAGCGCCACCAGGTCGAGCAGCCGCGCCAGGTTGGGTTCGGCGATGTTGCGCTGCGCGAACCAGCCGCCGGCGCGCAGGCGCGCGCGCAGCGCCAGCATGACGTAGAAGATCACGCCGACGCCGGCGAGGTTCTTGCTCGGGAAGGTATCGCCGGGCTGATTCGGGTTGACAATGACCGTGGCCGCCGGCAACGACTCGCCGGGCAGGTGATGATCCGTGACCAGCACGTCGATGCCGCGTTGCCGCGCTGCCTGCACGCCCTCGATGCTGGAAATGCCGTTATCGACGGTGATGATCAGGTCGGGCTGCTGTTCCGCCGCCAGCGCCACGATTTCCGGCGTCAGCCCGTAGCCGAATTCGAAGCGGTTCGGCACCAGATAGCGCACGTCGGTCGCGCCCATGGCGCGCAGTGCGCGTACCGCCAGCGCGCAGCTGGTGGCGCCGTCGGCGTCGAAGTCGGCCACGATGAGCACCCGCCGCTGCCGGCGCAGCGCGTCCGCGAGCAGGATCGAGGCCGCGTCGATGCCCTTGAGCCGGTCCGGCGGAATCAAGCGCTCCAGGGATTTGTCCAGTTCCTGGCGCGAAGCCACCTGCCGCGCCAGATAAACCCGCTGCAACACCGGATGCAGATCATTCAGAAAAGCTTCCGCGGTGCCGGCCGGACGGCGGATGATTTTGGCGCTCGCCATCATGATCAATTGCCGCTGCCGCGATATGACGCCAGTGAACGACGCCGGCGCCACCAGCGACGCGCCTGGCCGGAACCGAGCGTGAAGCCCTCGCCGATATCGGTAACGAAGGTCACGCGTTCGAGAACGCCGGATTTGAGATCGCGCAACAGCGGATGCATCCAGTCGGTTTCCAGTTTCTTCAGCGCCTCCTGCCAGCGCGCCACATCGGCATAAAGCATGGCGTCGTGCGCCTCCTCCCATACCAGCAGATGCTCGCCGGTCGCCTCTGTCTGGCGACGCCAGTCGGCGTAGCTCGCGGGCAGGCCGGAGGCCGGCGTGCCGGACAGTTTCGCCAGCGACAGGCTGACGGGTTCGTGGCTCCAGACGCCGACCCAGTTCACCGGCGCGATGCGCGGCAGCCGCCCGCCGCCCCAGAACCACAGGCTGTTGACGGGCAGCTTGCCCTCCTTTTCGCGCTCGACGTTCACCGTCGAGCCGTGCAGCAGGATCTGGATTTCGTTCATGATGGTCTGCCAGGGCTTCTCGTCCGGCCCGCGCGGCAGAAACCCGCGGATGTCGCGTCCGACCACCTGCGACAGCGGCGCAGTGATCAGCTGCGGGGCGCGTTTCGGCTTGAGATACCAGCGCGCCGGATGCGGCGCCTTGAGCAGCCAGCCGTCGGCGCTGAAGACCTCCATGATCTCCGCGACCAGGCGCGCGGCCTGCTCCGGCGTGATGTCCAGTTTCTGCGCGTCGGCGAGAATCAGGCGGTCGCGGTCGAAACTCAGGTGCACCGGGTCCGCGCGCAGCCAGAAGTCGCTGTCGATCACGCCCATGTCGAGCATGCGCGTGACGGCGGCCACCGGCAGATCGGCGTTGTCCGGCTGCGCCAGATCGAACAGGGCGAACAGGCGCTCCTCATGGCCCGGCGGCAGGCGGCGCCCGGCCGTCTCGGCGCGCGACAGCAGCGTCTCCAGCACGCGCGGGCGGTCCGCGCCGGCCAGGGCGTTTTCCTGCATGCTGAACAAACCGGGGAGATAAAGGGTCAGGTGAGTCGCGGGGCGATTCGTGGCGTCAGTCATTTTTCATTGCCGGCCCGGGCTTGCGCGCATCATCGCCGGATTTTATGCCATAACCCTCTCCCGCAAAATGGAATGGACGGAGACGCACGCGGCAGGTCTGGCAAGGCGCGCAAGCGCATCGGCGGGACCCTGAAACCGGCATGGTCCAGGGGTCTCTGCCCGCCCTTCCCCCGGGGTCGCCGCGTCGGAGCGCAAATCGGCAAAAAAACACCCCCAAACCCCTTGTTTTTCAGCTGAAACTGTAGGGGCTGGCCTGACTTTTGCACTAAATAAGCATACTGAAGGAATTTACAGGCAGGGGCGCCTTGACCTCCAAATCCGGGGTATCGACAGCACGGGAAGCATCCACCGCCAACGACGGCAAGGTCGTGGCGATGGACGATTTCGTGCAGTCGCGCAACGCCAAATCAGCGCTCGACGGCTTCGCGCGCGGACTGTCCCAGTTCAAACGCTGGCGCGACGACCTGGCACAGGCGATCGCCGATTACCAGGCCTGGGTCGAACAGCAGGGTTTCGCCGACGGCGAGCAGGATCTGCGCGTCTACGAGCTGATCGAGATGCTGCAGTCGGACCGGCTCACGGTGGCGCTGGTGGCCGAGTTCTCGCGCGGCAAGACCGAACTCCTCAACGCGATTTTCTTCTCCGATTACAAGCAGCGGCTGCTGCCCTCCGCCGCCGGTCGCACCACCATGTGTCCGACCGAGCTGCGCTGGGACGAGAAAGACGGCCCCTGCGTCAAGCTGCTGCCGATCGAGACGCGCAAAACCGCGCTGACCATTTCCGAATACAAGCGCACGCCGGTCCATTGGACCACGGTGCATATCCTGAAAATCACCTCGGCCGAGGAAGTGCGCGAGGCGCTTTCGGAGCTCACCAAGACCAAGAAGGTCAACCTGCGCGAGGCGCAGGAACTGGGGCTGTACGACCCGAAACAGCCGGCCGAGAAAAACGCCCCGGTCGCCGACGGCATGGTGGAGGTTCCGGTGTGGCGGCATGCCATCGTCAACTTCCCGAATCCGCTGCTCAAACAGGGTCTGGTGGTGCTCGACACGCCCGGCCTGAACGCCCTCGGCGTCGAACCCGAACTGACGCTGAACACGCTGCCGAGCGCGCAGGCGATCCTGTTCCTGCTGGCCGCCGATGCCGGCGTCACCAAGACCGATCTCGACGTCTGGTCCAACCACGTGAGCGTCGTGAAAGGCAACCCGCACCTGGTGATCCTGAACAAGATCGACATCCTGTGGGACGAACTGCACGACGATGCCGCCGTGGCCAAGACCATCGCGCGCCAGGTCGAGGAAACCGCGCGCGCCCTGCATGTCGATCGCAAGGCCATTTTCCCGGTATCCGCGCAGAAGGGCCTGGTCGCCAAGATCAAGGGCGATACCGCGATGGCCGCGAAGAGCGGCCTGTCGGCGCTGGAAGACAAGCTGACGCAGGATCTCATCCCGGCCCGGCAGATGCTGATTCGCAACCGCATCGTGCACGAGGTCAGCGGCCGCGTCGAAAGCAGCCGCGCGTTGATCGAATCCAAGCTCGCCGGCGTCAACAAGCAGCTGGACGAACTCAAGGCGCTGAGCGGCAAGAACCAGGAAGCGATTCAGAAAATGATCCTGCGCATGCGCTCGGAAAAGCAGCAATACGACAAGGAAATCGAGGGATTCCAGCTCACCAAGGCGGCGCTGTCACGGCAGGCGCAGATACTGCTCGGTCATTTGAGCATGACCAGCCTGGATGAACTGATCACCAAAACGCGCGTGGCCATGAACCAGACCTGGACCACGCGCGGCCTCAAGAACGGCATGGAAACGTTCTTCAGCGGCACGCGCGAGCGCATGGAAAAGGTCGGCTTCGAATCGGATGAAATCCGCAAGGTGGTGGAGGCGATTTACCTGCGCCTGCACACCGAATACGGGCTGGCCAAGATCGTCCCGCCGCGGCTGTCGCTGCTGCCGTTCGTGATGGAATTCAAGAAACTCGAGGAACGCGCCGATGCGTTCCGCGACAGCCCGGTCACGATGATGACGGAGCAGCATTTTGTCATCAAGAAATTCTTCATCACGCTGGTGAGCCAGGCGCGCCAGCTGTTCACCGAATGCAATACCGCCTCGAAGAACTGGTTCCAGGCTGCGGTGGCGCCGGTGTTCGCGCAGATCCAGCAGCACAAGGCCACCATCGACCGCAGTTTCGAGGCGCTGAAGAAAATCCACGAGAACATGGACACCCTCGGCGAGCGCATCACCGAGCTGGAGCAGGTCCGCCAGGAACTGGAAAAACAGATGAAAACCACCGACACCCTGCTGGAACGCATCCACCGCCCGCTTTCGGGCTGACCGGGCGCGAAGGGAAATACCACTATTTCATCAGGTTATGAGCACATCATCACAAGGTTCATTATCTGTGGGTTTGTCTGGCCCGGGCGGCGGGTGCAGACTAAATTTAAAGGACGTCCCGAAAAGACGCGCCACGCCCGTTTGTACAAGAAAAATTGGCATGGCGGCAAAAGGAAGCGGTGCCTCCCCACGCAGCCGGATCGCGCGGGCCGGTACACCACCAGGGGTGTAATCCATGTCCTCCATCTTGATCATTGACGATCAGTTCACGAGCCGGAAGATCCTGGAACAGCTCGTGTCCACCCTCAGCGGACATATCGAGGCAAAATCCTTCGCTGACCCGGTGCAGGCGCTGGAATGGGCCGCTGCCCATCACCCCGATCTGGTGCTGACCGACTACAAGATGCCGAACATGGACGGCATCGAATTCACCCGCAAGTTCCGCGAGCTGCATCCCGATACCCCTCTGGTCGTCGTCACCGCCCTGGAGGAAAAGGAGATCCGCTACCAGGCCCTGGAGGCCGGTGCCACGGACTTCCTGACCAAGCCCATCGATCACACCGAGTGCCGTGCGCGTTGCCGCAACCTGCTCCTGCTCAGCCACCATCAGCGCCTGATCAAGGACCGGGCACACCTGCTGGAGCTGAGAGTCAGCGAAGCCACGCAGGAGATCCGCATCCGTGAACAGGAGACCCTGCTGCGCCTGGCCAAGGCCGGCGAGTATCGCGACGAGGAAACCGGCAACCATGTCTTGCGCATGGCCAAGTTCGCGCGCCTCATGGCGGAAAAACTCGGTCTGCCGGAGAGCGACTGCCACGTCATCGAGATCGCCGCGCCCATGCACGACATCGGCAAGATCGGCATTCCCGACGGTATCCTGCTGAAACCGGGAAAACTCGACGCGGATGAACTGCAGATCATGCGCACGCACACGCGCATCGGCTACGAAATCCTGAAGGACAGTCCCTCGAAGTACCTGCAAATGGGCGCGGTCATCGCCCTCGGGCATCACGAACGTTATGACGGCACCGGGTATCCCAGCCGCCTGCGCGGATACGAAATACCACTCGAGGCCCGCATCGTGGCCGTTTCCGACGTTTTTGACGCGTTGACATCCGTCCGGCCGTACAAAAAGGCCTGGTCGATACAGGAAGCGCTCAATTACCTGAACGCCGAGAGAGGAAAACATTTCGACCCCGTCTGTGTCGATGCCTTCCTGGCGCAATTTGACAAAATCCTTAGCTTCCGCGAGAGATTTCTCGATCTCCCGGTGGCGGATAACGGCTGACGCGCCATGAACTCCGAAGCCTCTGCACCGGTTCGTCGCGGCCTGTTCGCCGCTGTTTGCGAGCGGCTGGCCGGACGTTCCGACAGTGAGCACATACAGGCACTGGTACGGATCGCGATCGCCGGCGTCGGCCTGCTGTACGTTGCTTTCATCAGCGCACACGGGAAACTCGACGCCGGTCAAAAACACGGCTTGTACCTGATTTTTTTTGTTTTCCTGGTTTCTCTCGGAATATTCGCCCTGATAGTCGCCAGACCCCAGACGTCACCGCCCAGACGGATCATGGCGATGATCTTCGATTATTCCATGATGTCGTACTTCATGTACATCATGGAAGATATCGGCATTCTGTTCTTCCCCGTCTATCTGTGGGTAACGATAGGCAACGGCCTGCGCTATGGCACGCGCTATCTTTACACCGCGATGATAATGGGCATAACCGCTTTCTCATTCGTTTTCGTCTTCAGCCCCTACTGGAGAGAGCAATGGGGCTTCAGTACCGGCTTGCTGGTCGGTCTGGTGGCCCTGCCACTCTACTTTTCGGGCCTTCTGAAACAGCTCGGCAGACAGCATGAAGAGCTGAAAAAGCTTTACGAACAAATGGCCAGACATGCGACCCATGATTCGCTGACGAATCTTCCCAACCGCAAGCATTTCT
>JBFMBB010000096.1:0-10388 GCA_040755435.1 Pseudomonadota bacterium | reverse complement strand
CTCAAACAACAAAGGCACAGTGGTCAACCTCCCCGATCGCCCCACCGTGCCCTCGTTCGCCAATGCGCTGAACTTACTTCTTGTCCTTGTCGTCCTTCACTTCCTCGAATTCGGCATCGACCACGTTTTCCTTTTCCTTGGCCTCGGTTTTCTCGGCACCGGCGGTTTCCGCCGCGCCCGGCGCGGCCGAGGCGTTGGCCTGCGCGTACATCTGCTCGGCCATCTTGTGTGACGCTTCCATAAGAGCGTCGGTCTTCTTCTTGATGTCTTCCTTGTCGTCGCCGCGCGTGGCTTCCTCGAGCTCCTTGATGGCGGCCTCGATTTTTTCCTTTTCCGCGGCGTCCAGCTTGTCGCCCATTTCCTTCATGGACTTGCGCACGCTGTGCACCAGGCTGTCGCCGTGGTTGCGCGCCTCGGCGAGCTCGCGCGCCTTGTGGTCTTCCTCGGCGTGGGCCTCGGCGTCCTTGACCATTTTCTGGATCTCTTCCTCGGTCAGGCCGGAACCGGCCTTGATGGTGATCTTGTTTTCCTTGTTGGTGGCCTTGTCCTTGGCCGACACGTGCAGGATGCCGTTGGCGTCGATGTCGAAGGCGACCTCGATCTGCGGCACGCCGCGCGGCGCCGGCGGGATGTCGCCGAGGTCGAAGCGGCCGAGCGACTTGTTGCCCGCGGCCATCTCGCGCTCGCCCTGCAGCACGTGCACCGTCACCGCCGTCTGGTTGTCGTCGGCGGTGGAGAACACTTGCGAGGCCTTGGTCGGGATGGTGGTATTTTTCTGGATCAGCTTGGTCATAACGCCGCCCAGGGTCTCGATGCCGAGCGACAGCGGCGTCACGTCGAGCAGCAGCACGTCCTTCACCTGACCGCCCAGCACACCGCCCTGGATCGCGGCGCCGACCGCGACGGCCTCGTCCGGGTTCACGTCCTTGCGCGGCTCCTTGCCGAAGAAATCCTTCACCAGTTGCTGCACCTTGGGCATGCGGGTCTGGCCGCCGACCAGGATGACGTCGTCGATGTCGGAGGCCTTGAGCCCGGCGTCCTTGAGCGCGACCTTGCACGGCTCGATGGTCTTCTGGATCAGGTCCTCCACCAGCGCTTCGAGCTTGGCGCGCGTGATCTTGATGTTGAGATGCTTCGGGCCGCTGGCGTCGGCGGTGATGTACGGCAGGTTCACCTCGGTCTGCTGGCTCGAGGACAGCTCGATCTTGGCCTTTTCCGCCGCGTCTTTCAGGCGCTGCAACGCCAGCGGGTCCTTGTGCAGGTCCACGCCGGCGTCCTTTTTGAATTCGTCCGCGAGGTAATCGATGATGCGCTTGTCGAAGTCCTCGCCGCCGAGGAAGGTGTCGCCGTTGGTGGACAGCACCTCGAACTGGTGCTCCTTGTCGACCTCGGCGATCTCGATGATGGAAATGTCAAAGGTGCCGCCGCCCAGGTCATAGACCGCGATCTTGGAGTCGCCCGGCTTCTTGTCCATGCCGTAGGCGAGCGCCGCGGCGGTCGGCTCGTTGATGATGCGCTTGACCTCGAGGCCGGCGATGCGCCCGGCATCCTTGGTCGCCTGGCGCTGGGAATCGTTGAAGTAGGCCGGCACGGTGATGACCGCCTCCTTCACTTCCTCGCCGAGATAGTCCTCGGCGGTCTTTTTCATCTTCTGCAGCACGCGCGCGGAAATTTCCTGCGGCGCCATGGCCTTGCCCTTGATCTCCACCCAGGCGTCGCCGTTCTTGGCCTTGACGATCTTGTACGGCACCATCTTGATGTCGCGCTGGACGACTTCGTCCTCGTACTTGCGTCCGATCAGGCGCTTGATGGCATACAGCGTGTTGGCGGGGTTGGTGATGGCCTGGCGCTTGGCCACCTGGCCCACCAGCACCTCGGTGTCGTCGGTGTAGGCCACGATCGACGGCGTGGTGCGATCGCCCTCGCTGTTTTCGATCACGCGCACCTTGTCCCCCTCCATAACGGCCACGCAGGAGTTGGTGGTGCCCAGGTCTATACCGATAATTTTTGCCATGGTTATCGCCTCAAAATTTGCTTGTAATTGGGATTCGAAATGGGGCTGGTCTGGCCGGTTTTCAAGCCGGGCCGGCCGGCTTGGCCGGATCGGCCGCGGCGCGCGCCACGACCACCATGGCCGGGCGCAGCAGGCGGTCATTAAGCAAAAAGCCCTTCTGGACCACGGTCACCACGTGGCCCGCCGGGACCTCCGCGGAATCGACCATGCTGATGGCCTGGTGGCGTTCGGGGTCGAATTTCTGCCCCGCCGGGTCGACGAGGGTCAGGCCGAATTTCCGGAATATGTCGTCCAGCAGCTTCAGGGTCAGGTCCAGGCCCTCGTGCATTTTCTGTACAGCCGGGAGCGAGCCCTGCGGCAGTTCCACCATGCGCGCCAGTTCCAGGCTGTCGCGGACCGCGATGATTTCGGAGGCGAAACGCTCGATGGCGAATTTGCGCGTGGCCGCGAGATCCAGCTCGGCGCGCTTGCGCATGTTCTCGGCCTCGGCCCGGGCGCGCATGAACCGGTCCAGGTTCTCCGCCGCCTCGGCACGGACCTTTTCCAGCTCGGCCTGCAACTGCTGGGTTTCGGTGCCCGGCTCGAGATCGTGCGGGGCGTTCGCGTCCGGAGCCGGCGCAACGCTCTCCTTCCCCGCCGGGTCCGCCGGGGCTTCCTTGTACTCGCTCATTACTACATCTCCGCGGTGAATGGACTCATGATGAATGGGGCTAACGGCCTGAGGATTCAAGACGCCCGGGGCGCTCGCTGCTGCTGAGGGCACCGCCCAGGAGCCGGGCCGTGATGTCGACGATGGAGATGACCTGTTCATAGGCCATGCGCGTGGGGCCGATGACCCCTAGCGTCCCCACGATGCGGCCGTCGGCGCTGTAGGGCGCCGTGACCACGCTGCAATCGGCCAGGACGTCATAGCCCGATTCCTGGCCGATGAAGATTTTCACGCCCGGGCCGCGCATGCTCTGGTCCAGCAGGTGCAGCAGGTCGCGCTTGGCGTTGAAGGCGTCGAACAGCTTGCGCAACTTGCGCACGTCGCCGAGCTCGGGGAAATCCAGCAGATTGGATTCGCCGCTGACCACGAGCGCGTCGGACTGCTCTTCGCTCGCCAGGGCCTCTCGCGCCATGCTCACCGCGAGCTGCATGATGCGCTGCATGTCGTCGCTGGCCTGCTGGATCTCCTGCAGCAGGGCGCGCTTCACGTCGCTCAGGGAAATGCCGGAATAGGTCTCGTTGAAATAGTTGGCGGATTGCACCAGTTCGCTCGGGGAATAGTCGCGATCCGCCTGGATGATGCGGTTGTGCACCTGGCCGTCCTGCGTCACCAGGATCACCAGCACGCGCCGGCCCGAGAGGTTCACGAAATCGATGTGGCGGAAGGCCAGCTGCTCCTCGCGCCGCGGCATCATGACGATGCCCGCGAGCTTGCAGACCTCGGACAGCATGTGCGAGGCGTTCTCGATGAGATGCTGCGGGTCGTGGTCCGCGTGCAGCTCCTTCTCGAGCTTGTGCAGCTCGTTCACGTTCAGCGGCTTGACCTTCAGCAGGGTATCCACGAACACGCGATAGCCGCGCTCCGTCGGCACGCGCCCGGCCGAGGTATGCGGCGAGCGCACCAGCCCCATTTCCTCGAGATCGGCCATGACGTTGCGCACCGTGGCCGAGGACAGGTCCAGCCCGGCCTGGCGCGCCAGGGTGCGCGAACCCACGGGCTGGCCGTCGGCGATATACCGCTCGATCAGGGTTTTCAGCAATATTTCCGCGCGCGTATCGAGAGTCATGGGGAAAAACCTCTATATATGGTGCCGACTTTAGCACTCTCTCTGGAGGAGTGCCAAGTTGGTCAGGGCTCAATGCCGGTCGGCGCAACCGGTGGACATCCCGGCGCCCGGGTTGGCGCGACAAACGCCGTCGCGTTCGCGGCGTTCCACGACGGTTCGGGCGCGGCAACCACTCGTCCGTTCGCAAACACGGCGGGCGTTGCGATGATTGGCCGCGCTGGCCGTGCGTGCTAGCTTAATGCCCCACCTCCGGAACACATGCATGGACAAAAAAATCAAAACCGTCGGCCTGTTCGGCAAATACCAGGACCTGACCGTGGTCGAGCACCTGCGCCGGCTCGAGGACTTCCTGCTGGGACGCCAGCTCAAGGTCCTGCTGGACCAGGCCACGGCCGAACATTTCCCCGGGTCCAAATCACCGTCGCGGCCGCGCGCCGCCATCGGCAGCGAAATCGACCTGGCGATCGTGGTCGGCGGCGACGGCACCCTGCTCAACGTGGCGCGCGAACTGGCGCCGCATCACGTGCCCCTCATCGGCGTCAATCTCGGCCGGCTCGGATTCCTCACCGACGTCCAGGCCGATACCATGACCACCGAGATCGGCAAGATTCTCGGCGGCGACTACCAGACCGAAACCCGGCTGTTGCTGTACGCCGAGGTCATGCGCAAGGGACGCATCGTGCACACCGCCAGCGCCTTCAACGACGTGATCGTGGCCAAGGGCGAGCTCGCGCGCATGATCGAGTTCGAGACCTACGTCGACGGCGAGTTCGTGCACAGCATCCGCGGCGACGGCATCATCGTCGCCAGCCCCACCGGCTCCACCGCCTACGCGCTGTCGTCCGGCGGGCCGATCCTGCATCCCACGCTCGACGCCGTCGCCATCGTGCCGATCTGCCCGCACACACTGTCGAACCGGCCTATTGTCATTTCCAGCGACAGCATCGTGGAGATCCTGGTGTCGCGCATTGGCGACCAGCACGCCTACAGCGCCTACGACGGGCAGTCCACCTTCACGCTGCAGGATCACGATCGCGTGTACATCCGGCGCTCCGAGCACGAGGTCGAGCTGCTGCATCCCTCTGGCCGCAGCCACTTCGAGGTAATGCGCATCAAGCTGCACTGGGGCCGGAAACTCTGATGCTGACGCAACTCTACGTCCGTGATTTCGCCATCGTGCGCGAACTCAGCCTCGCGTACGAATCCGGTTTCACGGTGCTGACCGGCGAGACCGGCGCGGGCAAATCCATCCTCATCGACGCGCTGGCGCTGGTGCTGGGCGAGCGCGCCGATGCCCAGGTGATACGCCACGGCTGCGTACGCGCCGAGGTCTCGGCCGGCTTCGCGCTCAAGCCCGCGAGCCGCGCCGCCAGATGGCTGAAACAGAACGACCTGTTCGACGACCAGGAATGTGTGTTGCGGCGCGTCATCGAGGCCGACAAGCCCTCGCGCGGCTTCATCAACGGCCGGCCGGTACCGATCCAGATGCTGCGCGAACTGGGCGAATACCTGGTGGACATCCACGGCCAGCACGAACACCAGTCGCTGCTGCGGCGCGACGCCCAGCGCGAGATTCTCGACGACTACGCCGGACTGGAGGACGACGTGCGCGCCCTCGCCGGCCATTACCGCGACATGGAAACCCTGCGCGAGCGACTGGCCGGACTGAAACAGCGCACGGCCGACCGCGAGGCGCGCGTCGAGTGGCTCACGCACCAGGTACGCGAACTGGACGCGCTGGCGCTGGCGGCGGACGAAATCCCCGCGCTCGAGGAGGAACACGCGCGCCTGGCCAACGGCGCCGAGCTGATCGAGGGCGTGCAGGCGCTGGCACAGGCGGTCACGGAAGATGAAGAAGCGGCGGTCGCGCGGCAGCTGGCGCGCGCCATCGGCCGACTCGATTCGCTGGTCAAATATGACCACAAGCTCGGCGAGATTGCCGCCCTGCTCAACGAGGCGTCGATCCAGATCGACGAGGCCGGCGGCCGCCTGAATCATTATCTCGAAAGCCTCGAACTCGACCCGTCGCGGCTGCAAGCCGTCGAGCGCCGCCTGTCCACCGTGCACGACCTGGCGCGCAAGCACAAAGTGAAACCGGAGGAACTGCCGGCGGTGCACGGGCGCCTGCGCGCCGAATTAAACGAGATCGAAAACCTCGATACCAGTCTCGGCAAACTGGAGGAAGATCTCGGAAAAGCGAACGCGCTTTACCTGAAGACGGCGAAGGAAATCACGCGCGCGCGCCAGGCCGCGGCGAAAAAACTCGCCAAGGCCGTCACCGGCGAGATGCAGGAGCTCGGCATGCCGGGCGGCAGTTTCGAGGTCGCCGTCACGCCGCTGCCGGAGGGCGAAACCAGCGCCCACGGCCTGGAGCGCATCGAATTCCTGGTCAGCGCCAATCCCGGCCAGCCGGCGCGGCCGCTGGCCAAGGTGGCCTCGGGCGGCGAGCTGTCGCGCATCAGCCTCGCCCTGCAGGTGGTGCTCGCCGGCACCGGCCGCATCCCGACGCTGATCTTCGACGAGGTCGACGTCGGCATCGGCGGGCGCGTGGCCGAGGTCGTGGGCCGCAAGCTGCGCGCGCTCGGCGAATCGCGCCAGGTGCTGTGCATCACGCACCTGGCCCAGGTGGCGGCGCAGGGCGCGCAGCACGTGCAGATACGCAAGCAGACCGAGGGCAAGAGCACGGTGGCCGAGGCCGTGCCGCTCGGCGAGCGCGAGCGCACCATGGAAATCGCGCGTATGATTGGCGGCGTGGAAATCAGCAAACAGACGCTGGCGCACGCCAAGGACATGCTCGAACGTGCCACAACCTGACGCGCACGCGGCCGCCAAACAAGTCGCGACGGTGAGGCCGGCAGCGATCGGCGACGTGCCCTACATTCATCATCTGCTCGAGATCTATGCCGCGCAGGGCAATCTGCTGCCACGCACCATGAACGAACTCTACCGTCACCTGCGCGATTTTTTCGTGGTCGAGGTGGACGGCCAGGTCGCCGGCTGCGGCGCGCTCGAGATCTTCACCGAAAGTCTCGGCGAGGTCAGGAGCCTGGTGGTGGACGACGCCTGGAAGGGCCGTGGCTTCGGGCGCCTGCTGGTGCAGCGCATCATCGAAGAGGCGCGCGCCATCGGCCTGGACCGGCTGATGGCGTTGACCTACGTGGCGCCGTTTTTCCACAAGCTCGGCTTCAAGACCGTGCCCATGGACACGCTGCCGGAAAAGGTCTGGGGCATCTGCGTCAAATGCTACAAGTACAACAACTGCGACGAGACCGCGGTGCTGCTGGAACTGAAATGAGTTTCGAGTTTAGAGTTTCGGGTTTCGAGTTGAACCCGAAACACGGAACCCGAAACGCGAAACCTGTATGATGTGGCCCATGTCCGGAAAATACCGACTGACCGCTTGGCTGCTGGCGGTGGTGCTGCTGTGGGTCGGTGCCATGGCCGTGGCGCACGAGCTGGATCACGCGCTCGAAAACCATCAGGAACCGTGCGCACTGCACCACTACGCCGGCCATCATGGTGGAATGCCGGCGGCGAACGCCCATCCGCCGGCACCGCCGATCGAAACCCGGCTCGATCTTCCTCCTTCCTGTTTATTCGTTTCCGAATCGCGTCCGGCACCCTACGCCGTGCGCGCCCCTCCGAAAGTCTGAAGCAAACGCGCCGTCCCGGTGCCCGATCCCGCTGTCACGGGGCCGGCATCGGGAATTTCCACGTTTCGATAACCAGCGCACGGCGCGGGTGTGATTGTCATCCACCCGGACGCGCGTCATTTCAGACTTTGGAGGAACTCATGCATAAACCCGTCTTCATGGCGTGCCTGCTGTTCGCCGCACATGCCACCCACGCCACCGAGCCGCCGGCCGATCCACAACAACAGCTGCGCGATCTGGAGCAGCGTGTTCGGGAACTCGAAGCGGACAAACCCGCGACGCGCCAGGTGTCGAACAATTTCAACCCGGCGATCAGCCTGATCCTGGACGGCAAGCTGTCCGGCTTTTCCCGCGAGCCGGACAGCTATGTCCTGCCCGGCTTCGCGCTCGGCGAGGAGACCGGCCCCGGCGACGAAGGCCTGCGGCTCGGCGAGTCGGAACTGATCATGAGTTCCAACATCGACGACGAGTTCTACGGCCAGTTCACCGCGGCGCTCACGCCGGAAAACGAAACCGAAATCGAGGAAGCCTTTATCGAAACGCTGGCACTGGGCGGTGGCGCCAGCATCAAGGCCGGCCGGTTTTTTTCTCACATCGGTTACCTCAATTCGGTGCATGCACATGCCTGGGACTTCGCCGACCAGCCGCTGGTCTACCGCGCCCTGCTCGGTAACCAGTACGGCGACGACGGCGTGCAGGCACGCTGGGTGGCGCCAACGAGCGTGTTTCTGGAACTGGGTGCCGAATTATTCCGCGGTGACAGCTTTCCGGCGGGCGGCGCGGCCAACAGCGGCAAGGGTACGCACACCCTGTTCATTCACATGGGTGGCGACGTCGGCGCCGATCATGCCTGGCGCGTGGGGCTTTCCCGGCTCGATGCCGATGCCGGCAACCGCGCCACCGGCGACGTGAACACGCCGGACCTGTTCACCGGCAATTCGACAATCACCGGCATTGATCTGGTCTGGAAATGGGCGCCGAACGGCAACCCGAAACAGAGAAACTTCAAATTCCAGACGGAATACTTCACGCGCGACGAGAATGGCATCTTCGACCCGGCTTCCTCCGGGTCGCCGCTGCCCTACAGCGGGACACAAACCGGATGGTATGCCCAGGCGGTGTATCAGTTCATGCCGCGCTGGCGCGTGGGGCTGCGACAGGATCGGCTCCATGCCGATGCGGCAAACGCGGCGTTGACCGGGACCGTGCTCGACAACACGGGGCACGAACCGAAACGCATCAGCGTGATGACGGACTTTTCCAACAGTGAATTCAGCCGGCTGCGGCTGCAGTTCAATCGCGACGAATCCCGAGCCATGGCGAAGGACAATCAGTGGTATCTGCAGTACGTCATGAGCCTTGGCGCGCATGGCGCGCATAGTTTTTAAGAAAAGGAAAACGCACATGAAAATTTTTCGTCTATTACTTGCCGGGTTTCTTTTTTTGATCGCGTTTCCGGCCACGGCGGAGATCAAAGTCTTTGCCTGCGAACCCGAATGGTCCGCCCTCGCGCAGGAACTGGGTGGCGACAAGGTCTCGGTGTTTGCAGCCACGACCGCGCTTCAGGACCCGCATCACATCGAGGCGCGGCCAAGCCTGATTGCACGCCTGCGCCAGGCTGATCTGCTCGTCTGTACCGGTGCCGAGCTGGAGGCCGGATGGCTGCCGGCATTGTTGCGCCAGTCAGGAAACGCCGCGGTCCAGCCGGGCAAGGCGGGTTACTTCGAGGCCGCGAATTACGTTCAGAAACTGGAAATTCCCGCGCGCCTGGATCGCGCCGAGGGTGACGTGCACGCCGCCGGCAATCCGCACATCCAGACCGACCCGCGCAATATTGGCCGCGTGGCTGCCGTGCTGGCGCAGCGTCTCGCGGAAATCGACCCGTCCGGTGCGACGCTGTATCGGCAACGCCAGCGTGATTTCGCGAAACGCTGGGACGCGGCGGTGGAGCGCTGGACGAAACAGGCGGCGCCGTTGCGCGGCGTGCCGGTGGTGGTGCAGCACAAGGGTTTCCCCTATCTGGAAAACTGGCTGGGCCTGCGGCAAGTGGCGGCGCTCGAACCCAAGCCCGGCGTGGAGCCGACCAGCGCGCATCTCACTGCCGTGCTGGAACAGCTGCAACGTGAGCCGGCCAGGATGATCCTGCGCGCCTCCTACAGCGATGATCGTTCCTCGGAGTGGCTCGCCGAACGTGCAAAAATTCCCGCCGTCGCTTTGCCGTTCACGGTCGGCGGATCCGACAAGGCGAAAGATCTTTTCGGCCTCTTCGACGACACCGTGCAGCTGCTGCTGGGAGCGCTGAAATGAATTTCGACGCACTCGACATCAGCATCCTCGGGCCCGCGTTCGTCGCAGGCCTGCTGGTGCTGGCGACGCACGTGCCGATGGGGCAGCAGGTGCTGGCGCGCGGCATCGTGTTCATCGATCTCGCGATCGCGCAGATCGCCGGGCTCGGCGTCATCGCCGCCGATGGCATGGGCTGGGAGCCGCGGGGTTTCGCGGTGCAGATCGCCGCCATGGGCGCGGCATTGCTAGGCGCGCTGCTCCTGACCTTTACCGAGAAGCGCTGGCCCGAGGTGCAGGAAGCGCTGATCGGCGTGCTGTTCGTGCTCGCCGCCTGCGCCGGCATCCTGCTGCTCGCGAGCAATCCGCACGGCGGCGAACACCTGAAGGACCTGCTGGTGGGGCAGATTCTCTGGGTCAGCTACCGCCAGTTGTTGCCGGTGGCGCTGCTCACCGCGTTTCTGCTGGTGCTCTGGTTCAAGGCCGGCAGGCGTCTCGGCCGCGCGGGTTTCTACGCGATGTTCGCGCTCGCGGTCACGACGTCGGTACAGCTGGTCGGGGTATATCTGGTGTTCGCAAGCCTGATCATCCCGGCGCTGGCGAGCCGTTTTCACGTCGCGCGCCGACGGCTCGCGATCGGCTATGCCGTCGGCGTACTGGGCT
>JBFMBB010000095.1:0-10466 GCA_040755435.1 Pseudomonadota bacterium | reverse complement strand
GGCCTGGGCGGCGCGGGAAGGCCTGCAATGGATCGAAGACAGCAGCAATCAGGACCTGCGGCTGTCGCGCAATTATCTGCGCCAGCGGGTTTTCCCCTTGCTGGAGGCGCATTGGCCCGAGGCCTCGCGCCGGCTCGCGCGTTCGGCGGGTATGGCGGCGGAGGCCGTGGAATTGCTGGACGAGCTGGCGGCAGCCGACTGGAGCACGTGTCGCGGTGGGGAGGAGGGCAGGCTGTCGGTCAGCGCTTTGCGCGCGCTGTCCGCCCCGCGGCGGCGCAATCTCGTGCGCTACTGGCTGCGCCGGCAGGGATTCCTGGCGCCGACCGCGCTGCATCTGGATCAGGTGCTGGCGCAGGTCACGCGGGATCCCCAATCGAAGCAGGCCTTGATCCGCTGGCCGGGTGCCGAGGTGTACCGTTACCGTGACGAACTCATGGCGCGCAAATCGTTCCCGGAACCGGATTCCACTTTAAGGATTCTGTGGAACCCTCCGGATGTATTGGAAATTCCCGGCGTTGGCCGGTTGCATGCCGAGCCGGCGCGCGGTGACGGTCTGTCGCGGGCGCGTGTTGAACAGGTACCGCTGACGATTGCCATGCGCCGGGGCGGAGAAACCTGTCGCCTGCCCGGCCGCGCACACCATCACAAGCTCAAGAAGCTGTTGCAGGAAGCCGGTATCCCGCCGTGGGAGCGCCGGCGCCTGCCGCTGGTGTATGCCGATGGCGAGCTGGCCGCGATCGGGGATCGCTGGGTGTGCGAGCCGTACGCGGCGCGTGGGGATGAGCCGGGGTGGAAGTTGCGGCTTGATTATGAATTTTAGCCACAGAGATCACAGAGAACACAGAGAGGGAAAGAAATGATTTTACTCTATGTCCTCTGTGATCTCTGTGGCTGAATTATTTGTTTTTTTGACATGCCAGTCTAAAAACAGGTTGTGAAAACCCTCACCATCTGGTAACTTGTGTTTCCGTTCTGCGGCGTTAATTATTTCCTGCGAAACGGGCCGAAATGACCAAATTTGTCTTTGTGACCGGCGGCGTGGTGTCCTCTCTGGGCAAAGGCATCGCCTCCGCTTCGCTGGGCACCATCCTCGAAGCCCGCGGCCTCAAGGTTACCCTTCTCAAGCTGGACCCCTACATCAACGTCGATCCGGGCACCATGAGCCCGTATCAGCACGGCGAGGTGTACGTCACCCAGGACGGCGCCGAGACCGACCTGGACCTTGGGCATTACGAGCGCTTCGTGCGCACGACCATGACCAAGCGCAACAATTTCACCACCGGCAAGATCTACGAAAACGTCATCCGCAAGGAACGCCGGGGCGATTATCTGGGCGCCACGGTGCAGGTGATTCCGCACATCACCGACGAAATCAAGCGCTGCATCCAGCAGGGCGCCGCCGACGCCGACGTGGCGCTGGTCGAGATCGGCGGAACCGTGGGCGATATCGAATCCCAGCCGTTCGTCGAGGCCATCCGCCAGATGGGCGTCGAACACGGCCCCAGCAATGTCGTGTATCTGCACCTGACGCTGGTGCCGTACATCGCGGCCGCGGGCGAGCTCAAGACCAAACCGACCCAGCACTCGGTCAAGGAACTGCTCTCGCTCGGCATCCAGCCGGATATCCTGCTGTGCCGCGCGGACCGGCCGCTGCCGGAGGACGAGCGCCGCAAGATCGCCCTGTTCACCAACGTGCCGACGCGCGCGGTCATCACCGCCATGGACGTGGACAACATCTACAAGATTCCGCGACTGCTGCACGAGCAGGGGCTGGACGAGATCGTCGTGGAAAAGCTGCACCTGAACGCGCGCCGCGCCAACCTGGGCGAGTGGGACAAGGTGGTGCACGCCATGGAGCATCCGACCGGCGAGATCACCGTGGCCATGGTCGGCAAGTACATGCACCTCACGGAGTCGTACAAGTCATTGTCGGAAGCACTGAAGCACGCCGGCCTGCACACGCTGACGAAGGTCAATATCCGCTACGTGGATTCGGAGCAAATCGACACGCAGGGCACGGGACAGCTCGAGGACGTGGACGCGATCCTGGTGCCGGGCGGTTTCGGCGAGCGCGGCATCGAGGGCAAGATCAAGGCGGTGCAGTACGCGCGCACCCACGGCATTCCCTATCTCGGCATCTGCCTCGGGATGCAGGTGGCCGTGATCGAATACGCGCGCAACGTCGCCGGCCTCAAGGGCGCGCACAGCACCGAATTCAACCCCAAGACGCCGCACCCCGCGATCGCCATGATCACCGAATGGACCACGGCGGAGGGCGCGAAGGAGAAACGTCGCGAGGGCGACGATCTGGGCGGCACCATGCGCCTCGGCGGCCAGGAATGCCGGCTGATGCCCGGAACCCACGTGCGCGGCCTGTACGGCAAGGATTCCGTGGTCGAGCGGCACCGCCATCGTTACGAATTCAACAATCATTACCGCGATGTCTTGCAGGAGAAGGGCTTGGTGATCGCCGGCACTTCCATGGATAATATGCTGGTGGAAATCATCGAGCTCAAGGATCATCCCTGGTTTGTCGGCGTGCAGTTTCATCCGGAATTCACCTCGACGCCCCGTGACGGCCATCCGCTGTTCATCGGCTACGTGCAGGCCGCGCGGGTGCGCCATGCCCAGGACGTGCCGCGCTCGCAGGCGACCGCCACATGAAGCTCTGCGGTTTCGAGGCCGGCCTGGACCGGCCGTTTTTCCTCATTGCCGGACCCTGCGTGATCGAATCCGAGCAGTTGGCGCTCGATACCGCCGGCCGCCTCAAGGAAATCACCCAGAGCCTCGGCATCCCGTTCATCTACAAGTCGTCCTACGACAAGGCCAACCGCAGCTCGTCCAAGTCCTACCGCGGTCTGGGCATGGAGCAGGGGCTGGCGATCCTGGCGAAGGTGCGCAAACAGATCGGCGTGCCGGTGCTGACCGACGTGCACGAGAAGGAAGACGTGGCCGCCGTGGCGGCCGCGGTGGACGTGCTGCAAACGCCGGCGTTCCTGTGCCGGCAGACCGATTTCATCCAGGCGGTGGTGGCCGCCGGCAAGCCGGTGAACATCAAGAAGGGCCAGTTCCTGTCGCCGCACGACATGAAAAACGTGGTCGACAAGGCGGTCGAAGCCGGCGGCCGCGAACGCGTCCTGGTGTGCGAGCGCGGCGTTTCCTTCGGTTACAATAACCTGGTTTCGGACATGCGGTCGCTCGCGATCATGCGCGAGACCGGCTGCCCGGTGGTGTTCGACGCCACGCACTCGGTGCAACTCCCGGGCGGGCAGGGCACGAAAAGCGGCGGCCAGCGCGAATTCGTGCCGGTGCTGGCGCGCGCGGCGGTGGCCACGGGCGTCGCCGGGCTGTTCATGGAAACCCACCCGGATCCGGACAAGGCACTGTCCGACGGCCCGAACGCCTGGCCGCTGGGGCGCATGAAGGACTTGCTCGAAACCCTGAAGGAGCTGGATGCCGCGGTCAAACGCCGCGGCTTCGCCGAATCGGCGTTGATGTCGAGGTAGAATACTGTTTTGTAACCGCAGGTAAGCGCGTCTGAAGAATATACCGCGCTGGTTTTAATCATCTCTTTTCGGAAGAAAAATAATCATGTCTGTAATCTCTGATATCCGGGCGCGCGAGATACTCGACTCGCGCGGGAATCCTACTATTGAAGCCGATGTCATCCTGAAATCCGGCGCCATCGGCCGCGCCGCCGTGCCCTCCGGCGCCTCCACCGGGGCGCGCGAGGCGATTGAGCTGCGCGACAATGACAATGAACGCTATGGTGGCAAGGGCGTGAAGAACGCCTGCGCCCACGTCAACGGCGAGATCCGCAAGGCGCTGCTTGGCAAGGGAGCCGCGGACCAGTCCGGCTTGGATCGCGCCATGATCGCGCTCGATGGCACCGACAACAAATCGCGTCTCGGCGCCAACGCGTTGCTGGCGGTGTCGATGGCCTGCGCGCGCGCTGCCGCGACCGACGCCGGGCAGCCACTGTACCGTTACCTCAACGGCCTCGCGGGCAAGGTGCCGATGCAGATGCCGGTGCCGATGATGAACATCATCAACGGCGGCGTGCATGCCGACAACAACGTCGATTTTCAGGAATTCATGATCCTGCCGGTGGGCGCGGCCAGCTTCGCCGAGGCCCTGCGCCACGGCACGGAAGTGTTCCATGCCCTGAAAAAAGTATTGCAGGGCATGAAGCTCAACACCGCCGTTGGCGACGAAGGCGGATTTGCGCCTGATCTCAAATCCAACGAAGAGGCGCTGCAGGTCATCATGCAGGGCATCGAGAAGGCCGGCTACAGGCCGGACACGGACGTCTGTCTCGGCATGGACGTCGCCAGCTCCGAATTCAACAAAAACGGGAAGTACGAGCTGGAATCCGAACACGCCAGCCTGAGCGCGGAACAATTCATCGACAAACTGGCCGGCTGGACCGCCAAGTACCCTATCATCACCATCGAAGATGCCTGCGGCGAAGGCGACTGGGACGGCTGGGCTTTATTGACGAAAAGACTCGGCAAGAAAATCCAGCTGGTCGGCGATGACCTGTTCGTCACCAATACCGCCATCCTGGAGCGCGGTATCAAGCAGGGCGTCGCCAATTCCATCCTGATCAAGGTCAACCAGATCGGCACCCTGAGCGAGACCCTGGCGGCCATCGCCATGGCGCGCCAGGCCGGCTATACCTCGGTGATCTCGCACCGTTCCGGCGAAACCGAAGACAGTTTCATCGCCGATCTCGCGGTCGCCACCGGCACCGGCCAGATCAAGACCGGCTCGCTGTCGCGCTCGGACCGCGTGGCCAAGTACAACCAGTTGCTGCGCATCGAGGAAGATCTGGGTTCCGCGGCCGTGTATCCCGGCCGCCGGGCGTTTCCCATGCTGGCCGCCTGAAATGTAGGTTGGGGTGAGCGTAGCGACAAAATCGCCGGGCGCGATTTTGAGCCAGCCGCAGGCTGGCCCGTAAGGGCGGAGTCCAGGGATGGACTCCGCAAGCCCAACGAAAATTACCGGTGGATTGTTGGGCTTCGCTGCCGCTCAGCCCAACCTACATTGTATTAGTGCCGGACAACATGGTTCTCCGGCGCGGCGATGGACTAAAATGAAGCCTGTGAAAATCGCCGCTTACGTCCTCATCGCCCTCCTGGTACTGCTGCAATATCCATTGTGGTTCGGGGACGGCGGCGTAATTGCCGTGTGGCGCCTGCACCGCGAGATCGCCGCGCAGCAGAAGGAAAACCAGCAGCTGAGGGAGCGCAATCAGGCGCTCGAGGCGCAGGTCAACGATCTGAAACAGGGGCTCGAGGTGATCGAGGGGCGGGCGCGCTCGGAGCTGGGCATGGTCAAGAAGGGCGAGACTTTCTACCAGGTCATCGACCCGAAATCGCCGGTCAAGCCGCCGGAAAAAACGCCGCCGGCGAAGAAGTAGGGATCAATCGCCCTTTTCGATGAGCCAGATCAGCAGCACGAACAGGAAAAAGAAAAACTCCGCCACCGTGATCAGGTAAATAAACCACACGATCCGGCGCGCCGAGGGTTTCATCGGCATCCACACCCGGCGGATATACCAGCGCCAGCCCGGCAGCCACGACCAGCGTTTCTGCCGCAGGAAATACAATCGCAGCGCTTCAGCCCAGGCCGTCAGGCTTTTATCCACCTCGGCGCTTCGCTGTTCCCGTTCCGCCTCGGGCAGGCGTTCGTAATCGTCGGTGACGGTGAGACGGCTGCCATGCAACGCCGGCTCGATGCTGAAGACGGTGCGTTTCTTGATTCCCTGATCGTAGGTAATGGTCAATACGTTGCCGGAACCCGGCGTGGCGGTGAGATCGAGCACCTGGCGCGTCTTGTTGCTCTGGTTCTCGAACTCGATATGGAACGCGTCAGTTCCGGTCCGGCGCCAGACATCGAAATAATAATAAGGGTTGAGCCGGAACATGGCCTCGATGTCACGGCAAAGTTCCGCCAGTTCGCCCGGCGGAAACGGAGCCGGGAGGCTGGCCCAGGCGGCGTCGGCGGAATCCAGCGGGGGCTTCGGCGCCGCCTCGCGGGAATTCTCAGCCATGGGGATGGGGCGCGACGACGACGGGCACGTGCAGTGACCGGAAGATTTTTTCATCCAGCATGCGCGAGCGCAGGCCCTCGCGGCCTTTCGGCCGCGGCGAGCCCAGCACGACCAAATCCACCGGGCCCTTGGCGGCGCGCCGGATCAGGCAGTCCACCGGTTTTCCCTGCACCAGCTCGTAGCGATAACGGATGCGGCGTTTCTTCGTCTCGCTCAGCATGCGTTTCAGGTGATCGCGGACTTCCTGCTCCAGCTGCGATTCGACATAGCGCCCGAAGGTGTCACGCGTCGAGGCGTTGTTGAGCCAGTCGTCGCCCTGCATGCCTTTCCACAGATCCGGCACCACGATCAGGTGATGCAGGGTGGTGCCGGGACCGCAGTAAGAGTAGGCCAGTTTTTCGGCCGCCCGCGCGCCCTCGGTGTTGTGGCTGGCGAGCAGGATATGTTTCGGTTTGGCCATGAATGTGTTCCCAGTGGTTAAAAAAAACCCCGGTGGCGGTTATACCGGCCACCGGGGCGGTTGCTTCCGATGCCTATTCAGCCAACGAAATTGTATACCAGGAAGGCGATGATCAACGACAACACCAGGGCGCCGATGTCCTCGATGCGGTCGTTGCGGAAGATGGTCAGCGCCGTGCCACGGTCGAATTTCTCTTTCATGATTGCACCTCGCAATGGTATCCGTTAAACGATTTCTTTCACGAACAGCCAGACCACGATCAGCGATCCGACCGCCTTGACCGTGCCGACCACCGAGCCGATGACCAGCGGCTGCCCGCCGGCCTGCTTGATGGAGGCCATGGTGATCTGCATGCCCAGGCCGACCAGGCCGAAGGTGAAGAACCAGGCAATGATGTCCCGGAACTTCGAGATGCGCGGCGCCGGTTTGAACACCGCGCTGTGCATGCCCTTCAGGACCTTGTTGGCCTTGGTCGACAACGTATGAGAGTTGAGAATCGCGGCCAGCTCCCGGTCATGCTCGAACGACGTGGCCCGCTTGTTTTCGATCAGGCTGGCCAGCGCCGCTTTCTGCGCATCGTCCGTCAGCTTGGCGGATTCGGCTTTGAGCAGCTCGGCGTCCTTGTCGGACAGCATCTTGCTCGACTTGACAGTGCCGTCCGGGTTCGTCTTCACCAGGTGTTTTTCACTGTTGTCGAAGTACTTGCCGGGCAGTTGCGAACCGGGTGCGAACACGCCGGTGGAGCCGAGGACGAACATGACGATGAAGCCCAGCACGAACAGCGGGAACTTGCCGAAGATCACGCTGCCATGGCTGACCTTCTTGGCGCCTTCCTCGCGCTCGACGTACCACACCGCGAGCCACAGCACGATGATCGGCAGGAACAGGATGCGCGTGATGTTGAAGATCTCCGCCACCTTGAGGGTGTCGATGCCGCCCGGCTCGAAGGCCAGCGCCGCGCCCGCCACCTGCGCCGAGTTCAGGATGCCGGTGCCGGCCCAGGCGCCGAACTGCGTCGGGTTCATGCCCATCGCCTTGCCCACGATCGGGAAGATGAACATCATCAGCACGCCCCACAGCAGGATGGTGCCGATGGTGTAGGCGATTTCCGTGGACTTGGCGTTGACCACCGGCGCCGCCGCGACCGAGGCCGACACGCCGCACACGCCCATGCCGGCCGAGAGCACGCCGCCCATGGAGTTCGGGATGTTGCGCCGCGCGCCCATCCACAGCACCATGCCGACCGATCCCAGCACGAACACCGCGATCATGACGACGGACAGGCCGGCCAGGTTGGCCAGCTCCTGCCAGCTGTAGAGCACGCCCAGCAGCACCACGCCGGTCTTCAGGCCGAGGCGCGAGAGGCGCACGCCGTTTTCCGCCCACTCCGGGATCTTGAACACGTTGACCGCGATGATGCCGGCGAGAATGCCCATCACCACGTAGTTCAGGTTCATGACCTTGGCGAAGTCGAAGGCCCAGTTGAGATTGGCCGCCTTCATGGCTTCATGTGCCGCCTTGCCCCACGTATGCATCAGCGGGTCGAGACCCCACTTCACGACGAAGGCGATCACGAGGATGAAGGCAACACCGCCGACGGTGGACAGGTAATAATCGAGATTGCCCTGCTTCGGTGTTACTGCGAATTGCCAGAGTCCCACTACGATGGCAATGATGCCGCAGATGAAGGGGAGCATGATCATCTCGCCCGGTGCTCCGGGCTTGCCGACGTACTTTGCAGTACCGAGGAAGTCGACCATCGGATTCAGGACGCCGGCCTGTACCAGATAACCGAAGGCGACCATGATGACCCCGAGGATCAAGGTCCATGCAGTTTTATGTGTGTATATCATATTGCTTGTCTCCTGACTGGTTGTGAGGCAACCACGTTGTGCAACGTTCGGACTTTATAAGTATTTACTTATATAGCAGCAATAGACGCGAACGATTCAAGCATATGCCCGGTTGCTGAACAAGCAAGGAAACGGGCTTGTCTCGTGACGGACAAAATGGAATGTTTATTCCGCGCGCGCGGCGGGAGGGTAGGAATAAGGCAGGTTTTGCAAGGAAAGTTGCGGTCCGGTCTCGCTGCCGAGATGCAGCACGCCGGCCTCGGCGCTGCTGATCTGGATCACCGCCAGCAGATCGAAACCGTTATCCGGCGCGGGTTGCGCGATGACCACCGTCCCCGCCGATTGGCCAGGAAAGTCCGGCGCAAAAATGGAATCACCCGGACGAGGCACGGCGTCGCTGGCGATATGCGCGCGGTACATGCGCTGCTTCAACTTGCCGAGGTACTGCATGCGCGCCACGATCTCCTGGCCGGGGTAACAGCCCTTTTTGAAATTCACGCCGCCGACGATTTCGAGATTGGCCATCTGCGGCACGAAAGCCTCACTGGTTTCCGGATGCACCACGGGAATGCCGGCCATGATGTCGAGCCAGGCCCATACGGAAGGGCCAACCGGCATCGCTTTGGATTTGAGGGCACTCCACAGCTTCATCGCGGTTTCCGTAGTGGCGATGATTTCGAATCGTGGATGTGGCCCAGCCAGTTTTATCAGCGTTATTTCATCGCGCGTTTCGCTGCCATCGATTTCACCGGGCGCGAAACCCGCCGTGTCGCGCAGCAGTTTTTCCGCATCCGGCCCGGATAACCCGAAGCTGACCAGCTCGGCATCCGCGTTGTCGAGCGTGACCTTGGCGCGCAGCACGAACATCTTGAGGCGCTTGAGTATGGGTTCCAGCAGCGAGGAGGGCAGCTGCAGCAGGGTGTCGTCGCCGCGCCGGCACAGCCGGAAGATGGCCAGCATGCGTCCCTTGGGGCTGCACCAGGCGGCCAACTGGCTGTGCGCCGCGTCCAGCCGGCGCACGTCGTTGCTCAGCTGGCCGTTGAGAAAATTCTGCGTGTCCGCGCCACGCGCGCGGATCAGGGATGAATCCGAGAGGTCGGCCAGCACGTTGCCCTGCGCCGCCGCGCGGCGTTCTTCCACGGGCTGGCCGAAGTGCTGCACGCGGTCGCCGTCGAGGGTGGCCCCCTGGCTTTGAATGAATGTTTTCCACGCGTCGTTCACGATCGGGATTCCATGATGGCTGGCCGGGATGCGCATGATAGCGGAAACGCCACGGCGGTGAAAAACGGCTGGACGCCGGAAATGGCGAGATTACACTATAGGAAGTCCGATTAACTCGGTTTTCGTCATGCCGGCGAAAGCGGGCATCCAGTTTCATGATAATTCCTGGATTCCGGCTCGCGGACCTTCGGCCCTTGGCCGGAATGACAAACTAAAGCGCTTCCTGTAGTCAGTTCGGAATTCCCTTCTTTGGGGTGCGGCTAATCCGCATCGGCGGGAGTGAAAAGGATAGTTTTCGAATACTCATGGGAAATAACAAGAAACGTCCCGTTTACCTGAACCTCTTTAAAATCCGCCTGCCGGTCGGCGGCGTGCTGTCCATCCTGCACCGCGCCACGGGGGCTTTCCTGGTTCTGCTGTTCCCATTCGCTCTCTATGCGCTGGATCTCTCGCTGCGAGATCCCGTGGCCTTTGACGAAATTTCCATCTGTCTCTCGAGCCTCGCCGGCCGGATTGCGCTCCTTATTATAGTGTGGGTCTTCGCCCAGCATTTCATGTCGGGCCTGCGTCACTTGTTGCTGGATGTCGGCATCGGCGATTCCAAAGCCAGCGCGCGCTTCAGTGCCTGGCTGGCTTTCGCGGCCTCGGGGTTTGTCGTCATTCTTACGGGGGTGTGCCTGTGGAACGCCTGAGAGCCTCCGGCAGTACCCGCGCCGGCCTGGGAGAATGGCTGTGGCAGCGCGTGACTTCGATCTACATGGCCGGCTTCGTGGTTTATGTGGTCATTTATCTCAGCCTGTCACCGATCCGTGATTTCGCCGCCTGGCAGGCCTGGTTCGACCTTGGCATCGTGCGTCTGGCCTGGGGGCTGTTCATT
>JBFMBB010000094.1:0-10728 GCA_040755435.1 Pseudomonadota bacterium | reverse complement strand
GGGCGCCGCCAAACCGTTCGGCACGGCCGGCCGGCGCCTGCGCCCGCGCCAGGCGCGCGCTGGCGTCCTGCAGTTCCACTCCCAGGGCCAGCAAGGTGGCGAGCACCGCCAGCAGGTTGTAGACGTTGAAATGCCCGATGAGCGGGCTGCGCAATTCGGTCTCGCCGGCGGGCGTTTCGACCCGCAGCCACAGGCCTTCGGGCGAGGGCCGCACCTCGCGCGCGCGCACGTCGCCGCCGTCGATGCCGTAACTGAGAACCGTCACCGCCGCGCCGGTATCGGCCAGCAACCGGCGCCCGAAATCGTCGTCGTGATTGATCACGGCGTATTTCAGCCCTTCGTGCGCGAACAGTTTCGCCTTGGCCCGGCCATAGGACTCCATGTCGCCGTGGTAATCGAGATGGTCGCGCGTGAGGTTGGTGAATACCGCGACGTGAAAGCGCACCCCGTTTACCCGTCCCTGTTCGAGCGCGTGCGACGAGACTTCCATGGCCGCGTGCGCCGCGCCCTGCCCGAGAAAATCCGCCAACAGGCGCTGCACCGTCACGGCATCGGGCGTGGTGTGGATCGAGGCGTTGAGCGCGCCGGGGAAGCCGCTGCCGAGCGTGCCGATCACGGCACAGCGCGCCGGCGGCCGGTCCAGTGCCTGCGCCAGCAGTTGCGTGCAGGTGGTCTTGCCGTTGGTGCCGGTGACGCCGACCACCACCAGCCGGTGCGAGGGCGAGCCGTAAAAACGGTCCGCGATCACGCCGACCCGGTGGCGCAGGCCGGCAACCCCGAACGCCGGCACCGGCGCGCCGCGCAGCATGTAACCGTCATCGGTTTCATAAACCACGGCACAGGCGCCCGAGGCCACGGCATCGCCGATGTGATCGCGCCCGTCCGCCACCATGCCCGGCAGCGCCAGGAACAGGTCGCCCGGACGCACGCGCCGGCTGTCGGTTTGCAGGCCGCGCACCTCGCGGTTGGCCACGCCGGGCACGCGCGCCATCCCCTCGAGCAGCACACGCAGATCCATGGCCGCGTGCGTCATTCGCTCACCCGCTCGCTTTTCACGGTCATGAGGCGGGTTTCCCTGCGCGGCGCGTCCGGCGGAATATCGAGCAGGCGCAGCGCGCCGGTCATCACGTGGCCGAACACCGGCGCCGCCACTTCGCCGCCGTAGTAGGCGCCGCGCGCCGGTTCGTCCACCGTGATCACCATCACCAGGCGCGGCGAGTGTATCGGCGCGAAGCCGGCGAACCAGGCGACGTATTTGTCCTCGGAATATCCGTCCGGCATGAGCTTGCGCACCGTGCCGGTCTTGCCGGCCACGCGGTAATCCGCCACCTGCGCCGCCCGGCCGGTGCCGGTATCGCTTACGGCCAGTTCCAGCATGGACTGGAGCTGGCGCGCGGTTTTGACGGACATGATGCGTTCGCCCTCCGGCACGGTTTCGGAATGTTGCAGCGTCAACGGCAGCGCCACGCCGTCGTTGGCGAGCGCGAGATAGGCACGCGCGAGCTGCAGCGGCGTGACCGAGATGCCATAACCGAAGGCGATGCTGGCCTGATCGACCGGGACCCATTTCGAATACGGATTGAGCAGGCCCGCGACTTCGCCCGGCAGCCGCACGCCGGTGGATTGCCCGAACCCGGCATGACGCAGCATTTCCCACATGTTCTTCCTGTTGAGCGCCAGCGCGATCTTGGACATGCCGACATTGCTCGACTTGCCGATCACGCCGGCGACCGTCAGCACGCCGTAATTGTGCACATCGCGAAAGGTACGGTCGCCGACCCGCAGCACGCCCGGCGTGGTGTCGATCACGCTGCCGGGCGAATATTTTCCGCTCTCCAGCGCCACCGCGACGGTGAAGGGCTTGATCGTGGAACCGGGCTCGAAAAGATCCGTCACGGCGCGATTGCGGAACAAGCCGTTGCGCAGGCCGGCGCGGTTATTGGGGTTGAAGTCCGGTTCGTTCACCAGCGCCAGCACTTCGCCGGTACCCGCGTCCAGCACCACGGCGCTGCCGGCGCGCGCGCCGTGCTCGAACACCGCGGCCTTGAGTTCGCGATAGGCCAGGTACTGGATGCGCCGGTCGATGGACAGCACCAGGTCGCGGCCCGGTTTGGGCAACACCACGCTCTCGGCCACCTCCACCGCGTTGCCCTGCAGGTCGCGCAACAGGCGCTTGGCGCCGGGCACCGCGCGCAACGAGGCGTCATAGGCCAGCTCCACGCCTTCCTGCCCCTGATCGTCGATGTTGGTGAAGCCGATCACGTGACCGGCGACGGAACCGAGCGGGTAGTAGCGGCGGTATTCACGCTGCAAAGCCACGCCCGGAATCCTGAGAGCCATCACGCGTTCGGCCAGCGACGGCGTCGCGTGCCGCTTGAGGTACATGAATTCGCGGTCCCTGTTTTTGCGAACCAGCTGCGCAAACTCGCGCGGGTTGATGTCGAGCAGCGCCGCCAGGCGCGGCCACTGGTGGCGCGCCGAAGCCAGCGTCGGCGGATGCGCCCACACCGAGTCCACCGGCGTGCTGACGGCCAGCGGCGAGCCGTGACGGTCCAGGATCATGCCCCGGTGCGAGTTGTCCTTGACCAGGCGCGAATGCCGCTGATTACCCTGGCTCTGGAGAAAATCGGAGTTGAACACCTGCAGATACACCGCGCGCGCCGCCAGGACGACGAAACCGCCGAGGAAAAACATCAGCACGATGGCGTTGCGTACCGGGTAACGGCTTCTGGCGTGACGGCTCATGGCACGGAATCCGGCTGCACCCGCACGACGCGAATCTGCGCGGCCCCGGGCGTATCCATGGCGAGACGGTTGCGCGCCATGATTTCGATGCGGCGATGCTGCGCCCACGCACCCTCCTCGAGCAGCAGCTTGCCCCACTCGACGTTGAGCGCGTCCCGTTCCGCCTGCTGCGTCTGCAGTTGCGCGAACAACTGGCGGCTTTCGTGACGCGTCTGCACCACCGCCATCGATACCAGGATCACCGCGGCAAACAGGAACACGATGCGCCTAGGCATGCGTCGTTCCCTCCGCGGTACGTTCGGCCACGCGCAGCACGGCGCTGCGGGCGCGCGGATTGTGCCGGGTCTCTTCCACACCGGCGCGGATCGCCTTGCTGACGATTTTCAGGCGTGCGCGGAACTGATCGTGGCGCACCGGCAGCCCGGGAGGCAGCTCCCGGCCCCGGGCTTCGTCACGCATGAAATGCTTCACCAGGCGGTCTTCGAGCGAGTGAAAACTGATCACCGCCAGGCGCCCGCCGGGAACCAGCACCGGCAGCGTCTGCGGCAGCGCCGCCGCCAGTTCCTCGAGTTCGCGGTTGACGTGAATGCGTATCGCCTGGAACGTGCGCGTGGCCGGGTCCTTGCTCTTCTCGCGCGCCGGCACGGCGCGCGCGACGATCTCGGCAAGCCGTCGCGTGGTCGCGATCGGTTCGATGGAGCGCTCGCGCAGGATGGCGCGCGCGATGCGACGCGCGAAACGCTCCTCGCCGTAATCGCGCAGCACGCGCACGATCTCCTGTTCCTCGGCACGATTGAGCCAGTCGGCGGCGGATTCGCCGGTGGCGGGATCCATGCGCATGTCGAGCGGCCCCTCGGCGCGAAAACTGAAACCGCGGGCGGGGTCGTCGAGTTGCGGCGAGGACACGCCGAGATCGAACAGGATGCCGTTGATCCTGCCCGCGAGTCCCTGCGACTCGATTGTCCGGCCGATCGCCGAGAACGGTGTCTGCCGGATGCTGACGCGTGCGTCGGCGCCGAACCGGCGGCGCGCGTCCTCGCAGGCGCGCGGGTCCCGGTCGAGCATCAGCAGCCGTCCCCGCTCGCCGATTTTTTCCAGAATTTTTTGCGCGTGCCCGCCTCGTCCGTAAGTGGCATCCACATACACTCCGTCATCCTTCACCTGTAGAGCCTGCAATGCCTCCTCCAGCAATACCGGTACATGGCGATGTTCATTCACGACCTGTTTCTAGAGCGACAGCGATTCGAGTTCGGGCGGCAGCTTGTCGTCGCCATCCTTGCCTTCGCCCTCGAGCCATTCGCCGCGGCGCGTGTTCCACATGCCCTCGTCCCAGATCTCGAACTTGTTGCCCTGGCCGATGAGCACGATGTCCTTGTTGAGCCCGGAAAACTCGCGCAGCGGCGGTGTCAGCAGGATGCGGCCGTTGCCGTCCATGTCACATTCGGTGGCGTGGCCCACCAGCATGCGCTGCAGCTTGCGCGTCTGTTTGTTGAAACTGGAGAGCTTCATGATCTTGCGCTCGATCTCCTCCCACTCCGGCTGTGGGTACAGCAGCAGACAGCGGTCGCTGTCGAGCGCGTTGATGGTCAGCACCATCTGGCCGTTGCAGGCGCGCGCCAACTGGTCGCGATACTTGGTCGGGATCGCCATGCGGCCCTTGCTGTCGAGCGACAATGTGTTGACACCGCGAAACATTTTTCTCCGTTATTTCCCGCTCTCGTCCACAAAAAACCACATTTATCCACTTATTGACACTATAGATAGCGATAATAAGGAGTGTCAAGACAAAATTGCGGTTTCTCGGATATTTCTTCTTTTCAGGACAGGCAGTTAGTGACGGAAGGTGGAAAATCGGGGATGAAAGCACCACAAGTCGCTTTTTTGGATCAGAATTGAGCGCATTTGTGGCTGGAAGTGAGACTAAAAAGTGAAGGAAAAACAAAAAATTAAACAACGAAGTTAATGTGAAAAAAGGAGTTGGCCGGTAAGCCGGGTTCTGTCGTGGACAGCCATTCATCTGGGACGCCTGTCGCCAGGCGCCTCATGCGGCCTACCCGGGAACAGTGCGGGCAGCACTATTGTTCCCCTATTTGGCCTTACTCCGGGTGGGGCTTGCCCTGCCACGGGATGTTGCCACCCGCGCGGTGCGCTCTTACCGCACCATTTCACCCTTACCGGTCCTTGCGGACTTAGGCGGTATATTTTCTGTGGCGCTTTCCATCGGCTCGCGCCGCCCAGGTGTTACCTGGCACCCTGCCCTGCGGAGCCCGGACTTTCCTCCACCCGGCCACGCGAACGTGGATGGGCAGCGGCTGTCTGGCCAACTCCAGCCGCCATTATACCAGTCGCGCCTGCTCCATTTCCGAAAACCTCATGCCGTCACCGCCCCGACGTTGAATCCGAGGGATATCCGCGGACGGCCGGATTCGTTGCGCGTGACCTCATGCATCAGATCCGGCGCGAAAAATACAAAGCTTCCCGCCCGCGGCTCGATTTCCAGGCGCTGCGTGCCCTGCGTCAACACCAGCTTGCCGGAACCGGGCGGCACGTCGATGTAATAGACGCCGGAAAGCAGTTCGTCACCGGCATCGTGCGTATGCGGAAAGGTGATATCGCCCGGCTGCATGATGTTTAGCCACCACCCCAGGCGCAATTCTTTTTTCGGGCGATTCAGGACATGCGCCGCCTGTGCCGTCGCCAGATCCAGGATTACGCGCAGCTCCGGGACCGATCGCAGCGACACATAGAGGTTCTCGTAACGTCCACCCAGGAAATGATGACGGTTCAGGATTTCATCCGGCCTCAGCCGCCCGATGCGCGCGCGCAGCGTCGCGTTCAGCGCCTCGCAATCCCGGGACTCGCCGATTCGGTAAAGCGATGGGCCGGTATTATTTTCCGGAATTCTTGTTGGAGCCAAAAAGGTCGCCCAACTTGTCCCGTGCTGTTTCCGTCTTGTCGTCAGAAGACTTCGTGCCGCCGAACAAATCGTCGAGCCCGGCCCTGGCTGCCTGCGTCTTTCCTCCGTCGCGCGGGCGGTGCGCCTCCGGACGCGGCCTGAACCAGTCGCAGAAATTCGCGCCCTCCTTATCGCGCACCTCCTCGGCGCGCTCCTCGTCGCACTGGCTGGTCAGGCGCGGATTATGGAAATGGCACAGGCGGCAGCAATGCTGGTAAGCGCGGCACTTCGGGCATTCCGCCAGGCGGCTCAAAGGCAGCGGCAGCGATGCCAGCGAAGCGCCGCATTTCCAGCAGACCAGATCTGTCGCGAATCGCATTAAATATTATTTGAAGACGGTCTTCAAAAATGACTGCAGTTCGGCCCAGGATTTCTGATCGGCCTCTGCGTTGTAGGCGAGCGGCAGATTGAACTTGGCGCCGTTGGCGTCCGCCTCCGGGTTGGTGAAGCTGTGTTTGGCCCCCGCATAGTTCACGAACTTGTAGTCGACCTTGGCGCCTTCCATCTCCTTCTTGAACGCGGCGATCTGCTCCGCCGGCACGAAGGGATCGTCCGCGCCGTTCATTACCAGCACCCGGGCCTTGACCTTGCCGGACTTGGCCGGATGCTCGGTGGCGAGCCCGCCGTGAAAGCTCGCCACGCCGCGCAGGTTCTCGCCCTCGCGCGCCATTTGCAGCACGACACTGCCGCCGAAGCAGTATCCGATCGCGGCCACGCGCTTGCCATCCACCTGCGCCTGCTGGCGCAGCCGCTTCATGCCGGCCTCGAAGCGCGATTTCATCAATGGCAGATTCTTGCCCACCTCGCCGGAGAATTTCCCGGCCTGGTCGGGATGGTTCGCGGTCTTGCCCTCGCCGTACATGTCGAGCGCCAGCGCCACGTATCCCGCTTCCGCAAGCTTGCGGGCGCTGTTGCGCGCATGCTCGTTATGGCCCCACCACTCATGCACCACCAACACGCCCGGCCGCTTGCCGGTGACCGCGTCGTCATAAACCAGATAACCCTTGTGCACGGTGTTGCCGGCCTTGTATTCGATCTCCTGTCCCTTGATCGCCGCCTGGACCGGCACCAGACCGGCAAATATCAGCAGAACCGACAATATGAGTCTCCGCATAACCTGTCTCCTTGTTTTGGCAGTTGCCCGTCAGGCCCCTCGACATTTCGCAGAAGTGTCCCAGAGGCTAGACTCAGCCTAATGCCGCGCAGGTCGCTTCGTCAAACGTCCGGGCCCGTGCGCTGAAACGCCGAAACATCCACAGCCATACACGAATTCAGAACGGCCGATAACAACGCCTCGCCACTATGTCCCTTGAGCAAGACATTGCCGGCCGGTTTCTTCCGGGCGAAAAAATCAGCGCCATCCGTGCGCACGGTCACGGGCTGATCAACGATACTTTTGTCGTGACCGTCGAAGGCGGCCGCCAGATCATCCTGCAGCGGATCAACCGTCATGTCTTCGCGCATCCGGAACGCATCATGGAAAACCTGCGCGTGCTGGGCGATCACGTTCGCCGGCGCGCCGCGGCCGGCGATACCGCGGCGCGCTCGCTGCGGCTGCCGGAGATATTGCCGGCTCGCGACGGCAGAGATTTCGTCATCGACGCCGCGGGCGGATTCTGGCGTGCGCAGGAGTTCATCGAGCATACGCGCACCCTCGACACCCTCGGCGATACCGGCCAGGCCGGCGAAGTGGGCCGTGCTCTCGGCCGTTTCCATGCCCTGATCCACGATCTCGATCCCGCGCGGCTGCACCGGACCCTGCCCGGCTTTCACGACGCGCCGGGTTATTTCGCGCGTTTCCTGCGCGCCTCGGCCCGGCCGCGCATCACCGCCGCGAACCCCGAAGTACTGCACGCCCTGGGGTTCGTGGAACAGCGCTGGAATCTCACGCGCATCCTGGAACAGGCCCGGCGCGAGGGAAAACTGGTGACCAGGCCGATCCATGGCGACACCAAGCTCAACAATTTTCTTTTCGACACCCGCACCGGCAAGGCGGTCAGCCTGATAGACCTCGACACCGTGCAGCCGGGCCTGATTCATTACGACATCGGCGACTGTCTGCGTTCCTGCGCCAATCCCGCCGGCGAATCGCCGCCGGATCCCGGCACGGCGCGCTTTGATCTCGATATCGCCCGCGCGCTGCTGGAAAATTACCTGGCCGAAACCCGGCACTTCCTCACGCGGCATGATTACGATTATCTGTATGACGCGATTCGCCTCATTCCTTTCGAACTGGGTTTGCGCTTCCTGACCGATCATCTCGAGGGCGATCACTACTTCAAGATCGACCGGCCCGGCCATAACCTGCACCGCGCCCTGGTGCAGTTCCGGTTGACGGCCGGTATCGAGGCTGCCGCACCGGACCTGAAAGGATTGATAGCCGGACTGGCCGCACGCTAGCAGCGTTTTGGCGGCAATCGCGCCGTCCCTACTTTCAGGTTGATCTGCACCGCGACTAAGGGGCAAAATGCGCCCCTTCGCGGCCGGACCCGCCAGGGGCTGCCGCCGGATTCCGGTTCATCATTGGCTTACATCAAGAGAGGAAAATTCCATGAAGTTGATTCTGTTGGGCGCCCCGGGCGCAGGCAAGGGCACAGTCGCCAAGCAGTTGACGCAGCTGGACGGCTCGGTGCAGATTTCCACCGGTGACATCCTGCGCGGCGCGGTGCAGGCCGGCTCCGATCTCGGCAAGCAGGCCAAGGCCTACATGGACCGCGGCGACCTGGTGCCGGATGAACTGATCATGGGCATCATGGAAAAGCGCCTGCAGGACCCGGATTGCAAAAAGGGCTTCCTGCTCGACGGCTTCCCGCGCACCATTCCCCAGGCCGAAGACCTGAAAAAGCTGCTGGTGAAACTCGGCATCAAGCTCGACATGGCGGTCAATATCGACGTGCCGCGCGAGGTCATTCTCGACCGCCTTACCACCCGCCGCACCTGCTCCAACGCCAAGTGCCAGGCGATTTATAACGTCAAAAGCATGCCGCCCAAGAAGGAAGGCATCTGTGACAAGTGTGGCAGCCCCGTGGTGCAGCGCGAGGACGAGACCGAGGCCGCCATCAGCCACCGGCTCGATACCTATAATAAGAAAACCGCGCCGCTCATCGGTTTCTACGAGAAGGAAGGCATGCTGCTGACGGTCAGCGCCACTTCGAGCGAGGCCGTAATCAACGCCATCAAGAAGAAGCTCGGCAACTGATCCGGGTACCGCGAGGCCGGTACGCGCCCGCCGCGCTGGCGGGACGTGTGCCGGCCTTTTTGTTTGACTGATACCGGACCGGGTCAGTCCCGGGCGATGCTTTGTCATCTTTCCCCGGAGCTACCCCCCAAGCTCCGCAACCTGAACTCCCAAGTCAGGCTGCGCCTGCCCATTGCCCGGCAGAACCCCCGAAAAGCCCTGAATTTTTCCAACAAACACGGATGGATAACCTATTGATCCGCTGGGCTATCCAAACCCGCCCCAAGCCGGTGACGGCACCAATATTGCATATATTCAGGAGGGAAAGCCGTTAGCACTGCCGGAGTGGCAAATATTCACCCTCCCAGGCCGGCACGCCCGAAGTCTGGCTGACTATTATTGGTCTATGTACCGGTTCATTAATTCAAGAGGTTACCCGTCATGCGACATCTCGTTGCGATAACACTGCTTTATTTCGCCGTCACGCTGGGCGTGAGCGCTGCCGAGAACAACGAAGTACAGCAGGGCATCTTCGATTCCTATCTCAAGCTGGCCAACGAGGGCGACGTGGTGGCGCAATACGTGGTGGCGCAGCGATACGAAACCGGCAAGGGCACGGCGCTCGACATGGAAAAGGCGTACTACTGGTACGAAATGGCGGCCAAGCAGAACTATCCGCTGGCGCTGGTGAAGCTCGAGGCGCGCGAGCGCGCGGCGGCGGCCAAGGCGGAAGCGTCCAGGCCCAAGCCGGAGGAATCCGCGCCGGCACCCGTTGCCGCCCCGGTGGCGGCGAAACCGGAACCGGTGAAAAAACCGCCGGCGGCGAAGGTGGAAGCGCCGGCCAAACCGAAGCCGGCCAAACCCCCGGTGGCCGTCGTCGCCAGCGCGCCCAAACCGGCAGCCCCGGCGCCGCGCCGGGAAGAACCGAAACCGGAGGCCAAGGCCCCCGTGCCCGAAGTCATGGTGGCCAAGGCGCCGCCCGTGATGGAACCGCCGAAACCCGACATCAACGTGACCCAGGCGCTGCTCGGCGGAAAATGGAAACGCAACCAGCAGGAAGCCGAATACCTGCCGTCCGAGAATGTCGCCTGCCTCCAGAGCAGCGGCACCGAGATCGTGTGCTTCTCCGGGGAACTGACGCGCAATATCGATGGCGCCGGACTGACCTACAACGTCAAATCCGTGATTTCCGGCTTCAACAACAAGGAGGCCAGGTTCAACCTGCGCTATGTCTACAACGTGGTGCATGTGGCCGGCAAGCCGCATGCCGCGCCGAACGGCATGTCCAGCGAAATAAACGACATGGCCGCGAAAACCGGCTGGCAGGAACCGGGGGTTGCGATGGAGTGCCGCCTGCGTGACGAGCATTCCCTCAGCTGCACCCGGAATGACCGCCGGATGACCTATCAATTCGCGCGCGAATAGCGCGGCAACTCTGTCACGCCGTCGAGCAAATGAACACAGGTGACTTATGAGCAGAACACTTCAAGCCGTCATCGCCCTGGCAACAGCGATCTTCCTCACTGCGCCGGCCCTCAGCCAGGCCGCGAACGATGAACAGGACGCCGAGGTACGGTTTGGCATCCAGTTGACCGCGGCGCTGAACAACGATCGCGAGGCGCAGTTCCTGGTCGCGCAAATGTACGAACAGGGCGTGGGCACGCCCCAGAATATGCGCATGGCCCATCTGTGGTACTCCAAGTCCGCCAAGCAGGGCTATCCGCCGGCGGTCGAGAAAATCAACAACTGGGAGAAGGCCAGGCAGGAGTCAGAGAGCCAGGCCCGCGAGCGCGCCGAGGAACAGAAACGCCGTCAGGCCGAGGCGGAGGCCGCTGCCGCGGCCAAGGCC
>JBFMBB010000093.1:0-10731 GCA_040755435.1 Pseudomonadota bacterium | reverse complement strand
ATGTCATAGGCGCGTTCGTAGATTTCCTTGAAGTCCTCGAAGCGGTAGTCGCGCGGAACGTTGATGGTCTTGGAGATGGAATTGTCGATATGCGGCTGGAGCGCCGCCTGCATGGCGAGATGCGCGGCCGGTGCCAGCGCATGGGTGTCCACGAACGCCGCCGGCAACTCATCGTCGCCGTGCCGCTCGCGCCACAGTCGCAGCGCATAATCGGTCAGCTTGTGCTCGGTGTAGCTGCCATCGAGCTCCAGCACGCGGCGCGTGTAATTGAATTCGTACACCGGTTCCAGCCCGCTCGAAACATTGTTCGCCAGCAGGCTGATGGTGCCGGTCGGCGCGATCGCGGTCAGGTGGCTGTTGCGCAGGCCGAAGCGGGCGATGCCGTCCTGGATGTCGTGCGGCAGGCCCTGGATGAATTTGCCCTGCAAAAATTTTTCCCGGTCGAAGAACGGGAACGGGCCTTTCTCCTCCGCCAGCCCGATGGAGGTACGGTAGGCGGTGTGGCAGATGGCCTGCATCGCCTGCGTCGCCAGATCGCGCGCATTCTCGTCGGCGTAGTGCAGCCCGAGCATGATGAGCGTGTCCGCCAGTCCCGTGAGCCCGAGCCCGATGTGGCGCGTGCCCCGTGCCTGGGCCGCCTGTTTTTCCAGCGGGTACAGCGAGGCGTCGATGACGTTGTCCATCATGCGTGTGGCGATGGCCGCGGTCTTGCGGACCTCGTCCAGATCGAGGCGTGCCAGATCGGTGAAGGGATCGCGCACGAAGGCGGTCAGGTTGATGGAGCCGAGGTCGCAGGCCCCGTAGGGGGGCAACGGAATTTCTCCGCACGGGTTCGTGGCGCTGATCTGCTCGCGATACCACAGATTGTTCATGCGGTTGATGCGGTCGAGAAACAGCACGCCGGGCTCGGCGTATTCATAGGTCGCGCGCATGAGCTTGTCCCACAGCTCGCGGGCACGCACGCGCCGGTGAACACGGCAGCGCACCGGTTCGATCCGGCCCGACCACACCCGCTCGATGAACTCGCCTCCTGCGATTTTCTTCTCCTCCGGGAACACCAGCGCCCAGTCCTGGTCGCGGTGCACCGCCTCCATGAAGGCGTCCGTCACCAGCACCGAGAGATTGAAGCGCCGCAGCGCGTGGCTGTCGAGCTTGGCGCCGATGAAAGCCTCGATATCGGGATGATCGCAGCGCAGGGTGGCCATCATGGCGCCGCGGCGCGCGCCGGTGGACAGCAGCGTGCCGCACATGGCGTCCCAGATCTGCATGAACGACACCGGGCCGGAGGCCACGGCGCCGACGCTTTTCGCCGGCGTGCCGCGCGGCCGCAGCGTGGAGAAATCGTAACCCACGCCGCCGCCCTGTTGCATGGTGAGCGCACCTTCCTTGAGACCGTCGAAAATGCCGTCCATGGAGTCCTCGACCGTACCCATGACGAAGCAGTTGAACAGCGTCACGCGCCGGCCGGTGCCGGCCCCGGCCTGGATGCGTCCGCCGGGGAGGAATTTGAAGTCCCGGAGCGCGTCGTAGAAACGGTTCTCCCAGCGCGACCAGTCGCCTTTTTCGACGCTCGCGAGCGAGCGCGCGATGCGCCGCCAGCTGTCATCCACGGTCCGGTCGTGCACCGTGTCGCCGTCGCGGAAGCGGTACTTGCTGTCCCAGATGTGGCGGGAGATTTCGGTAATGAAGGGATCGGGGATCATGGGATCATCAAAAACCACAGTTTAAGGTGAAAACGCCGTCGGGGAAACGCGGATATTTTGCGGCATTTTTTATCCTGCCTGGATGGATCGGACGGCACGGCCAGCATGCCCACGCCGGTTCGGCGCTCAGGAAATGGTCGGCCCCAGGAGCAGCTTGAGCTGTTTGAGCGTGCGGGTGTTGAGCACGTCCTTTCTTTCCAGCCAGCCGCGCCGGGCCTGGCCCACGCCGTAGCGGAGATTGCCGAAATCCTGGATGCTGTGGGCGTCGGAACTGATGGCGACCAGCACGTCTTCGTCGTGCGCCATCTGGCAATGGATGTCGAGCAGATCGAGCCGCTCCGGATGCGCGTTCAGCTCCATGAAACAGCCGCGCGCGCGGGCCGCGCGGATGATTTTCAGCATGTCCACGTCGTAGGCCTCGCGGCTCCCCAGCAGTCGTCCGGAAGGGTGGGCGAGGATGCTGAAATGCGGATGCTCCATGGCCTTGAGGATGCGCGTGGTCTGTTTCGCCCGTGACAGGTGAAATTTGCTGTGCACCGCGCCGACCACCAGGTCGCACTCGCCGAGCACCTCGTCCGGCAGGTCGAGACTGCCGTCCTCGAGGATGTCCACTTCGATGCCCTTCAGCAGCGTGATGCCGGAGAGTTTCTGGTTCAGCCGGTCGATTTCTTCCATCTGTTTTCGCAAGCCATGGACATCGAGCCCATGCGCGACGGTGAGCCTGCGCGAGTGCTCGGTGATGGCGAGATATTCGAATCCCTGCTTGCGCGCCGCCTCGGCCATTTCCTTGAGCGTGTGATGGCCGTCGGTGGCCTTGGTGTGCGCGTGCAGGTCACCGCGCAGATCCCCGAGTTCCACCAGCCGGGGCAGCTTGCCCTTGCGTGCGGCTTCGATCTCGCCGCGGTTCTCGCGCAGCTCCGGGGCGATCCAGGACAGACCGACCGCGGCGTAGACCGATTCCTCGGTGTCGCCGGCCACGGCCTTCCTGCCCCGATACACGCCATATTCGTTGATCTTGAGTTTTTTCTGCTGGCCGAGGCGGCGGATTTCGATGTTGTGCGCCTTCGAGCCGGTGAAGTACTGCAGCGCCGCGCCGAACGATTCCTGCGGCACCACGCGCAGGTCCACCTGCAGGCCGCATTTCAGCCGCACCGTGGCGCGAGTCTCACCGTGGGCCATAACCTCGCCCACCTCGTCGTAGTTCACGAAGCGATCCATGACGTCGGATTTGCCGGTGGTGGTGGCGAGGATGTCGAGATCGCCGACGGTTTCCCTGAAGCGGCGGTAACTGCCGGCGATCGTGACCTGCTTCACGTTGCGCGATTTCGCGAGGTATTCCACCAGCGGCTCGGCGTATTGCGCCGCGATCGCCAGCTTGAAACGTGTCGCTTCCTCCGCGTGCTGTGCCAGCGCTTCGAGGATCGCGGCCTCGGTTTTCTCCCCGAACCCGGGCAGTTCGCGGATCAGGCCGGCGCGCGCGGCCTGCCGCAGCGCCGCCACCGACTCCACCTTGAGCTCGTCATAAAGAATTTTGACGCGCTTAGGCCCCAGGCCCGGGAGCCTGAGCAGCGTCGTGATCGTCGGCGGGAATTTCGCGCGCAGCTTCTCCAGCGCCTTGCACTTGCCGGTTTCGACGATCTCCCTGATCTTTGCCGCCAGGTCGTCGCCGATGCCCGGCAGCTCGGTCAGGTCCTCGCCCTTGGCGAGCATCTCGGAAGCCGGCACGCCCAGGGATTGCATCTCGCGCGCGGCATTGCGGTAGGCGCGGATGCGGAACGGATTTTCGCCATCGATCTCGAGCAGGTCGGCGATTTCATCGAAGATCGCGGCGATGTCGGCGTTATGGGCGGGCATGGTCAGTTCCTTCCCACCAGTGCGGCCAGTTTCATCGCATTGTGCGGCGCGGCACCGAGGGCGTCGTTGTCGAAATAAACATGAACGTCGTGGCCTTCCCCGAGCCAGCGGCGCATGCGCCGGGACCATTGCGAGAGTTCCTTGTCGCTGTAGGACGAGGCATAAGTGACATCGTGCCCGTGCAGGCGGACATAGACAAGATCGGTGGTCACGGCGTCCCACAGCGGCCAGTCGGCGGCGTCCGACAGGCACACGGCGATGCGCTGCGCGCGCAAGCAGGCGGCTACTTCCTCGTCGAACCAGGAGTCATGGCGGAACTCGATAGCGTGTCGCGCCAGCGGCCAGAACCTGAGTGCCCGGGCGAACCGGTCGAGCCGTTCCATGTTCTTGCGAAACGGCTGCGGCAATTGCCAGAGGACGGCCGCCAGTTTTTCACCCAGACCCCTGGCATGATCGCGTTCGAGGCGGATGGCGGGCAGCGGATCGGCGAGCTTCTTGTTGTGGGTCAGGAAGCGGTTGCCCTTGATGGCGAAGCGGAACCCGGCCGGCGTGGCGTCGCGCCAGCGGCGAAATGTCTCCCGGCTTTGCAGGCGGTAAAACGTCGCGTTGACTTCGATGGCGTTGAAATGTCCGGCGCAGTATCCCAGCCAGTCCTTCTTCGGAATGCCGCGATAGAAGTCATCGCGCCAGGAGGCGTAATTCCAGCCGCTGATGCCGATGCAGGCGCGGCCGGCCACGGCTCATCCCTTGATGCAGACCAGCGGTTCCAGGCGCGCCACCTTGCGCGCCAGCCCGGCGGCATCGGCGGCGTCCACCACGGCGGCCACGTCCTTGTACGCGCCCGGCGCCTCCTCGGCCACGCCGCGGCCGGAAGGGCTGCGAATCAGGATGCCGCGCGCCGCCAGTTCGTCGATCACCTGCCGGCCACGCCAGGTCTTGTAGGCCTGGTGCCGGCTCATGGCGCGGCCGGCGCCGTGGCAGGCGGAGCTGAACGACAGCGCCTCGCCGGTTTTCGTGCCGACGAGAATGTAGGAGCCGGTACCCATGGAGCCGCCGATCAGCACCGGCTGGCCGACGGGGCGCAGCATGTCAGGAATGTCCGGGTGGCCAGGGCCGAAGGCGCGCGTGGCGCCCTTGCGATGCACGTAGAGCTTGCGCCGCTTACCGTCCACGACATGCTCTTCCACCTTGCAGGTGTTGTGCGAGACGTCGTAAAGCAGGGGCAGGTGTGCTTTCGGAATGACCTGCGCGAAGGCCTCGCGCACCAGATGGGTGAGAATCTGGCGGTTGGCAAGCGCGCAGTTGATGGCCGCGCGCATGGCGCCGAGATAATCCTCGCCCAGCGGCGAGTTGATCGGCGCGCAAGCGAGCTCGCGGTCGGGCAGGGTGATGCCGTATTGCGACGCGGCGATGGCCATTGCCTTCAGGAATTCGGTGCCGATCTGGTGCCCGAGGCCGCGTGAGCCGCAATGGATGCTGACGACAACGTCATTTTCGCGGATTCCAAATACGTTCGCGGTTTCCGCGTCGAAGACCCGCACGACCTTCTGTACTTCAAGATAATGGTTACCGCTGCCGAGCGTGCCCATCTCGTCGCGCTGGCGCTTCTTGGCGTGTTCCGAGACGCAGTCGGGACGCGCGCCGCGCATCTGGCCATGTTCCTCGATATGATCCAGATCGGCCGTGCTGCCGTAGCCCTGTTTCACCGCCCAGGCCGCGCCGCCCGCCAGCATCGCGTCCATCTCGGACTGATTCAAACGAATGGCGCCGGTGCTGCCGAGGCCTGCCGGGATTTCCCGGTACAGGGTGTCGGCCAGCGCCTTCTGGACCGCCATGACGTCCTCGCTGTTGAGCCCGGTGTGCAGGCAGCGCACGCCGCAGGAGATGTCGAAACCGACGCCGCCCGCCGACACCACGCCGCCCTCGTCCGGATCGAAAGCGGCCACGCCGCCGATGGGAAAGCCGTAGCCCCAGTGCGCGTCGGGCATGGCGTAAGAAGCTTTCACGATACCGGGCAGCGTGGCGACGTTGCACACCTGTTCGTACACCTTGTGGTCCATGGCGCGGATCAACGCTTCGTCGGCATAGATTATCGCGGGCACGCGCATGGGGCCGTGGGGGGCGATTTCCCATTCGTAGTCGGTGTGGCGGATGAAGAGGGAGAGGTCCATAAGTAAGAAGTTTCAAGTTTCTGGTTTCTAGTCTCTAGTTAGCTACCATGTCTAAAAACCAGAAACCAGAAACAACTTTTAAACATCCACCACGCATTGCGCCACCCATTCCCCATTGCTCTCCTGCGCAACGCGTAATGCCGTGTAAGTCGCCCCCTTTATTTCGACCGCCATGTGATGTTTCGCCGGGTTCATCGGCTCGCCCCAGGCGCGGGCGGTGAGGGTATGGTTCTGCACGCGCACCTCGAAACGGCTGAAAAGCAGCTTGCGCGTCGCCATCTCGTAAACCAGGGCGTTGAGCCAGTCCACCAGCAGCAGCTCGTCATCCGGCGCCGCGCGCGCGATTTCCACCGGTTCCACCGCGGCCACCTGCGCGGGATCGGTGATGACCGCGGTCATGGCCAGCGCCGCCTGCTCGAAGGCCTGATCCAGGGTATTGCCGATGCCGCGTATGCCCATGTCGGCCTCGTGCGGAAAATGTTCCCAGCGCATGGTGGTCATAGCGCGTGTTGTGTGCCGGAAAATGACTGCATGATCCCGGCAACCGTGGCCTCGCTCACGTCCGTCCACTCCTCGTACGCATCCGCCACGGCGAAACTCATTCCCTGACGGATGTTGGGACAGTACAGCGAATCGACCAGGGCGGCAATGCGCGTCACGGCATCGGCGTGCCCGGTCGGCACGGCGACGATGATCCTGTCCGCCGCCAGTTGGTGCAAGGCATCGATGGCAGTATGCATCGTGAATCCCGAGGCCAGTCCGTCGTCCACCAGGATGACGTCGCGCCGTGCCAGATCGGGTGTCCGGCGACTCCCGCACAGTTGCTTTACGCGGCGCGCAACCTTTTCCTTCGTGCGCGCAATGCCTTCCTGCACCACGGTCTCCGGCAGTCCCAGGCCCGCGACGAGATCCTCATTCAGCCTCACCGTGCCATCGAAGGCCACCGCGCCATAACCCGATTCGGTGTTCCACGGCAGCGTGATCTTGCTCACCACCGCCTGATCGAGCGCCAGCCCGAGTTGATGCGCGATTTCTGCCGCCACCGGCACGCCGCCGGCAGGGATTGCGAGTATCAGTGTGCCCGTTCCGCGAAAGTCTGCGAGCATCGCGGCCAGCACCGCCCCGGCCTGCGTCCGGTCACGGAACACCCGTCCCCGGTTGCGCATTTCAGGAAGATCGAAAACCCTGTTCGCGGTCTCCGGCATGAAAATATCTATAACACCGTAGCCTTGGCGGAAACATGACAGCCGTCAAACCGGAAGGCCAGGGCGCATGAAATCGCAGGAACAAAATCAGACGGCGAAATTGGCCAGCCGCACCGGCAGGCGGCGCGCGCCCCAGTCGCCGGGCTTGGCCTCGAACACGCCGGCGCAGGGCGTGCCGCAGGCCTTGCACTTGCCCGCGGCGTCGAGATTCCATGCGGTCATGTTGTACCAGTCGCGGCCGATGAGTTTGGCGCCGCAATGATGACAATATGTCGAATCGCCTTCCTCGTTGTGCACGTTGCCGGTATAGGCGTAGCGCACGCCGTTCTTCATGGCGATATTTCGCGACCGGATCAGCGTGGCCACGGGCGTGGGCGGGATATCGCGCATTTTCCAGTCCGGGTGAAACGCGGTGAAATGCATGGGCACGTCGGGCCCGAGATTTTCCACCACCCATTGAGTCATTTCCTCGATCTCTTTTTCCGAGTCATTGAGGCCGGGAATCAGCAGGGTGGTGAGCTCGAACCACACCTTGGTTTCGTGCTTCAGATATTTCAATGTATCGAGCACGGGTTGCAGGTGCGCGCCCGTGACCTTCCAGTAGAATTCCTCGGTGAAGGCCTTGAGGTCCACGTTGGCCGCGTCCATGTACTTGTAGAACTCGCGCCGCGGCTCTTCGCACATGTAGCCGGCCGTGACCGCCACCGACTTGATGCCGTATTCGCGGCAGGCTTTGGCTACGTCGATGGCGTATTCCAGGAAGATCACCGGGTCGTTGTAGGTATAGGCCACGCTGCGGCAGTCGAGGTCGCGCGCCGCTTTGGCGATAGTCTCGGGCGAGGCCTGGTCCATGAGCGTGTCGAGCTCGCGCGACTTGCTGATGTCCCAGTTCTGGCAGAACTTGCAGGCCAGGTTGCAGCCGGCGGTGCCGAAGGACAGGATCGGTGTGCCGGGCAGGAAATGATTGAGCGGTTTCTTCTCGATCGGGTCCACACAATAACCGCTGGAGCGGCCGTAGGTGGTCAGCACGATCTTGCCGCCATGATTGCCACGCACGAAGCACAGGCCGCGCTGGCCCTCGTGCAGCTTGCAATAGCGCGGGCAGACGTCGCATTGCACGCGCCCGTCGTCGAGCTTGTGCCAGTAATGCGTCGGGACCACCGCCGCCGAATCGAGAATTTCCGTTTCCATGGGCAGTTAATGCGGTTTGGAGAGCGCCGAATCAATGTTCATCCTACGCCCGGGCGGTTTTACTTGAAAATAGCGTGCGGCGGGCACATTGTAGTAGTCATCTTTCCGCAGGAATCATCATGACGAGCGTCCGAAATCCAGCCGTGGCCGGCCTGTTTTACCCCGCTGATCCGCGTGAATTGCAGGCGATGATCGCGGAGTATCTCGGCGCGGTGCACGCCGCCGACGCCGTACCCAAGGCCATTATTGCGCCCCACGCGGGATACATATACTCCGGTCCCGTCGCGGCCTCGGCCTATGCGCGCCTGCAGCCGGCGCGCGGACGCATCACGCGCGTGGTACTGCTCGGCCCGGCGCACCGGGTCGGGTTCCACGGGCTGGCGCTTTCCAGTGCGGAATGCTTCCAGACCCCGCTGGGACGCATCACCGTGGACCAGGAGGCCGTGAAAAAAATATCCAGTCTCCCGCAGGTGCAAGTGATGGACGCCGCCCACAGGCAGGAACACAGCCTTGAGGTGCATCTGCCGTTTCTCCAGGAAGTGCTGGGGGAATTCAGCCTGGTGCCGCTGGTGGTGGGCGACGCCGGGCCCGGCGAAGTGGCCGAAGTGCTCGAAGCGCTCTGGGGCGGGCCGGAAACGCTGATCGTCATCAGCTCGGACCTGAGCCACTACCACGACTATAAAACCGCGCAGCGGCTCGATCAGGCGACATCCCGAGCCATCGAGCGGTTACAGCCGGAGAATATCGGGTACGACGATGCCTGCGGGCGCAACCCGGTGAACGGACTGCTGCAGCTGGCGCGCGAACGTGGTCTCAAGGCCAGAACCGTTGACCTGCGCAACTCCGGTGACACCGCCGGCACGCCTGACAGAGTGGTAGGTTATGGGGCTTACGTCTTTGAATAATATTTCCTCTGCGCTGGCCGAGCCGCACAAGCGGCAGCTCCTGCAACTGGCGGCGGATTCGATCAGGAAGGGTCTGTGCGGCGAGACCCTCAGCGTGCGCGCGGCCGATTATCCCGAACCGTTGCAGGCCCTGCGCGCCACGTTCGTGACCCTGCACGTGGACGCGCGGCTGCGCGGCTGTATCGGCACGCTCGAGGCGCGCCAGACGCTGGTGCAGGACGTGGCGAGCAATGCATACAGCGCGGCGTTCCGCGACCCGCGCTTTTCTTCGCTCACCTGGACGGAGTTCGAGCGCCTCGATATCCACATCTCGGTGCTGAGTCCGCCCGAACCGATGCAGTTTGCCACGGAGGACGAACTGGTCGCCCAGTTGCGGCCGCGCGTGGACGGTTTGATCATTGAAGAAGGATACAGCCGCGGCACTTTCCTGCCTTCCGTATGGGAACAGCTGCCCGATCCGCGCGAATTCCTGCGCCAGCTCAAGCACAAGGCCGGCCTGTCTCCCGACTACTGGTCGAGCCGTATCCGCGTGCAGCGTTACACCACCGAATCCATCCCCTAGAAAATCCGCCGCCACGCGATATTGATCCCCGTCAAGGACGGATCGCGTCAAAGGAATAATCTGGCTTTTCATTCTCGGCAGAGCGGGGAGCTTTGCCATGCATTTCCGCGATCGAGCCGATGCGGGCAGACAACTCGCTCAGGCGCTGAAAAAATTCCAGAAACAGGACGGCGTGGTGTACGCCCTGCCGCGCGGCGGCGTGGTGCTGGGCGTGGAAGTGGCGCGCGCCCTGGACATGCCGCTCGATCTGCTCATCCCCCGGAAAATCGGTCACCCGCTGCAACCCGAATACGCCATCGGCGCGGTGGTCGAAAACGGCGAACTGGTGAGCAACCGGCAGGAAGTCGCGCGCGTGGACCCGGAATGGTTCCGGCAGGAAGTCGAGGCCGAGCGCCAGGAGGCGCGCCGGCGCCGTGAGCTGTACCTGGGCGGGCGCGCATCGCCGCCGGTGCAAGGCAAAACCGCGATCATCGTGGACGACGGCATCGCCACGGGCCTGACCATGGAGGTCGCTATTCGCGACGCCCGGCGCCGCCAACCGGTGCATCTGGTGGTGGCGGTGCCGGTGGCGCCGCCCGAAACCGTGGAACGGCTGGCGCGCGAAGTGGACGAGTTCGTGGTGCTCGACACTTCTCCCTATTACCTCGGCGCGGTCGGCGCCTATTACGACCGTTTCCTCCAGGTGACCGACGAGGAAGTGATCGCCCTGATGCGGTCGCTGAGCCCCGGGAAAACGGCGAGGCAGCATGGACTTCCATAATCACGAACGTGCCGTCGAAATCCCGATGGACGCCGCCGTCCACCAGGGTGCCCTCGGGGTACCTCCGGGCGCGAAGGGGCTGGTGCTGTTCGCGCACGGCAGCGGCAGCGGACGCCTGAGCCCGCGCAACAATTACGTCGCCCGGGTGTTGCGCGAACATGGTGTGGGCACATTATTGTTCGACCTGCTGACCGAGACGGAAGACCGGGTTTACGACAACCGCTTCGACATCGATCTGCTGACGCATCGACTGTTGCTGGCCACGCAATGGGCCGGTCAGCAGGCGGCGCGTGCGCTTTCCCTCGGCTATTTCGGTGCCAGCACCGGCGCGGCGGCGGCGCTGCGCGCGGCCGCCGCGGTGGGGCCGGAGCTCGGCGCCG
>JBFMBB010000092.1:0-10884 GCA_040755435.1 Pseudomonadota bacterium | reverse complement strand
TTCCAAGACCCTGCGCGGCATGCTGCTGTCCCTCATCGCCACCAGCCTCGCCGCTCCGGCTCTCGGCCTCGACTGGAGCGATGGCGCGCTGATCGCGGCGCTCGCCATGCTCGGCGACCTGGCCTCGAGCTTCGTCAAGCGCCGCATGGGCCGGCCGCCGAGCAGCATGGCTCTGGGTCTCGATCAGATCCCGGAATCGCTGCTGCCGGCGCTGGTTTTCAAGGCGCGGTTGGGTCTCACGGCTTGGGACATCGCCGGCGTGGTGTTCGCCTTCATCTTGCTGGAGTTGCTGCTGTCACGGCTATTGTACGGCCTGCGCCTGCGCGACCGGCCGTACTAAAACCTGTCTTGAAATATTTTTAAACGCAGATTAACGCGGATGTATATGAAGATGAACGCAGATAAAGAGGGAATCCAGACAGGCTATCTGCGTCAATCTCTTTTTTTATCTGCGTTCATCTGCGTTCCAAAATTCTTAAAAGTGATTTTGAGACAGGTTCCGATCGCGCTCAGGCGCAGCGCAGCCGGTGCAGGGTGATCTCGGGCAGGCAGTTGAGCCGCACGTCCACGATGGAACTGCCCGCGCCCACCGAGGTGTAGCCGACGAGATCGTGGTAGCGCCACGGCCCGCGCGCGTAGGCGCGCGGGCAGTCGGCGTCGGTGATCAGCGGAATGCCGCCCGGCAGGCAGATCTGGCCGCCGTGGGTGTGGCCGCTGAGCATGAGCTTGAAATCGGCGTGCGCGGCGTTGCGGTAGGGCTCCGGCGTGTGCGACAGCAGGATCGAAACCCCGTCGTGCGGGATGTCGTGGGCGGCCTTGTGCAGGTTGTCCACGCGGTAGTAGTGCGCGTCGTCGATGCCGGCGAGATGGATCGCCGCGCCGTCGCGTTCGAGCGGGACCGATTCGTTCAGCAGCACGCGGATGCCGAGATCCTCCATGCCCGGCACCATGCGGATGGTGTCGTGGTTGCCGAGCACGGCGTACACCGCCCCCTTGAGGTGCGGCCGCAGCCGCGCGAGCCCGTCGAGCGCCGGCTGGTACGGGCCGCGGGTGCGGTAGCGATAGTCGCCGGTCAGCACGCACAGATCGTAGTCCGCCGCGCGTACGCGCTCGATCAGGGCATGGACGAAATCCTCGTTCATGTCGAGATGCAGATCGCTCAGGTGCAGGATGGTGTAGCCGTCGAAAACCGCCGGCAGCGCGCCGAGCCGGACTTCGTTTTCAACGATGCGGATCTTCAGCGCGTTGCGCCGGCCGCGACCGTGCAGCCCGACCAGGCCGAGGCCGGTGCGGATCACGGCATGGGCCAGGAACCAGTTCTCGAGATGGAAGAAGTGGGTTCCGCGATGAAACACCTTCGCCTCGTATTCCGACTCCAGGCCGAGACGCTGGCGCAGGTGCACGCGCCCGAGGCGCGCGGCGAGACGATCGTATAAGGACTTGTCCATCGCCGTAATACTCGACGGAAAACCGGGGACCGTCAGATTATTGAGGCGGCATGACTCATCTTGAACATTGACAAGAGTCTATTTCCGTCCCGGCTTTCGATCAAAGCTATTTTGCCGCCTCAATAATCAAAAATCATTAAATATTTTCGTTATTGACCCGGCACATTCGGGTCTTCACCAAGGTCGGGGGGACACCCCTACCCACAACCCTTGTTCAGGAACAGTCGTGCCGGGTCAATAACAGATTCGTCGCGGGGCGTCCCGCCGCGCGGACGACCTACTTCTTTTTGTTTTTGCCGTCGGCCTTTTTCAGGCGGCCATCCCAGTGCTTGAACTTCCTGCGGCAGTACTCCAGCAGGGATTCGTAATCGGGGAAAAAGATCTCGAAGTCCTCGTGGCCGGACGGACCCTCGAACTCGCAACCGTCGTTGGAATGGTCGCGGCAGATCTGCGGGCGGGTTTCGTAGATGCCGCAGCGGCCGCCGGGCTGCAGATGGCGGCAGGGATTGTTGACCAGCAGGAACCAGCCGTCCTCGTCCTTGTACACCTGGGTGTTCACGTGCGAGATCTGCCACAGCAGCAGGTCGAAGTCCTCCATCGAGCGCGGCGTGTCGAGCGGCTGGGTCAGGTAGGTGCAGCAGGTCGAGCCCTTGCAGTAGCTGCATTTGTTCCCGGGGGTGATTTTCACCTCGCCCGCGAGCGCGATGGGAATGGCGGTGGTCATGGTTTTTCAATCAGGCCGTTGGCGGAAGGGGCGGGATTATAACGGCGCATCCGGACGAAGACGAGACCGGATGAGCCCCGCAAGCGCCGGCGCGCGGTTCGGTCATTCCTGTCATACAATAAGCAGACCAACGACAAACAGCACTTAAAAAGAACATGAAACTGAGCGCCAGGGAGTTCAAGGCCTGGGACAACAAGTGCATCACCCTGCTCGGCATGTCCGGGGTGGGCAAGACGCGCCTGGCCGCGCGGTTGCGGCGGCGCAACTGGTTCCATTATTCCGGGGACTACCGCATCGGCACGCGCTACCTCGACGAGCCGATCCTCGATCACATCAAGCAGCAGGCGATGCAGGTGCCGTTCCTGCGCGAGCTGCTGCGCTCGGACTCTATCTACATCCGCAACAACATCACCGTGGACAACCTGCAGCCGGTGTCGAGTTTCCTCGGCAAGCTCGGCAACCCGGAGAAGGGCGGGCTCGGCCTGCGCGAATTCAAGCACCGCCAGGAGCTGCACCGGCGGGCCGAGATCGCCACCATGCGCGACGTGCCGGAATTCATCGGCAAGGCGCGCGAGATCTACGGCTACAAGCATTTCGTCAACGACGCCGGCGGCTCGCTGTGCGAGCTCGACGACCCGGAGACGATCGAGGTGCTGGCGGCGCACACGCTGATCCTCTACATCAAGGCCAACGAAAAGGACGAGCAGGAACTGATCCACCGCGCCGAGGACGACCCGAAGCCGCTCTACTACCGCGAGGCCTTCCTCGACGAGCAACTCGCGATCTACCTGAACCACAAAGATCTGTCCTACGTGGCGCAGATCGATCCGGACGATTTCGTGCGCTGGATGTTCCCGCGCCTGTTCCACTCGCGCGTGCCGCGCTACCAGGCGATTGCCGACAGGCACGGCTACACCGTCAGCACCGACGAGCTCAAGGAAGTGCGCGACGAAGCCGGCTTCCTGCGCCTGGTGGAAAAAGTGCTGGAGAGGCAGGGCTGACCATGCCGCTGGTCGCCAATTCCAAACTGCCCACCTTCGACCGCCTCAAGCAAGAAGGCGAGAATGTGCTGCCGGGCGACGTCGCGCTGCACCAGGACATCCGCGAACTGCACATCGGCCTGCTCAACATGATGCCGGACGCGGCGCTGGCCGCCACCGAGCGCCAGTTCTTCCGGCTCGTCGGCGAGTCGAACCAGATCGCGCAGTTCTACATGCACCCGTTCACGCTGAAGGAACTGAAGCGCAGCCCCGAGGCCGAGGCCTATGTCGGCCGGTACTACGAAAGCTTCGACCAGATCCGGGAACAGGGGCTGGATGCGCTCATCGTCACCGGCGCCAACGTGACCCAGCCGGACCTGGCGCTCGAACCGTTCTGGAAGCCGCTCAACAAGGTCATCGACTGGGCCTACGACAACGTCACGTCCACGCTGTGCTCGTGCCTGACGACGCACGCGGTGCTGCAGTTCCGCTACGGCAAGAAACGCCGCCACCTCGGCTACAAGCGCTGGGGGGTGTACACGCACCGCGTGGTGGACCGCAAGCACCCGCTGGTATCAGACGTCAACACGCGCTTCGACGTGCCGCACTCGCGCTTCAACCAGATCGACCGCGAGCAGTTCGAGGCCGCGGGGCTGCACATCCTGGTCGAGAGCGACGTCGCGGGCGTGCACCTGGCCGCGAGCGAGGATCGCTTCCGCCTGATTTTCTTCCAGGGACACCCGGAATACGACACGGTGAGCCTGTTCAAGGAATACAAGCGCGAGGTCAACCGCTTTCTCAAGGGCGAGCGCCCCGACTACCCGCCGTTCCCGGAAAACTATTTCAGCCTGCTGACCGAGGCCATGCTCGAGGAGCACCGCGACCTGGTGTTGGCGGCAAAGGCCCGCGGCGTGGCAGCCCCCGAGCTGCCGGAATCCATCATCGTGCCCAATCTCGACAACACCTGGCACGACACCGCCGAGGCCGTGATCAACAACTGGATCGGCAAGGTCTACCAGGTCACCAACAACGACCGCAAGAAACCCTTCCAGGACGGCATCAACCCGGACGACCCGCTCGGGCTGCGGCGCTGATCAGTTCCTGGCTGCCTGCCAATTTGAAAAAAAACCGGCAGGCGGCTGTCGCCACCTGCCGGCTGTTTCAGCTCACTGCAATGTATTACCGGCAGGCGCCGGTGACGGTGTCAAACCACTTGCTCGCGCAACTGCTGCTGTAGATGACGAGGTGCGGCTGCCCGTCCGCGGTATTCGTCACCACCGCCATATCGGCGCCGTTCACTGAAGTGATCGCCGGTGCCTCGGCATGCTCCTCCCACAGATAAGAGGCGTGCACATGACCTCCGGTATTCACAATACGTGTTTTTGTACCGGTGGTGCTCATGTTGTATGTGGCTCCATTGGCGTGAATCATGCCGTTATCTGAGGCCTTGAGCGCTACAACATTGCGCCCGGTCTGGCTGATCAAATCAATCCCGGTGCCATGGATGTGAATTTCTCCTCCTGTCGTGCCATTACCCAGATTTCCCACCCTCGCAGCCGGCGCCGAACCCGGTCCATCGACAAGTGCTCTCAAGACTGATCCGTAAACATGAATAATCCCGTTCCCACCGGCCGAGACTGCCCCACCGATGCCAACCTGATAGGCATTGGTTGGAACAGAAATAGTAATCTCCGACCCGAAGAACCAGCTCTCATCGCAGGTTGCCTGGTATGTGCTGCCAATGCCAAACATCGGCGGTGCGATCGCAGTGAGCTTGCTGCCAAACCAGTAATGGCTGCCGCGAGATGAATCGCAACCCTCTTCATACCAGGCTCTGGCCGCACCGATAACTTCAACGTCACTCCATTTCGAAGTGCCGCCACCATTCCACAGCACTCCACCGTAGAGTGTTCCATTTATGGTCAGGTGGGAAAAACTCAGATTTGTGCAGGAATAGACCGTAAGAGGCGAATTGTAACTAATTCCCTTAATGATCGTCTGACCATTGCCAGCGCCTTCAAACGACGTATGTCCGGTATAGTTGTCACCCGGGGAACATTCGATCAACGTTTGTCCGAAAGTTCCTGGTCCAATTTCAACCTCTAATGGGGCGCTTGCATTCGGCTTGCGCGTGGTTGCCATCCAGTCCGTGACAGCCGTCAGGCTGGTAAAGCAATTGTCGAGTGCCACCCCGTTTTCGGTGCAACTCTTCCTGACTTTGACCACCGCCGCGGCCGGATCAATGGCTGCCGATGCACCTGTACCGCACACCAGGGACGCCAGCAGGACACAACAGGAAACAATGCGCGAAAGTTTCATTATTCTCCTCCATGAACGTGTTATTGGTTGTTGGCAAAAAACAGGCGCAAGAAAACCTTGCGCCGCACCGCGAGGCGCACGTGCTTTCAGCAAGAAGCATGGTGGGGTTTCCGTCAGGAAACGTCCCTGTGGTCCGTCTGCCGCATCCTTGCCGCAGCCCGGCTGCATCGCCGTACGCAGGACAATGTATGCTCCTATTTTCAGGCCGTCAATCGTGTAACTATTCGGAAACCATGGCGACACCTATACACACATGGAGGAAACCATGAACATCAAAGAAGATCTGTTGAGTCTGGCCCCGCCTCGCGATTTCACGCGGCGTGATTTCATCGTCACCGCGCTGGCCGCGGGTTTTGCCGCCGCGGTGCGTCCGATCGCGGCACAGACCGTGATCGCCACCGACAGCAAGGGCCTGATCGCGGGCGAGGTGAAGATTCCCGTATCCGATGGCCAGATCCCGGCCTATCGCGCCATGCCGGAGAAGGGCAGGAACCTGGCCACCGTGCTGGTGGTGCAGGAAATCTTCGGCGTGCACGAACACATCCGCGACGTCTGCCGCCGGCTCGCCAAGCTCGGCTGGCTCGCGGTCGCGCCCGAGCTGTTCGCGCGCCAGGGCGACGTTTCAAAAATGACCGATATAAAGGAAATACTCGAGAAGGTTGTTCCCAAGGTGCCGGACGCGCAGGTCATGCGCGACCTCGACGCCACCGCGGCGTGGGCGGCACAGAACAACGGCAACGCCGCCAAACTCGGCATCACCGGCTTCTGCTGGGGCGGGCGCATCGTGTGGCTGTACGCGGCGCACAACCCCCGGCTCAAGGCCGGCGTCGCCTGGTACGGCCGGCTCACCGGCGACAAGGACGAACTGCGCCCGCGACAACCGCTCGACCTGGCGCCATCCATCAAGGCGCCGGTGCTCGGGCTATACGGGGCCGAGGATCAGGGCATACCGGTGGAGATCGTCGAGATGATGCAGGACGACCTCAAGGCCGCGAAGAGCCCGTCGGAGATCGTCATCTATCCCGACGCCCCGCACGGCTTTCACGCCGACTTCCGCTCAAGCTATCGCCAGGGCCCAGCGCAGGACGGCTGGAAGCGCCTGCAGGAATGGTTCAGGAAACACGGCGTCGCCTGACGCCGCCCCGCACGCAACCGCCGCCCTGAAATCCGGAGAAACCCTCCCGCTCAGCCCTGCGGCTCGGCGACGATCGGCTCCACCACGATCTCCACGCGCCGGTTCAGGCGGCGGCCCTCTTCCGAGGCGTTGCTCGCGCGCGGCGAGCTTTCACCCTGGCCCATGGACGCCAGCCGCTGCGGGATAACGCCTTTGGATCGCAGGTAGTCCGCGACCGCGCCGGCGCGGCGCTCGGACAGGCTCTGGTTGTACTGGTCGGAGCCGACGTTGTCGGTGTGGCCGACGACGGTCAGATGGGTCTTGCCGTAGCGCACCAGCACGTTGGCGATCTTGTCCATGGTGCTGTAGTACCCGGACTTGATCGCGGCGGAATCGAAATCAAACGCGGTCTGCGCCGTCATGGTGATCAGCAGATTGTTCTGGTTCACCTTGGCGACGTTGATCGCGCCGGACTGGACCTCGGGGGCCAGCACCTTCTCCAGGTCCTTCTTCTGCGAATCCATGTAGCTGCCGACGGCCGCGCCGGCAATGCCGCCGCCGACCGCACCGATCAGCGCACCCTTGGAGCGCTTGTCCTTCTTCACCAGCGCGCCGAGCACCGCGCCCGAGGCGGCGCCGATCAGCGCGCCTTTCTCCGTGTCGGTCATGGGACGGCGGTTGCCGAACTCGTCGGTGGCGCAACCGGTGGAGAACACCGCGAACGCCGCAATCATCGTGTAAACGCCGAAACGCTTCATGTCACGAACCTCCATTAAAAGATTAAAAATACTTTATCCACAGATGAACGCGGATGATAAACAAGATAGACGCAGTTAACTCAATGGAATGGTTTTTTATCTGCGTTCATCACCATAAAATCTGCGTTTATCCGCGGATGCTTTATCTTTCCTTTTACATCCGCACTTCGATCGTGGCTCCGCCCAGCGGGCTGCGCCCGATGACCAGCTCGCCATCATAAAGCTCGACGATTTCCTGCACCACCGCCAGCCCCAGGCCGTGCCCCGGCGTCGCCGCATCGGCGCGCGCGCCGCGTTCGCGCACCTGTTCGGCCAGATCCTCCGGAATGCCGGGGCCGTCGTCCTCGACCCGCAATACAAAGCGCGCGCCGGCTTCGTCCGCGGCCGGGTTTCGCGCCTGCACCCGCACGCGCGTGCGCGCCCACTTGAAGGCATTGTCCGCGACATTGCCCAGGATTTCGAGCAGGTCGCCCTCGTCGCCGCGGAACATCACCTCCGGGCCAATGCCGGTTTCCACGCGCAGGGCCTTGGCCGCGTACACCTTTTCCAGCGCGGCCAGCAGCTTGCGCGCCGGCGGCAGTACCGGCAGCGGCGTGCTGAGCGCCGTGCGCCCGGCCGCGGCCGCGCGTTGCAGCTGGTACTCGACGATCTGGTTCATGTTCTGCAATTGTTCCTGCGCCACCGCGCGCAGTTCCTCGACCGGCGCCTTCGCCTCGACGCTGCCGCGCAGCACCGCGAGCGGCGTTTTGAGGCTGTGCGCCAGGTTGCCGAGCGTGTCGCGGTAGCGCTGCAGGTGCGTGCGGGCCTCGGCCAGCAGCGCATTGAGATTGTCGATCAGGGGCTGCAACTCCACCGGGTAGCGTCCCGACAAGGCTTGTGTGCGGCCGGCCTCCATCTCCGACAGGTCCTGCGCCACCCGCCGCAACGGCGCCAGCCCCCAGCGCAGGATCAGCGCCTGCGCTACCAGCAACAACAGCGTGGCGGCGGCCAGCCAGCCGAACAGGCCGCGGCGGAACTGCCGGATCTGCGCCAGGTGTTCGTCCAGCCGTTCCGCGACGTGGAAAACATAGATTTGAGGTTCACCGCCACCTTCCCAGCGCGTGGCAAAACTCAGTATCAGGCGCGCGGGCGCTTCGCCGCCGCCGGTTTGCGTGTACACGCGCTCGCCGGGCACGGAGGAAGAGGATGCGCCGGCGAACTCCGTGCCCAGCGCGGAACGCGAGCGCCACACGACGACGCCCGCGGCGTCGCGCACCTCTGCCATCAGTCCCGAACCGACGAGGTTGAAGCGCGGCTCGGGCAATTCGATCGGCAACTCCAGCCGGTTGTTCGCGTCCAGATCGGCCGCGGCAAGCAGGGCATACAGATGGCTTTGCAACCGCTCGCGCAGCGCGCTCTCGGCGCTGGCACGAAACGCCTGGTCGAGCGCCACGCCGGTCAGGCCGAGGAACCCGGCCAGCACCGCGGCCGACACCAGCAGCAGGCGCGCGCGCAGCGAACGCATCAGGACCGCCCGCACGGGAGCGTGAAGCGGTAACCGCGGCCACGCAGGGTTTCGATGGGCTTGAAGCGGTCGTCGGGATCGAGTTTCTTGCGCAGGCGGCCGATGAACACCTCGATGACGTTGCTGTCGCGGTCGAAATCCTGGTCGTAGACATGCTCGGTCAGGGTCGTCTTCGATACCACCTCGCCCGCGTGCAGGATCAAATACTCAAGCACCTTGTATTCATAGGCGGTCAATTCGAGCGCGCGCTTGTCCACGCGCACCGCCTGCGCCGCGGTGTCGAGCTGGATCGGACCGCAGCTGACCACCGGTTGCGCCAGCCCGGCGGCGCGGCGCAACAGCGCGTTCACGCGCGCCAGCAGCTCCTCGACGTGAAACGGCTTGACCAGGTAATCGTCGGCGCCGGCCTCGAGCCCCTCGACCTTGTCCTGCCAGCGCCCGCGCGCGGTGAGAATCAAAACCGGAAAGCGCTTGTCCTGCTTGCGCCAGGCGCGGATGACCTCGATGCCGGTGATGTCCGGCAGGCCGATATCCACCACCGCGAGGTCAAGCGGATACTCGCGCCCGTGCACCAGGCCGTCCTTGCCGGTGGCGGCCTCGTCCACCGCGTGGCCGGCGGCGCGCAGCTGCTCGCACAGCTGCCGGCGCAGGGCGGTTTCGTCTTCGATGACGAGCAGTCGCATGGCAGATACGGCGGTCAGTCCATCCTGCCGCTGCGCGCGTCCACGTTGACTACGCGCACCGCGCCGTTCGGCATAAGCACCTTGATGCGGTAACGGCCGTCGCGCGGCTCGGCCGCGAGCACGCGCCCCCCGGTATCACGGCGCACGCGCGCCACCGCCTCGTCCAGCGAGATGCCGTCGCGCCGGGCCTCGTCGCGGCGCGGCGCGCGGTCATTGCGGCGTTCCGCGACGCGGTCGTCTTTCCAGCCGCCGCGTCGATCATCGCGCCGGGCCTCGCGACGGTCATCCTTCCAGTCGTCGCGCCGCGCCTGCGCCGGCAACGCGGCGCTCGCCGCGAGCCAGCCCGCGAGCAGACAGACGACAAGGGTCTTGCGTTTCATCGTGTCTGCATCTTAACGGACCGGCGCGGACGAAGCACCCGACGGCGGCGCGGTCGTGACGCATGCCCTAGCGGTGGCGCGCGATTTCGTAGCCGATGACGGTGCCGATCACCGCGCCGGCCGCGGTGTGTCCCGGGTCGCCGTAACCGATCTCATGCCCCACCACGCCGCCGATCACGCTGCCGAGAATGACGGGCGCGGCCGAGCTGGTGCGGTGGCCGCGGTAGTCCCGGTAGTAATGATGATGGTAGTGGCGCGGCGCCGGGCGGTAATAATGGTGATGCCGCGGCTGGTGCCAGCCATAGTGCCGGCCTGGAGGATGATAATAATGCCGCTCCACGTGTTTCTCGCGGTACACCGGCGCCGGGCGATGATGGTCGCGGCCGTTCCAGCCGTCGCGGCCATCGCGCGCCTGCGCCAGCGGCGCCGCCACCACGGTCGCCAGAATCAGCACGGCGGTACTCAGGATTTTGCGGTTCATGGTCGTCTCCTTTTATTGCGTTGACGGGTTCACTCCTGACTTCGGGAATCAGGATACGAACCCCTCGCTGAACGGAGCCTGAACCAAAACCGGCGCTAACCGGTTGATGTGAATAGCCTGTTGCGGAAAGCCGGGGTCGCCGGCTCAGGCGGGGCGCGCCCGCGCGGCCTTTTCGCCGGCCTTGCGCGTGAAGCGCTCGGCGTCGATGACGAAGCGTTCGTGCGAACCGCGGCTGATCACGTCCACGCCGTCGCAGGCCTCGACCTCGAACACCAGGCGCCGGCCGTCCACTTCGAGCAGTCGCACGCGCGCGAACAGCTCCAGCCCCGGCGGCGTGGCCGCGAGATGGCTCAGGTTCACGTGAGTGCCCACGGTCTGCTCGCGCGGCCAGTCGAGATGGGCGTTCACCGCCTGGATGCACGCCCACTCGATGAACCCAACCATGAAACCGGTGGCCAGCACGCGCGGCATGGCCTGGAACTCCGGCGCCTCC
>JBFMBB010000091.1:0-11047 GCA_040755435.1 Pseudomonadota bacterium | reverse complement strand
CACAACCTGGCGAATTACGACCTCCTCACCGGCCTGCCCAACCGCGACCTGTACCGGGACCGCCTGGAACAGTCCCTCTCGCGCGCCCGGCATCACGGGCGCCATGTCGCCGTCATGATGCTGCACATCGACCGGCTCAAGGAGGTCAACAGTCTGCATGGCCAGCAGGTCGGCGACATGCTGCTGCGGGAAGCCGCGCGGCGCCTGCGTGCCATGGTGCGCGAAGGCGATACCGTGGCGCGCGCCGGCAGTTCGGTTTTCAGCGTTGTGCTCTCCGACGTGGCGCACACACGGGACGTCATCCTGGTTGCGCGCAAGATCACCAACATCTTCGCCGAACCCATCGATCTGGAGGACGCGGAATTTTACGTCACCATCCGCATCGGCATCGCCGTTTCCCCGGAGGACGGGGACGACGTGGAAACGATCCTGAAAAACGCCGAGGTAGCCCTCAACATCTCGCAGCGCGAAGCGGGTAACACCTATCGCTTCTACACCCCCGAGATCAACACGCGCGCCATGGAGCGGTTCGAGATCGAACGCGAACTGCGTCGCGCCCTGGAACGCCGCGAGCTGGTGCTGCACTACCAGCCGGTAATAGACATGCGTACCGGCAATATCATCGGCTGCGAAGCATTGCTGCGCTGGCACAGCCAGGCGCTCGGCACGGTATCGCCGGGGCGGTTCATCCCGGTCGCGGAAGAGACCGACCTGATCGTGCCCATCGGCGAATGGGCCCTGAAGACAGCCTGCGAGCAGAGCCGCCACTGGCACGAGCGGGGACTGGACCTGCGACTGGCGGTCAACATCTCCGCCAAGCAGCTGCGCCGCGTTGAATTTCCGGACACCGTGATGGCAATACTCCAGAAAACCGGCCTGGACCCGGCGGCCTCCTCCCTGACGATGGAAATCACCGAATCACAATTGATGGAGAACGCGGAGGGCACGGCGGAACTCCTGAAGAACCTGCAGGGCCGGGGTTTGTCGGTCTCGATCGATGACTTCGGCACCGGCTATTCCTCGCTGAGCTATCTCAAGCGCCTGCCGGTGGACACCCTCAAGATCGACATCTCCTTCATCCGCGACATCACCCGTTCGCATGACGATGCCGCCATCGTCAAGGCCATCATCGCGCTGGCGCACAGCCTCGACATGAAGGTCGTCGCCGAAGGCGTGGAGACCCGGGAACAATTCACCGCCTTGAGCGTGATCGGTTGCGATGCCGCCCAGGGTTTTCTGTTCAGTCCCGCGGTGCCGGCGGAGGATTTCGAAAAGCTGAACGGACACAGCTTCCTGCCGCGGGTTTCGTGAGACACAACGCAGATCCTGGCAAAATGCAGCCCGGTTGCGCCGGAACCGTCGCGGTTACTTAAGCGCCCCCAGCAGCACCTCGCACACGCGCCCGACGTGCTCCAGCGGCATGCCGGGGTAGATCGGCAGCGACAGGGTTTCGGTGCAGGCGTGCTCGCATACCGGCAGGCTGCCGGGCTGATAGTTGAGGTGCCGGTATACCTCTTGCAGGTGCAGGCCCTGCGGATAGCACTGGGAAGTGCCGATTTGCGCGTCGGTCAGGGCCTGGCGCACGGCGTCGCGCTTCGGAATGCGCACGGTGTAGAGATTGAACACATGCGTGCCGTGCTTCGGCAGCGACGGTGTTTTTGCCGGTGAGCCGGCAAGCCGCTTGGTATATTCCGCCGCCACCTTCTGCCGGCCGGCGATGTCGTCCTTGATGCGCCGCAGTTTGAGGCGCAGCACCGCGGCCTGAACCTCGTCGAGGCGGCTGTTCATGCCGATTTCGGTGTGCAGGAAGGGCTTCACCGCGCCGTGGTTGCGCAAGCGGCGGATATGCTCGTTGACCGCGTCCGAATTGGTCGTGACCATGCCGCCGTCGCCGTAGCAGCCGAGCACCTTGGTCGGATAGAAGCTGAAGCTGCCGGTGTCGCCGATGGAGCCGACCACCCGGCCGTCGTGCAGCGCGCCGAAGGACTGGGCGCAGTCCTCGACCACGGCGAGCTTGTGCTTTTTCGCGATCTCCATGATCTCGCCCATCCCGGACGGATGGCCGAAGATGTGCACCGGCACGATGGCCTTCGTCTTGGCGGTGATCTTCGCGCGCACGCTGGCGGGGTCGAGGCAGAAACTGTCCGGCAGGATGTCGGCGAACACCGGCGTGGCGCCGACCATGTCGATGGTCTCGGCCGAGGCGAAGAAGGTGAACGGCGTGGTGATGACCTCGTCGCCCCTGCCGACGCCGAGCGCGCGCAGCGACAGATACAGCGAATCCGTGCCGTTGGCCACCGCGATGGCGTGCTTCACGCCGACGTATTCGGCGAACTCCTTCTCGAACGCCTGCGTGTGCGGGCCGAGGATGAAGCTGCCACGCGCGCCGGTCTCGCGGATGGCGGCGAGCCATTCGGTTTCGAGGCTCTTGTATTGTGCGGAAAGATCGAGAAACGGTACTGGCTGAGCCTTGGTTACGGCGTGCATGCGGCGATTTTCTCCTTGACGAGCAGGGCCACGCGCAAGGCCTCCAGCCCCACCCGGCCGGTGACCAGGGGCGGCGTGCCGGTGCGCACGGAATTCACGAAGTATTCGAGTTCCGCGTCCAGCGGCGGGCGCGGCGTGATGTCGAGTTGCTCGGTGACGATGCGCGGCCACTTGCCGCCCTGCGGATCCGGTTCGGAGCGCACCATTTCGAGCTTCTGGTCGATGTAGTCGAGACCATAATAATGTTCCGCGCCGAAAATGCGGATACGGCGCAGCTTCTTGTTCGAGACGCGGCTGGCGGTGACGTTCGCCACCGCGCCGTTCTCGAATTCGATGCGGGCGTTGGCGATATCCACGTGCCCGGTGAGCACGGGGATGCCGGTCGCGGCGATATTGCGGATATTCGACTTCACCAGCGACAGCACGATGTCGATGTCGTGGATCATGAGGTCGGTCACCACGTCCACGTCTGTAGCGCGCTCGACGAACGGCCCGAGCCGGTGTACCTCGATGAAACGCGGGTTCCGCGCGCGTTCGGCCAGCGCCATGATGCCGGCATTGAAGCGCTCCAGGTGACCCACCTGGAAAATCACCCCGGCACGCTCGGCCAGTTCCACCAGCGCGCGTGATTCCTCCAGGGTCGGTGCGATCGGCTTTTCCATCAGCATATGCACGCCCTTCTCGAGGAACGGGCGCGCCACGTCGCTGTGATAGATGGTCGGCACCACGATGCTCACGGCGTCCACGCTGCCCAGCAGCTCGCGCGCGTCGGTGCAGGCGCGGCAGCCGTGCTGTTCCGCCACTTCCTTCGCCACGCGCTCGTTGGAATCGGCCACGCCGACCAGCTCGACATCCGGCATGGCGGCGTAGATGCGCGCGTGGAAACGGCCGAGATAGCCGACGCCGGCGACGCCGACGCGCAGTTTTCCGGCCTTGCCTGTCGGTTGTGTGTGAGCAGCGGCGGTCATGGATCGTCCGGGTGGCAGAGTCCCTCAGCCAGGGCGGAGATGAAAACAATAGTGTGAGTGCGGCGCGGATTATACCGGAATTCGGCACCTGCGCCACGAACCGGCGGTTTTGTCGCGGACTGCTCCGCGTCGCCGGCCCTGTTATTGAACCGGGGCGCCAAACGCCCTAGAGTCGCTCGCAGGCCCGCGCACTCCGGAACCGACGCTCCCGCATGGAACCGAAAAACGTACTGATTACCGGCTGTTCCACCGGCATCGGCAACTGCCTCGCGCGCGGCCTGCGGGAACGCGGCTACCGGGTGTTCGCCACCGCGCGCAAGGAGCCCGACGTCGCGGCCCTGGCGGCCGCGGGATTCGAAAGCCTGCCGCTGGATCTCGACTCGTCCGGCTCGATCCGGTCCGCCGTGGAGACAGTGCTGGAGCGCACGCAGGGGCAGCTCTACGCCCTCATCAACAACGGCGCCTACGGCCAGCCGGGCGCGGTCGAGGACCTGTCGCGTGCGGTGCTGCGGGCGCAATTCGAGACCAACCTGTTCGGCACGCAGGAGCTCACCAATCTCGTCATCCCCGCCATGCGCGCCCGGGGCGAAGGCCGGATCATCCAGATCAGCTCGATATTGGGCATCGTCTGCTTCGCCTATCGCGGCGCCTACAACGCCACCAAGTTCGCGCTCGAGGCCCTGTCCGACACCCTGCGTCTGGAACTGCGCGACACCAATATACACATCTCGCTCATCGAACCCGGTCCTATCACCAGCCGCTTCCGCGCCAATGCCTACGCGGCCTTCAAACGCAACATTGACCGCGAGCACAGCGCACATCGCGACTATTACGCGCGCGTGGAAAAGCGCCTCGAGGGTTCCCGACCCCTGCCCTTCACCCTGCCACCCGAGGCCGTGCTGAAAAAAGTGATTCACGCGCTGGAGGCGCGCCGGCCGAAAGCGCGCTATGGCGTCACCTTTCCCACCCATCTCTTCGCCGTATTGCGGCGCCTGCTGCCGGTGCGACTGCTCGACCTGATCCTGAGCACCGTCAGCGGCGGGGGGCGGCGCTGAGAGGAATAACCCTACTTTGAATATTGTTGAGCATTGCGCTCGAAGGTTTTTCCGCTAAATTTACTTTTAGAGTATCGGTTGGCGTGGAAGCCGGCGGTATCGTCCCCTCAAGCTCCTCTTGGTCATCGGCTTCCTCCGCCCGGCTTCTCTGGATTATTCCGAGTGGAGTAACACCAGACATGAAAAAGAAAAATCATGCTGGCGCATGTACCCGTTGTACTCAGGTGTGCAGTAATTCCGGGCATGACCACCTGCTGTCTGCGTGGTCGGGCCAATTCCATGAAGCGTGTACCCGATGGGTGCGCACGCTGTGTGTGTGCCTTGAATAAACCGGCCTCCAAAGCAACGTGTCCATATCTGGCAGGAATAACAGCATGACCGTCCTGAAAAAACTGCGTGACGCCGGAGAAGCGCTGATCGCGCGCGCTCCGGTGCGCTGGATGGCGCTGTTGCTGGTATCGGCCGCGGTCGTCGCCACCGCGGCCAACAGTTACCGCGAAATCGACAAGGAACTCACCGCGGTCGCGCTGCTACGCCGCGAAACCGTGGCAAAGATCACGGCCGTTACGATCGCGGAGAAGTTCGGCCGCGTGGTTGACGTCGCCATCTCCCTCTCCACCCGCGTTCATTTCCGCGATCTGGTCGCGCGCGGAAAATGGAATGAGGCGATCAATATCATGCGCGACGTGCCGCGCGATCTGCCGCACATCGAGCGCCTGTTCCTTGCCGATACCGAGGGCACGCTGAAAGCGGACGTGCCGGCCCTGCCGCAGGTGCGCGACGTGAATTTCGCGCACCGCGAGTGGTACCAGGGCGTCAGCCGGAACTGGCAGCCGTATGTCTCGCCGGTCTACACCCGGGCGGCGCCGCCGCAGATCAAGGTCTTCGCGGTGGCTGCGCCGATCAGGAATGCCGGTGGCGCCGTGACGGGCATCCTGGTGCTGCAACTGCGGGTGGAGAACCTGCTCGAATGGATCAATGCCATCGACACCGGCCGCCGGGGCTTCATCTATCTGGTCGACTCGAAAGGCCAGGTGGCGTTCCATTCCCGGCATCCGGACCGGCCCGGGATCGCCGACCTGTCGAAGACAGCGGTGGTGGAGAAGCTGCTGCGTGGAGAACACGGCGTGGAAACCGGACACGACCCCGTGGAGAATGAGGAAGCCATCGTGGCCTACGCGCCGGTGCCGGGTTACGGCTGGGGCGTGGTTTCGCAACAACCCCTGTATTCATCGCTCGCCTACACCACGAAGCAAGCACAGCTGCGTCGTCTCATGACGGGTTATGCCTTCATCCTGGCGCTCTGCCTCCTGGCCATCGTCCTGACCTCGCGCATCGCCGGCGAACGCCGGCGCGCGGAGGACGATCGCCGCATGAAGGCCGAGCTGGAGCTGCGCGTGACCGAGCGCACCCGCCAGCTCGACGCCGCCAACCAGGAGCTCGAGGCCTTCAGCTACTCCGTCTCGCACGACCTGCGCGCCCCGCTGCGGTCCATCGACGGCTTCAGCCAGGCCCTGATCGAGGACTGCGCCGGCCGGCTGACCGACGAGTGCCGCGGGCACCTGGAACGGATTCGCAGCGCCACCCAGCGCATGGGCACGCTGATCGACGATCTGCTGATGCTGTCGCGCGTGACGCGTGCCGAGATGCGCCGCGAACTCATGGACCTGACCCAGACGGTGCGCTCCGTGATCGCCGGACTGGAAATCGTCGAGCCCGGCCGCAAGGTCGAATGCCGGGTGCAGGAGCACATGGCGCTGGACGGCGATCCGCGCCTGATGCGCATCGTCCTGGAGAACCTCCTCGGCAATGCCTGGAAATTCACGCAACGCGCCGATCCCGCGCGTATCGAGGTGGGCTCCGCCATGGACGCCGCCGGAACGCCGGTGTACTTCGTGAGAGACAACGGCGTGGGCTTCGACATGAACTATGCCGACAAGCTGTTCGGCGCCTTTCAGCGCTTGCACGCCGCCTCCGATTTCCCCGGCACCGGGATCGGCCTGGCGACGGTGCAGCGCATCATCCACCGCCACGGCGGCCGCGTCTGGGCGGAGGGCGAAACCGGCAAGGGGGCGAGCTTCTATTTCACCCTCGGACCAACCCCGCGGCCGGCACCCCAGGAGCATGCGGCATGAACATGGAAGAACTGAAAATATTGCTGGTGGAGGACAACCCGGACGACGAGGCGCTGACCCTGCGCGCCCTGCGCCAGAACAACATCACCAATGCGGTGGACGTCGTGCGCGACGGCGCCGAGGCGCTCGATTACCTGTTCTGCACCGGCACGCACCAGTCACGCGACCCGTCGCAGAAGCCGGCGATCGTCATGCTCGATCTCAAGCTGCCGAAACTGGACGGGCTGGAGGTGCTGCGGCGCCTGCGCGCGGACGAGCGCACGCGCCTGCTGCCGGTGGTGATCCTGACCTCCTCCAAGGAGGAACAGGACCTGATCAAGGGTTACAGCCTCGGCGCCAACAGCTACATCCGCAAGCCGGTGGACTTCAAGCAGTTCGTGACTGCCGTGGGGCAGATCGGGCTCTACTGGCTGGTGCTGAACGAGCCGCCGCCGAAATAGCCCCGCGCCGAACACCATGCCGTGAGCCGAGCCATGCCCAGACCACTGCGCACACTGATCGTCGAAGATTCGGAGGATGACGCCCTGCTGCTCGCCCGCGAGCTGCGCACGGGCGGCTACGAGCCGATGTTCGAGCGCGTCGACACGCGCGACGCCATGCGTGTCAGGCTGAACCAGCAGGACTGGGACATCGTCTTCGCCGATTTCACCATGCCCCGGTTCAACGCCTTCGAGGCGCTGCAACTGCTGCACGAGGCCGGACTCGACCTGCCCTTCATCATCGTCTCCGGCACCATCGGCGAGGACCGCGCGGTGCAGGCCATGAAGGCCGGCGCCCACGATTACATCCTCAAGGGCAACATGAAACGCCTGGTGCCGGCCGTGGACCGCGAGTTGCGCGAGGCCCGCAACCGGCAGGAGCGCCGGCAGGCGGAACAGACCATACGCCGCATGGCCTTCTACGACCTGCTCACCGACCTGCCCAATCGCAGCCAATTCCGCAACCAGGCGCAGCTGGCGATCCAGGCCGGCATCCAGGAGGGACGGCCGGTGGCCTTGCTGATGATGGACCTGCGCCGCTTCAAGGAAGTCAACGACACCCTCGGCCATCGCTGCGGCGACCTGCTGCTGCAAAAAGTGGGGGCGCGTCTGCGCGCCGCGATGTTCCAGAACGACATGGTAGCCAGGCTGGGCGGCGACGAATTCGGCATCCTGCTGCCGCGCCTGTCCGACATGGGCGACATCGAGATCGTGGCGAGAAAGGTGATCAACACGCTCGAGGCGCCCTTCCTCGTCGAGGACGTGCCCATCGTGGTGGAGACCAGCCTCGGGGCGGTGGTCGCGCCGGAACACGGCACCGACGCCGACATCCTGTTGCAACATGCCGACGTCGCCATGTATCACGCCAGGGAAACCGGCATGAACTACGCGCTCTATGATTCCGGGCGCGACCCGCACAACCCGCGGCGGCTGGCGCTGATGGCGGAACTGCGGCAGGCGATCGAGGGCGATCAGTTGCAACTGTACTACCAGCCCAAGATCGAACTCGCCACGGGCGCAATGATCGGGGCGGAGGCCCTGCTGCGCTGGCAACACCCGAAACACGGCATGATCCCGCCCGACCAGTTCATCCGCTCTGCCGAAAACACCGGCTTGATCAAGCCGCTGACGGACTGGGTGCTGGGCACCGGCCTGCGCCAGTGTTCCGGAAACCTCGCCGGAGGCGACATGCGGCACCTGGCGATCAACATCTCGGCGCGCTCCCTGCACGACCTGCGTTTCCCGGACCTGGTCGGTGAATTCCTGAAGCGCATCAGCCTGGGACCGGAAAAACTCATGCTGGAGGTCACCGAAAGCGCCTTCATGGTGGACTTGCAGCGCACCGTGGAAACGCTGGCGGTGCTGAGCCACATGGGCATCCTGATCTCGATCGACGATTTCGGCACCGGCTTCTCGTCGCTGAACTACATCAAGAAACTGCCCGTCAACGAGATCAAGATCGACAAGTCCTTCGTAGCCGACATGACCTCCAACGAAAACGACCTGTCCATCGTGCGCTCCATCATCGACCTGGGCCACAACCTCGGTCTCAAGGTGGTGGCGGAAGGCGTGGAGAACAGGGCCACCCTGGACAGCCTGGTCGCGCTCGGCTGCGATTACTGCCAGGGCTACCACATCAGCCGCCCGTTGCCGTACGAACGCTTCCGCGAGTGGCCCGGCGGTTCATCCGGCAAAGACTGAGCGGACAGCGCTAACAGGAAGGTGCGCCCATGACAGTCCCCCTGAATGTCCTGATCGTCGAGGATTCGGAACCCGACACCGAGTTGCTGCTGGACCAGCTGCGGCGCGCCGGCTACGACATCACCTGGGAAAGGGTCGAAACTGCCGGGGCCATGAACGCCGCGCTCGACCGCCGGGAGTGGGACATCGTCATCGCCGATTACACCATGCCGCATTTCCGGGGCATCGAGGCGCTCAGGCTGCTGCAGGAACGGGAGCTGGACATTCCCTTCATCATGCTCTCCGGCACCATCGGCGAGGACCTCGCGGTCGGCGCCATGAAGGCCGGCGCGCACGACTACATCATGAAGAACAACACCGCGCGCCTGGTGCCGGCGATCGCGCGCGAGCTCAACGAGGCCCGGGTGCGGCGCGAATTCCGGCGCGCGCAGGAGCGCGTCCGTTACCTGGCGTATTACGACCCGCTCACGGACCTGCCGAACCGGGCGCTGTTCACCGACCGGCTGGAACAGGCCGTGCTCCTCGGCCAGCGCGAGAAACACTGTTTCACCCTGATGCTCATGGACCTCGACCGCTTCAAGATCATCAACGATACGCTCGGCCACCACGCCGGCGACCAGGCGCTGCAGCAGGTGGCGGCGCGACTCAAAACCTGCCTGCGCGAGTCCGACACGGTGGCGCGCATGGGCGGCGATGAATTTTCGGTTCTGCTTCCGACCACCACGCACGAGGACGGCGCCGTAGTGGTGGCCCATAAAATCCTGACGGCCATCGCGAAACCGTTCCGGATCGAGGACCGGGATTTCCACATCGGCATCAGCATGGGGGTCGCGCTGTTTCCCGAACATGGCGGGGAGACCGACGCCCTGCTGCGCGCCGCGGACATCGCCATGTACGAGGCCAAGCGTCCGCGCAACGATTTCCGGATTTACAATTCCGACCTGGCGTCGGGGTCGAGAAGCAACTGAGTTGTACCGAGCGGAGGCCTGGCGTGGACGATCCGCTCAATCCAGCACGTGCGACACCAGGCCGTCGGCCAGCTTGGGCTCGAACCAGGTGGACTTGGGCGGCATCACCTGGCCGGCGTCGGCCACCGCCATCATGTCGGCGATCGAGGTGGGATGAAGCGCGAAGGCGCAGGCCATTTCGCCGGAATCCACGCGCCGCTCCAGTTCCTGCAGGCCGCGGATGCCGCCGACGAAATCGATGCGCTTGTCGCGGCGCGGGTCGTCGATGCCCAGCACCGGGGCGATCAGGTTGTCCTGCAGCAGGCTCACGTCCAGCCGCTTCACCGGGTCGTTCGCGGGAATGCGTTCTGGCTTGATGTTCAGGCGGTACCATTGATCCTTCAGATACAGGCCGAATTCACCGGCCCGTCCCGGTTTCACCATCGCGGTTTCCGGCTTGACGCTGAATGCGGTCTCGGCTTTTTTCAGAAGATCCTCGCGTGACAGGCCGTTCAGATCCTTGACCACGCGGTTGTAGTCCAGGATCTGCATCTGGTTGTCGGGAAAAATCACCGACAGGAAATAATTGCAGGATTCATCGCCGGTATGTCGCGGATTGCCGGCGCGGCGCGCCGCCGCCACGCGCGAGGCCGCGGCCGAGCGGTGGTGTCCGTCGGCGATATAAAGGCAGGCCATGGCGTCGAACAGACCGGTAATGCCGTCAATCTGCTTCCGGTCGCGCATGACCCACAGCGTGTGGCGCACGCCGTCGTCGGCGGTGACGTCCACGTCCGGCGTGCCGAGCGTGGCCTGGTCGATGATCGCGTCCACTGCGGCGGAACGCCGATAGGTCAGGAACACCGGACCGGTCTGGGCTTTCAGCGCCTCGATCTGGCGCACGCGGTCGTCTTCCTTGTCGGGACGGGTGAACTCATGCTTGCGGATGCGGTTGCTGTCGTAATCGGGAACCGATGCCGCCGCCACGATGCCGGTCTGCGCGTGCGCGCCCATAACGAGGCGGTACACGTAATAACAGGGTGCCGGGTCGCGCGCGAGCACGCCCGCTTTCAGCATCTTTTCGAAATTCTCTTTCCCCCGGGCGTACACCGCCGGGTCGTGCGGGTCGGTGCCGGCGGGCAGATCGCTCTCGGGCTTGGAGATATGCAGGAAACTCCAGGGTCTTCCCTGCGCGCGCACGCGTGCTTCCTCCGTGTTGAGCACATCGTAGGGCGGCGCGATGACCTCGGCCGCGCGGCCGGGTGCCGGACGCAGGCC
>JBFMBB010000090.1:0-11234 GCA_040755435.1 Pseudomonadota bacterium | reverse complement strand
TGGTGGAGCGGCTGTACGGCCTGAAAATAAGTCCGGTCAAAGACGTCGAGGTGTGGCACCCGGACGTGCGTTTCTATGAAATCCGCGACGGCGCGGGCGAGGTGCGCGGACGGTTCTACATGGACCTGTACGCGCGCGCCAACAAGCGCGGCGGTGCCTGGATGGACGAATGCGTCAACCGCAAGCGCACCGCCGGCGGCGTGCAGGTGCCGGTGGCCTACCTGGTGTGCAATTTCACGCCGCCCGTGGGCGGCAAGCCGGCGCTGTTCACCCACGACGAGGTCATCACGCTGTTCCACGAATTCGGCCATGGCCTGCACCACATGCTGACGAAGGTGGACTACGTGGGCGTGGCCGGCATCAACGGCGTGGCTTGGGACGCGGTCGAGCTGCCGAGCCAGTTCATGGAGAACTGGTGCTGGGAGCGCGAGGCGCTCGATCTCATCGCCGGGCATCACGAAAGCAGCGCGAAAATTCCCGACGAGCTGTACAACAAAATGATCGCGGCCAGGAACTTCCAGTCCGGCATGCAGTTCGTGCGCCAGCTGGAATTCTCGCTGTTCGACATGCGCCTGCATGCCGAATACGACCCGGATGGCGCCAGGACCGTGCAGCAGGTGCTGGACGAAGTGCGCGCCGCGGTGGCGGTGGTGATCCCGCCGGCCTTCAACCGCTTCCAGAACGGGTTTTCCCACATCTTCGCCGGTGGTTACGCCGCCGGCTACTATAGTTACAAGTGGGCCGAGGTGCTGTCGGCCGACGCCTTCAGCAAGTTCGAGGAAAACGGCGTGTTCGATCGCGCCACCGGCCTGCAATTCCTGCAGCACATTCTGGAGCAGGGCGGCTCGCGCGAGCCGATGGAACTGTTCGTGAAATTCCGCGGACGCTCACCGAAGATAGACGCACTGCTGCGGCATTCCGGACTGGCCGCATAAGGGATAAAACGCAATGACAGGAAGTCTGCGTGTCATCACGGTTCTGGTGTTGCTGGGGATCTTTTCCGCCGCCCAGGCGGAAACGGTTTACGTCGCCGAGCGCCTCCGCATCGGCCTGCGCGCCGAGGTCGTGGAGACCAGCGCCGTGGTCAAGACCGTCGAGACCGGGACCCCGCTGGAGGTGGTCGAGCGCTTCGACAAGCTGGTGCGCGTGCGCGACCCGGAGGGTGCGGAAGGCTGGATCGAGGCGCGTTACCTCAGCCCCGAGCCGCCGGCGCGGACGCAGCTCGTCAAGCTCCAGGACGATCTGGCCAGGAACAAGGCGCTGGCGGCCGAGGCGCAGGCCCAGCTCAAAAAATCCCAGGCGACCGTTGCGGAACAGGCGGAAAAGATAAAGTCGCTGGAGCAGCAGGCCGCCGACAAGCCGCCGGCCCCGGCGGCGCCGGCCACCCCCAAGGCCCCGCCGCTCGTCATCCCGGCCGTGGCAAATGCCGGTTCCGGCTTCAGTTACCTGTGGCTCGGAATTTCCTTTGCTATGCTGGTAATTGGATTCGCCGCCGGGGTGCGCTGGCTGCGCGAGTCCATCCGCAAACGATCCGGTGGCATGTATCTGAGGGTTTGACGCATGGGACGTTCTTACGCATTTCTGGTTTTGGCGCTGGCAGCCGCCGGCTTGTCCGCGGCGCAGGCGGGCACATTGTATAAATGGGTGGACGGCCAGGGACGGGTGTCGTATCACGACCGGCCGCCGCCGGAAGGCAGTGAGTATCGCGTCGAAGAGAAGACCATGCGTTCGGGCGAAGTCGCCCCGGATCAGGAGACACAACCAGCCGGGAATGTTCCCGTCATCCTTTACAGCGCACCGAAGTGCGCCTCTTGCGACCTGGCGCGCATTTACCTGGACAAGCGCAAGGTGCCGTACACGGAAAAGAACGTGGAAAGCGACATCAAGTTCCAGGAAGAACTCAAGGCAAAATCCGGCTCCGTATCCGTACCGACCATCACGGTGGGCGAGAAAGTCATGAAGGGTTACCTGGAATCACTGCTGGAAGGCGAACTGGATGCCGCCGGTTATCCAAAAACCGGGACTGCCGGATCCGGGCAGGAAGCAGGCGCACAGAAGTAGCTGCTTCGGTTGCGATCGCCCGCGCACTCACTTTTTGTTCATCGCCGCTGTTGAACCGGCCTGATTCCAGGCCGTAAACTCGCTTCATGAAAATCGTCACATGGAATGTCAATTCCATCCGTGTGCGCCTGCCCCAGGTGCTGGAGTGGCTGAAGCAGGAAAACCCCGACGTGCTGTGCCTGCAGGAGACCAAGATCACCGATGCGGATTTTCCCGTAGCGGCCTTGCGCGACGCCGGCTACCAGGCCGTTTACGCCGGCCAGAAAACCTACAACGGCGTCGCCACCCTGAGCCGCGCACCGGCGACCGATCTTGTCAGTGCGCTGCCCGGCGCGGCCGGCGACCAGAAACGCCTGCTGGCCGCGACCGTGGGCGGCGTGCGCGTGATCAATGTGTATATTCCGAACGGCGAAGCGGTCGGTTCGGAGAAGTATTCCTACAAGCTATCCTGGCTCAAGGCGCTCGAAAAATTCGTCGCCGGGGAGCTGAAAAATCATCCGCGCCTGGCGCTGCTCGGCGATTACAACATCGCGCCGGAGGAGCGCGATGTGCACGATCCCAAACGCTGGGAAGGCCAGGTACTGTTCAGCGACAAGGAACGCGCGGCGTTTCAGCGGCTGGTTCGGCACGGCCTGACGGACGTGTTCCGGAAATTCGACCAGCCGGAAAAGAGCTTCAGCTGGTGGGATTACCGCGCCGGCGCGTTTCCGCGCAACCACGGCCTGCGCATCGACCATATCCTGTGCAGCGACACACTGGCGTCGGAATGCCGGAATTGCCGCATCGACATCGAGCCACGCAAGCGCGAACGGCCCTCGGATCACGCCCCCGTCATCGGCGAATTTTCCGGCATGACGTGATCGCGGCCGACGCCCGGTGTCAGCGCGATTCGGCCAGGTCGAAACCCCAGGTGTCGCGCAGCAGCTTCCCCAGGCCCGCGTATTCCTCTTTCGTCGCCGGCTCGAAATCCTGCACCTTGAATTCGTCGCGCAGTTTTTGCGTGGCGGCCTTGCCCTCGGGCGACAGCAGCCCCGCCCTGATCTTTTCTTTCATTTCTGAGGAAAGCCGCGGGCCCGCGGTGAAGCCCTGATTCGGCACTCCCCGGCTGGAGAAGATGATCTTGGTGCCTCCGCCTTCCGCCGCGAGCTTCTCGTACATTTTTGTCTGGAGAATGCCGGCCGCACATTTTCCGTTCATGACGCCCTTGTAGGCTTCCGGGAAGCTCGGGGTTTCCACGATCAGCGGTTGCCGCGAAGGATTGTCGAATTCGTAGAGCACGGTCAGGGTAGCGAGGTTTGGCGGGGGAAAGGCGCAGACGGCGCGGCCGGCGAGCTGCTTCAGCTCCTGGATCTTTTCCTGTTCCTTTCTGACGGCGACGACAAAACTCAGTTTCCCCGGGAGTTTCACGAGCGGAACATGCTCTTGTTTGTCCTGGCGCCATCCAATGAAAGCCGGCCCGTCGAAAACGATGTCGTAATCGCCGCGTTGCATGTCGCGCTGGTAAACCAGCCAGTTGTCCGCATAGCGGTAAATGACATTCTGGCCGGTGACCTTGGACAGGTAGTCCGCGATCGGTTGATATACTTCCTCGCCCTTGGCGCGGGATTCGCGCGGCGGGGAGGAGAAAACCAGGTCGGCCAGCGCCGCCGGCGCGGCAAAAATGCCGCACAACAGCAGGCACATGGCAAATTTTTTTGTCGGCATGGGAAGGTCTCGGTGGAACAAAATGCGGAAGATCGGATCGGGTCGCACGGGGAAGACGTCATGACAACGGCGGCTTATTCCCGCGTATCATGAAGAAATCCCGGTCCGGAAAAATGGGTAATATAAATCCGATGGTTATCAGATGGTTATTGTTGTTGCTGCTGACGTCAGCAGCCACGGGCCATGCCGGCGCGGCATACCAGGAAACCCGGCCGCTGATGGGCACGCTGGTCAGCGTCACGGTGGATGACGGCCCGGACCAGGTCCGGGAGAAAGTCGACGCCGCGTATCGCGAGATGGCGCGCCTGTCGGACATGATGAATCACTACAACCCCGACAGCGTGGTGAGCGAGATCAATCGCCAAGCCGGGTTGCGGCCGGTGAGCGTGCCGCGTGAATTGATGGAAGTCCTGGTGATGGCGCGGCGCGTTTCCGAACGCACCGGCGGCGCCTTCGACATCACGGTCGGCACCCTCAAGGGCTGGCGCTTCAACCCGGAACATCCCGCCATGCCGCCGGCGCAGGAGTTGGCCGCCGCCTTGCCGCTGGTCGATTACCGCAACGTGGTGCTGGATGAGAAGAACCGAACCGTGTTGCTGAAACGACCCGGCATGCGCATCGACCTGGGCGGCATCGCCAAGCTTTATATCCTGGATGCCGGCATGCAGGTGTTACGGCGCCACGGCATCGCCCATGCCATGCTCAATGGCGGCGGCGACGTCGTGGCGATCGGCACGCGCGACGGCCGGCCCTGGCGCATCGGCATCCGCCATCCCCGGCGGGAAGGGGAGTTACTGGCGACGGTCGAACTCACGCAAGGCTGGGTGGTGACCTCCGGCGATTACGAGCGCTATTTCATTCGCGACGGCCGTCGCTATCACCACATCCTCGACCCGCGCACCGGCTATCCCGTCGCCGGACCGCAACAGGTCACGCTGGTGGGGGAAGACCTGTCGAACCTCAACGGGTTTTCCAGCGCCATCATGGTGCTGGGGACGGAAAAGGGCCGCAAGCTGCTCGGCCGCCTGGCCGGGGTGGATGCCCTGATCGTCGAGCCGGACGGCCGGGTGTGGGTCACGCCCGGGTCAGCATCCCGGTTCAAGCTGCTGGAATCCACGCAATAGCCGTTTTCCAGGGCCTCAGTCCGCAGGGCTTGACACGGAGGAGTAAATGTAAATAATAACGATTCTCATTTATAAGTCTGGTCAAAAGGTTCACATGACAGAAAAACACTCACATGCCGGCGGGAACGCGCGGCCACGTGCATTTCTCACCGGACCGTCCGTGGCATCGTTATTTCGTGCCGCGCGCCAGGCATCCCGATCCGTGGGACTTATTACGGGATTGTCGCTGGGACTCGGTTTTCCGTTACACGCTGACAATCTGCCAGGCTTCAGCCTGACGGCCAAGGACGGCCGTTTCATGCCGGAACAGATAGAGATTCCGGCGGGGCAGAAAATCAGGCTGGTGGTTACGAACGAAGGACCGGGACCGGAAGAGTTTGAGAGTTCCACGCTCAATCGGGAAAAGATGATCCTGCCCGGCAAGAGTGCCGAGATTTTCATTGGGCCGCTGAAACCGGGGACCTACGATTTTTACGGCGAGTTCCATCCCCAGACTGCGCGCGGCCGGATAGTCGCCAGATAAATTCCTGTTCCCGTACGGACGATCGCCATGTTAGCCACCGCCATCATCGTGTTCCGTGAAGTGCTCGAGGCCGCGCTCATCATCGGCATCGTGCTGGCCGCCACCCAGGGCCAGCTCAAGCGTGGAGCCTGGGTGGGCATCGGCGTCGCCGCGGGAATCGCCGGGGCCGGGCTGGTGGCCTTGTTTGCGGATGCCATATCGTCCGCCTTCGCCGGCATCGGCCAGGAAGTTTTCAACGCCGGCATATTGCTCTTTGCAGTGATCATGCTCGGCTGGCACAACGTCTGGATGAAGCGTCATGGACGTGAAATGGCGGGCCACATGCGCGACGTGGGTCAGGCCATCCGGTCAGGCGACCGCTCAATGTCGGTGCTGGCCATGGTGATCGGGCTGGCGGTCCTGCGCGAAGGTTCGGAAGTGGTGCTGTTTCTTTACGGCATTGCCGTGGCGCAGCAGGATTCCGCGCGCATGATGCTGGCCGGCGGTTCGCTGGGATTGCTGTCGGGCGCCGCGGCCGGCCTGCTGATGTATCGCGGTCTGTTGCGCCTGTCGAGCAAATATCTGTTCACGGTTACCACCTGGCTGATCACCTTGCTGGCCGCCGGCATGGCGGCGCAGGCGGCGGGCCTCCTGGCGCAGGCGGATCTGCTGCCTGCGCTGGCGCAAACCATGTGGGATACCTCCGGCATCCTGGCGCAGGACAGCGTTCCCGGCCGCCTGCTGCAAACGCTGGTGGGCTATGTCGATCATCCCAGCGGCATCCAGGTTCTGTTCTACGCCGTCACGCTGGGCGGCATCGCCGTGCTGATGCGTCTTTACGGCGGGACGCCGGCACCCAAAATCAATCCTGTTAATTCCTGAAAATCCAGGACGGGGAGACCGTTCGGCAGAGCTATTCGCGGCTTCTAAATGTAAATAATTCTCATTATCTATTCGAAGGAAATTATCGTGGAATTCAAAACGACAGAAAAACTTTTTGCGGAGAAAAGCCGGGTATGGCTGGGCGCCGCCCTGCTGTGGCTCAGCCCGGCGGCCCATGCTCTCAATTACCATGAGCTTGAAGTCTATCCTTACCAGACCGCGTCCCGCGGCGAAACCGAACTGGAAATGTTCAGCACCTATACCCGGCGCGGCACTCAGGATGAGACGCCGCCGGAAAACAATCGGGGCCTGGTGCGTCAGTCGTTCGAAATCGCCCATGGCGTGACCGACAAGACCGAGATTGCCGGGTATGTCGATTATTCCCGGGCACGCGGCAGCAACGAGTGGGATTTTGAAGCAAGCCGGGCACGCGTCCGCACGCGTTTCGCGGAAAAGGGCCAGTGGCCGGTAGATGTCGGGCTCTATGCCGAAATGGAGTTTCCCCGCGAGGATGAAAATGACGTTGAATTCGAACTGCGCGGGATCATTGAAAAAGATGTCGACCAGTGGACGTTCGATATCAATCCGATTCTGGAAAAAGTCCTGAAAGGCGCGGAAAAGGAGGAAGGCTGGGAACTGCAGTATGCCGCCGCGGCGATTTATCGCCTGAGCGAACGCTGGCACCCGCGTCTGGATTTTTTCGGGGATTTCGGATTGCTGCGTCATTTCGAGGACAGAAATGAACAAAAGCACCTGATATCGCCGGCGGTGGATGTCATGTTCGGGCATGGCCTGTCCGCGGGTTTCGGCGTGGCTTTCGGACAGACACCGGCGAGCGAGCAGCAACTGGTGCGCGCCCGTGTCGAATGGGAATTTTGATCGATAATTCAATATCTGGAATTCAGGAGGGAAGATGCGTAATTTCAAAAAATTCTGTGCGGTAATCGCGGCGCTGGGATTGTCGGTCAGCGTCGGGACGGCGTCCGCGGCCGACGAGATCGTGGTGTATTCCGCGCGCAACGAGCAGCTGATCAAGCCGCTGTTCGACGCCTACACCGCCGAGACCGGCACCCAAATCAAGTTCATCACCGACAAGGAAGGACCGCTGCTGGAGCGGCTCAAGGCCGAAGGCAAGAACACCCCGGCGGATGTCCTGCTCACGGTGGATGCGGGTAATCTTTGGCTGGCGGCGAAGGAGGGCGTGCTGGCGAAGGTGAACTCGAAGACGCTCAAGCGCAACATCCCGGCGCACCTGCGCGACCCGGACAACCGCTGGTTCGGCCTGTCGGTGCGCGCGCGCACCATCGTCTACAGCACCGCGCGCGTGAAGCCGGCGGAGCTCTCGACCTACGAGTCGCTGGGCGACGCCCGCTGGAAGGACCGTCTGTGCCTGCGCACCTCGAAGAAGGTCTACAACCAGTCGCTGGTGGCGATGATGATCGCGCGTCACGGCGAGGCCAAAACGGAAAAAATCGTGAAGTCCTGGGTCGCCAATCTCAAGACCGATCCGTTTCCGGACGACACCAAGCTGATGGAAGCGATCCTCGCCGGGCAGTGCGACGTCGGCATCGTCAACACCTACTACTTTGGCCGGCTGGAAAAGAAACAGCCCGGCCTGCCGCTGGCGCTGTTCTGGCCCAACCAGAAGGACCGCGGCGTGCACGTGAACGTCTCCGGCGGAGGCGTCACGACCCATGCACCGCATCGCGCCGCGGCGGTGAAATTCCTCGAGTGGCTGTCCTCGGAAAAGGCGCAGAACCTGTTCGCCGACGAGAACATGGAATACCCGGCCAATCCGAAGATGAAGCCGCACGCCACGGTCGCGGCCTGGGGCAAGTTCAAGCAGGACAGCATCAACGTCTCCAAGGCCGGCAGCTTGCAGGCCAAGGCCGTGATGCTGATGGACCGCGCGGGATACAAATAAAACCTGTTTCGGGTTTCGTGTTTCGGGTCTAGAGTTGATTAATTAAGCTCCTGAACCCGAAACGTGGAACCCGAAACGCGAAACCCCGTGTCTGCAACCGCCGAAGATCTCCGCCAGTCCGGCCCGCCGGTGGAAACCGGCATCTCCGACTGGCTCAACGTCAACGTCCGCCTGTGGCGCCTGGCGAGCTTCGCCGTGGCCGCCGTGGTGGCGGCGCCGATCCTGGTGGTGGCGCTGGCCTGGCTCACGCCGGCGGGCGAGGTGTGGCGGCATCTGGTCAGCACCGTCCTCGGCGAGCTGTTGCTGAACACGGTGGTGCTCATGCTCGGAGTCGGCGGCGGCGTGTTCCTGCTGGGCGCGGGGCTGGCGTGGCTGGTGACGATGTACGATTTCCCGGGACGGCGCCTGTTCGACTGGGCGCTGATGCTGCCGCTCGCCATTCCTGCCTACGTGCTGGCCTTCGTCGCCGTGGCCTTGTTCGATTTCAGCGGCCCGGTACAGGGCGCGCTGCGCGCCGTGTTCGGCGGCAGCGGCTGGTTCCCGCCGATACGCTCGGCCGGCGGCGTGATCGCCGTCATGGTGCTGGCGTTCTATCCCTACGTGTACATGCTGGCGCGCGCCGCGTTCCAGGCGCAGGGACGACGCATGCTCGAGACCGGCCGCGTGCTCGGCCTGTCGCCGCGCGCCGCGTTCCTGCGCGTGGCCCTGCCCATGGCGCGCCCGGCGCTGGCCGCCGGCGTGGCGCTGGCGCTGATGGAGGCGCTCGCGGATTTCGGCGCGGTGGCGATTTTCAATTACGACACCTTTACCACGGCGATCTACAAGTCCTGGCTCGGGCTGTTCTCGTTGCCGGCGGCGGCGCAGCTGGCTTCGTTGCTGCTGCTGTTCGTGGCCGTGGCGCTCATCGGCGAACGCCAGCTGCGCGGGCGTTCGCGCTACCACGTGACTTTGCGCCACGGGCGCGAGCAACGCTACCGGCTGGGCGGGACGCGCGCCTGGGGCGCCACGGCGGCCTGCGCCCTGGTGCTGCTGCTGGCGTTCGTCATTCCGGTGGGGCAGCTGGTTTCCTGGGCCTGGGACAATGCGCGCCTCGATCTGGATGCGCGCTACCTGCGGTTTTTCCTCAACACCGTCGCGCTCGGCGCCGCCGCCGCGGTCGTGACCACGATCTGCGCGCTGCTGCTGGCCTACACCTATCGCCTCAAGCCCGACCGCTGGGTCGCGGGCGCGGTGCGCTTCGCCACGCTCGGTTACGCCCTGCCCGGTTCGGTGCTGGCGGTAGGCATCATGGTTTCCTTCGTATGGCTCGACCGTCAATTTGCCCAGGGACTGCAATCGCTGTTCGGCCTCGCCATCGGGCCGTTGCTCACCGGCAGCCTGATCGCGCTGTTGCTGGCCTACGGCGTGCGCTTCATGGCCGTGGCCCACGGCCCGATCGACAGCAGCTTCGAGCGCATCAAGCCGTCACTGTGGCAGGCGGCGCGCAGCCTCGGCGCCAGCAACCGCGAGATCCTGTGGCGCGTCTCGATCCCGCTGCTGCGCACCGGCCTGCTGTCGGCCGCGCTGCTGGTGTTCGTCGAGGTGATGAAGGAACTGCCCGCGACCCTGCTGCTGCGCCCCTTCGGCTGGGACACGCTGGCCACGCGCATCTTCGAGATGACCTCCGAGGGCCAGTGGGAGCGCGCCGCGCTGCCGGCGCTGACGCTGGTGCTGGCGGGCCTGATCCCGGTGGTCATGCTGGTGCGGCGCTCCGCTTCCCAAGCCTGACGGTCGCTGATCTCCACGGATTTTCCGCCTTCGGGCAGGCCGTGTAATATTCCGCGCGCCGGGATGGTCCGATCGCGAACTGCCTCCGGTTCGGGAGACTAGTCAAAAAAGTGAAATACGTACTGACTGCAAGAGCGTGCGCCGCCGCGCTGCTGGCCATGCTCGGCCTGGCCGCGGAAGCAAAAGCGGAGGCCGCCGCTCCCTGCGCCGATCCGGCGGCGGACATCGAACTGGCGCTGATCTCGAAATCCGGGCCCGCTACCGGTCGCGTGCGCATCACCGGCGTGGTGAAGAACCTGGGCACGGCGGCATGGACCGCGAGCGGCCCGTCGCATTACCTGCAGGCGGTGTTGACGCGCCGGGATGCCGGCACGCGGGAGGAGGGCGAACCGGTGCAACCCGCGATCGCGATCCGGCAGCTGGCGCCCGGCCAGCAGTACCGGATCGATTACCAGACGGACTGGGACACCCGCCGCAAAGCGCTGCCACATTTCATTCTGCGTTTTTTTGACTCGGGACAGGCCGGGCCGCGGCCGGCCGATTCCGGCCGGGATTGCCGCCCCGGCAATAACCGCAAGGAGGTTGCCGCGGCCGATATCAACAGGTTGTTTCGGACCGCCGCCCCGCCGCCCCTCCGCATCGAGAGCTATCGCCTGCTGGGAGGCATCGGCGTCAACACGGTGGAGACCGAACTGGTCTACCGGCGCCGTTCGACCATCGCCGGCAGGCTTACGGCCTCGGTGGCGCCGCCCTATGCCGGCACGTCGGATGAGGTGCCGCTCGGCGGCGGCAGCGGCACGGTGAAAATCCGCGTGCATGTTCCGTGCGATGCGCCGGAAACACCGCCCGCGAATCCTCCCTCCGTGACCATCACCTACCGCTTGTGGAGCACGCTCGGCCTCCCCGGCGGGTCAGGCTGGGTGCCCGATGCCGGTCTCGAGCATTCGATCCCCTATCGCGAGCTGTGCGCTCCCGGTCCGGCGAATAAAGCATCCCCGTAACAAACGCCCCATTCCGGGCGCAAAAACAGCGTAAAGTGCCGGCTTGGCGCTATAGAGGTGCTGCGCTATAGTGCCGCCCCTCGACCCATACCCGCGGGAGAGACTCCGGAACAAGCAATGATCCGGGGCGCCGAAGGCGCAATCGCCAGGAATCGCTCAGGCAAAAGGACCGCGGAGACGACAGGTCGACTCTGGAGAGTGATGGCGCCGCCATCCACCGAAGGGGCTCAAGCTCTCAGGTTACCGGACAGAGGGGCGGTGACTTTTCG
>JBFMBB010000089.1:0-11344 GCA_040755435.1 Pseudomonadota bacterium | reverse complement strand
TTATGCCGCTCATAATTGAATGGTTGATATGACGCAACGTGATCTTGAAGCTCGTTGGGTTACGCCGGAAGGTATTCCCGGAGTAGTTTTTCGATTTGGCGACAATGTCCGCGTATGTTCGGGAAAAGAAGCTGGAAAAATTGGAAGAGTGGTTGCGCTCTTAGCTGTCGAGCCGATCCCGCAGTATGTGCTCGAATTTATGTTGACAGGTGAAAGTCTCAATGTACTTCAGAGCGAAATTGAAAGAGCGGCATAACACGTCGTTCGAGAGGGACCTCGGGTCCCGCTGGCACGGGCCCCTCGGCCCCTCAACTCTGCGTTATGTTGCAACAAGAATTGCCGATGCAAGTCACAATTGATTTCACAAAGATAAAGGACTCGAACACCTTTCATTCCGCGTTCAAAGAAAGGATGGGCTTTCCCGAGTTCTATGGTAATAACATGGATGCATGGATCGACTGCATGTCTTACATTGACGATCCGGATGCGGGAATGTCATCGGTAACAGTAAAGTCCGGCGAATGCCTTGAAATAGTGTTGCTGGGAACAGAAGTAGCAATTAAAAACTGCCCAGAAGTATCTCAAGGTTTCATCGAGTGCACAGCTTTTGTAAACAAACGTTTTATGGAATCAAACACCAAGACAAGGTTGAAGATCATTGCAACATAACTATGTTTTCAACCGGACGCGGTGAGACGGCGGAGCAGTTATCAAGCTATCGTGGCCCGCGCCGGTTAAAACGGCGTTAGACCACACACAAAGGAGCCACAATGCTTGCTTGGCTAAAAAGACTTGGAGTTGGTTTTACTTACGGTGTTGGGTTTGCTCTCGGGGTGGCAGGGATAATCGCGCTTACGGTAGCCGGTGGCGCCACTTATTTTTCATCGAGCACTGGGCGTATAGCAAGCCTTTCTTCCCGGGCTCCGGAAGCGTCACGCAGCAAACCAGATCAGCTGATTATCAGCGATACAAGTTCCATTAAGAATAAATGGGGTAGTCTGAGCATACTTGGAACCATTGAAAACACTGGCGAAGACACGCCCCGATACGTCAACGTCTATGCTGATCTCTTCGATAAGAATGGCAAATTCATTTATCAATGCATGCACCAGTTCAATGATGGTTTGAAAAAGAGCGAGAGGAGCAATTTTATGATCGAATGCCATGGCATGCCGCCTGAATTAATGTCGAGTTACGATAAATATGTTGTACACGCCCGTGTCTTCCATTAGGTGGTCTAACTCGCGCTTCGAGGCGGACGCGCAAAAGCAGCGCGCCGCTCAAGCTTTTCGTTAGGCGACATTCAGAGACGAAATGAACAGCATAATCTATAAGATTGCCCTCATCGTTATTGTATCTTCGGGGCAGATCTCAGTAGCCAATACCGCGATTGAATATCAAAAGATTATTAACAAGCAGTTTCCCGGTTTCGTCATCCTCTCGCCGTCGGACATCGATTTTTCACATGCCGATATGTCCCAATCCGAAATAGAAAAGGTGCGGGCTACCGCGCACTTGTTACTGGTAAATTTTAATAACGACGACGTGCCCGACTTCGTGGCGAAAGTCCGGGGTACTGATAAGAAGACATATCCAAAGTCAGAGCATCATCCGGGCTATGAGTATTACTCAGGCGGTACCGTGGCCTGTATCAGTCAACGCAAGCGGGAATATCGCTGTGAATTTCTGTGGGAAACGGCCACGTTTACGCTTCCCGAGCGCAACTACCTCGTTAGAATTGCCAAAGGTACGTCGATGAGTTGTCATCATGAGGACTACATGGATCCTTATTCTGGGAAGTCCGGCGTGACGAGTTTCAAGCTGAAAACAGATGCTGTAGGCGACCTGCGCATGATGGGCCTGGGCGATTCCTTTTTCATTCCCAGGCCAGAGGGAGGCTTTTTCAGATGTACCGCTTCCGACTAGCAAAACATGCATGTCACCTGACTATGTTTTCAGCCGGACGCGGTGAGACGGCGGCCGTTTCATAATGTCTTTCAGCCCGTGCTGGTTAAAACAACGTTATACGAATTAAAGGAGGCATCTTTGAGAAGCGCAAGCGCCATCATCCTGTTTTTGGCTTCGATCCTCTCTGTGGGCGCAAATGCCGATTGCATAAGGAACCAATATGGAAAGGTGGTATGTGGCAAAGGCAACTGTGAAACGGACATCCATGGAAAAGTATTTTGCGCCGATGCCGGTGGAGGAGCAGTTAAAGACAAATATGGTAAGGTCCAGTGCGGAGTGGGCTACTGTGCCAAGGACTACCTGGAGCAGGTTTGGTGCTCTAAAGAGCCGGGTGGATCAGCCGCTGTCGATTCGTACGGGAAAGTGAAATGTCTTGGAGGATGTGAAATTGCTTCATCAAAGCGGTGTCGGGAGGCGCAGTGATAGCAGCCGTATAACTACCGGCTCAACCCGCACTGTGCAAGAAACTGCGCGCGGGTTGCGGGTTCATTGATCTGAATCGAGACTCCAAATGTCCCCCACTGCCAAACTCTTCCTCATCCTCGGTGGCATCAATGCCGCGCTCGTGGTCATGCTCGGCGCCTTCGGGGCGCATGGATTGAAGACAAAACTCACGGCGGACATGCTGGCGGTGTACCAGACCGGGGTGCATTACCACCTGTTTCACGCACTCGGGTTGCTGGCCGTCGGACTGGTGGCGACGCAGATCACGGACTCGGCCTGGCTCCGGTGGTCCGGATGGCTGATGCTCGCTGGCATCGTGCTTTTCTCCGGCAGTCTTTACCTGCTGAGCGCGGGCGGGTGGCGCGGGCTGGGGATGGTCACGCCCTTCGGCGGTGTGGCATTCATAGCCGCATGGATTGTGTTTGTAATCGCGATCGCGAAATCCAGCTGATGCGTTTTGGCAAAAAGCGATGACCGGAAGCAACAGGAGTTCCGGCACGCCCCCCGGTTTTGTTGCGTAAACTTTACGCAATTCACGCCGCTGATAATTCCCCAATAACCGTGTGTCAGCCTGCGGCTGCCCGTCCCGGATTCCCGGCCTAAAATTAATTCAGAAGTCTGAAAATCGCCGGCGCCTGATGGACCAGGCGGTTTTGTGCCGGTGATGGGGTCGGTTATGCGAGGGATCGTAATGCAGGATGTGTTGAACATTTCCGGAAGCACCAGTTTCGTGCGGCGCTTCGTGCCCGTCTTCAGCCTGTCTCTGGGCATCATCATTATTTCGCTGCTGCTGGCGCTGGGCGCGATGGAAGTGTTGTCGTCGGCGCGCGCCTACGTGGCGGGTGAGGGCCTGTGGTCCAAGGCGCAGCGCGACGCGGTGTACACGCTCAAGCTGTACGCCTATACGCGCGAACCGGCCTATTACGAACGCTACCAGCAGGCGCTGTCGATCCCGCTGAACGACCAGCGGGCGCGGCTCGAAATGGACAAGCCCGACTTCGATTACAGCAAGGCCTACGCCGCACTGCTGGGCGGCGGTAATCACCCCGACGACATCCCCGGCATGATCCGCCTGTATCGCTGCTGCGCGGAGTATTCCTGGTTCCGTCGCGCGGTCTCGATCTGGAAGGAAGCCGACATCTATATCGTCCAGCTCCAGCATCTGGGCCGCGATCTGCGCGCTGAAATCCTGGCCGGCAGGAATTCCACGAAGCGCATCGGGGCCATCCTCGACCAGGTGCGCGCCGTCGATGCCGGCGTGAAACCGCTCGAGGACGCCTTCAGCACCACGCTGGGCGAGGCGGTGCGCTGGCTCAAGGGCGCGCTGGCCTGGACCGTATCCGCGACCATCGCGCTCCTGATCGTGCTCGGCGTTTACCTGTCCTCGCGCATCCTGGCACAGGCGCGCCGGACCGAGGACAACTACCGCCTGCTGGCCGATGCCTTCGCGCACACCGCGGACGGCATCATGATCCTGGACAACAAGCGGCGTATCGTCACGGTCAATCATGCCTTCACCGCCATCACGGGTTATGAGCCCGGCGAGGTGGTCGGCCGGATGTTCGCGCGGCCGCAGTCGGTGAAAATCCCCGGCCCGACGATTTACGCGGTGTGGGAGGACGTGCGCGCCAACGGCCGCTGGGAAGGCGAGGTCTGGAACGTGCGCAAGAACGGCGAGGTGTATCCGATGCGCCTGAGCCTGAGCGCGGTGTACGATCAGCGCGGCGGCGCGATCGATCACTATGTCGGGGTTTTCAACGATATCTCGACGCACAAGGAAAACGAGGAACGCCTAAAATTCCTCGCCACCCACGACACGCTGACGGGCCTGCCGAACCGCGCCGAGTTCGAGCGCTCCTGTCATGATGCGCTGGCGCGCGCGCGCCGCCGAGGCCTGCGCGTGGCGGTGCTGTATATCGATCTCGACAACTTCAAGCCCGTCAACGACACCTACGGTCACGCCATCGGCGACGAGTTGCTGAAGACGATCGCCGCCCGCATGAAGCAGGCGGTGCGCGAGACCGATACCGTGGCCCGCATCGGCGGCGACGAATTCAGCGTGCTGCTGGCCGATCTCGACGGCCTCGAGACCGGGCATATCGTGGCGCGCAAGCTGCTGCACCTGTTGTCGCAGCCGGTCATGACCCGGCGCGGCGCGCATCACGTCGGGGCCAGCATCGGCGTCAGCACCTATCCCGACGACGGCCACGACCCCCGGGCCCTGCTGCGGCTGGCCGACGCCGCCATGTACCGGGTCAAGCAGGGCGGGCGCAACGGCGTCGGCTTCTATTCCGCGCCGGCGGGCCTGTCGGAAACGGTGACTTCCCCGATAACGGACCCGGCAAGGGCCTCCAAGCACTGAATTGTCGTTTTGCGACACCCGCCGGGGCTTTCCCGCCCGCGCTTACCTCGAATCCCCGCAATTTCCCTGCATTCCCGGCGCCCACCCGCCTGTCCGGCTGGCATATTAGTTGCTTTATATCCAGGGCATGACAGGGAAGGACGCTGTCATGGGTTGCAAGTTCTGTAAATGGCTACCCCGGCCGAAAGGCCGTGGACGCAAAGATACCGGTCTAAGGGGCATGGGCCCTATGACAGCGGGTTTGCCGGAACTCAACATTCCAGGCAAGGAAGCAGGCAGGGCCACAGTGCAGTTCCGCTTACCCGGCTGCCGTCTTCCTTAACCCCGCCTCGCGCCCATCCGTGTCGTCGCCCGCCCGTTCCGGAATCCTTGCCAGGCCAAGATTGGGGGGTAATGGCAATGGAAAACGGACTGACTGCTGAACGCTGTGTACGGGCCGCGATCATCACGCTGCTTACGATGGCTTCCGGATTCTTCGGTATTTCCGCAAATGCCGGGGAATTCAGCCTGCTGCTGAACGGCAAGGCGATCCACCTCGATGAACAGCCGGGGGTGCACTACAACGAGGACAACTGGGGCCTGGGTTTCCAGTACGACATGCCTGCAGGCGATGAAAAATGGGTGCCCTTCGTCACGGCCTCGGGCTTCAAGGACTCGAACAAAAACAATTCGTATTATGGCGGCGGTGGGTATCTGTACCGTCACAAATTCGACTGGGGCAAAACACCGATGCATTTCGATGCCGGCGCGATTGTCTTCCTCATGAAGCGCAAGGGCTTCAAGGACGGCGACCTGTTCCCGGGTATTTTGCCGGCGGTATCGCTGGGCACGCCGCGGGTCGCGCTCAACATGACCTTCATCCCCAAGGTCGACCCCAAGATGGTGCCGCTGCTGTTCTTCCAGCTCAAGATCACGCTCGGCGATATCTAGTCGCCTGACCGGCGCGCTGTAAGGGCAGCGCACCGGTAAATGCGACAGTGGGCCGCCTCCCGCAGGCGCAGTCGTCATTCATATAAATCCTCCGCAAGGTCCGGTTGTGCCGATGAACGTCGCGTTACGGCCGGCGACAGGCATGTCCCAAAGCAGACCCGTATCAATCCAATTCGCAATGCCTGCCGCCGAAGAATTTCGCGTCAGCCGGCCTGATCGGATTCTCATGTCCAATAAAACAGGGATCGATGCGAAGGGCCATTTATCCGCTTCGATAACCCAATGGTCTGCAAAATATTTATTTTTAACCGTGGACGATATTTAATTGATGCAACACTGCACGTAGTGAGAGTCGGTCGTGGGCTTCGGCAGGAAATAATAAAACGAAGATTCGCAGGGAACGAATCGTCAGGATTCGATTTTACCTGTGGGCTGGTCGAACGGTGTTTTTGAGGAATGTAAGTTCGACAACAGGGAGGTTTGCCCATGGCAGTACTCGCGTCGGCAGTGATGCCGCGTTTCATCCTTCTTGCGCGCTGCGCGCTCACCGTGTTGGTTCTCTGCGTTTCACAGCAGGTCACCGCTGCCGCTGCACCGTCATCCGACTATCTTCTGACCGTGAGCAAGAACGGGTCCGGTACCGTCATGTCGTCGCCCGCCGGCATCAACTGTGGCACGGCCTGCAGCGCTATCTATGCCTCGGGCACCTCCGTCACGCTCACGGCCACGGCGGCCAGCGGTTACAGCTTCGCCGGCTGGAGCGGGGCGTGCAGGGGAAAAAAGCCGAGTTGCAGGGTTTCGATGAAGGCGGCGCGCAACGTCGGTGCGACCTTTACGCAAAATAGCGCAACAAATACCACAACCAGTTACAGCTTGAACGTATCGGTTTCGGGTTCCGGTAACGTCACCTCCTCCCCCGGCGGAATCAATTGCGGTACGACCTGCACCGCCTCCTATGCCTCGGGCACCTCCGTCACGCTCACAGCCACGGCGGCCACCGGTTACAGCTTCGCCGGCTGGAGCGGGGCGTGCAGCGGTACCAGCACGACTTGCGCGGTCGCGATGACGGCGGGGCGCGGCGTGACCGCCACGTTCAGCCAGAATGTCGTCAACTACACATTGACGGTAGGCAAAAGCGGCTCCGGCAGCATTACCTCCGCGCCGGCCGGGATCAACTGTGGTACGACCTGTAGCGCCAGTTATTCGAGCGGTACCAGCGTCACGCTGACCGCCGGCGCTGCCAGCGGCTACAGTTTCGCCGGCTGGGGCGGGGCGTGCAGCGACACCAGCGAGACTTGCACGGTCTCGATGTCGGCGGCGCGCAGCGTCACTGCCACTTTCAATCAGATATTATCGAACGCCGCCACCCTGGTGTGGGACCCTCCTGCCGCTGGCACGAATCCGGCGGGTTACCGTCTCTACTTCGGCGGCGCTCCCGGGACCTACCAGCAGCCTTACGGGCAAGGAATAAGCGTGGGAAATGTCACCACGTATACGTTATTGGGGTTGAGCAGCGGTACATATTATTTCGCGGTGACCGCTGTTGACAGTCTCGGTAAAGAAAGCGCTTATTCGAACGAGGCTTTCAAGGACATTCCCTGACCGTGGAAATCGATGGCGGGTGGCCGTGGCGATTCGGGCGGATGACGACGTGCTAGCAAATACGCGGCAGCGGATCGTCCTCCAGTTCGTCCAGCATGCGCTCGCCGCCGAGCGGCGTCTGCATCACCACGAAACGCCTGCTTTTGTCGATCCGTCCGATCACGGCGGCGTCCTGTCCCTGCGGCAGGGCGCGCCAGGCGGCCAGCGCCGCCGGCGCCTGGTCCGGCGCGACCACCGCCACCACCCGGCCTTCGCAGGCGAGATACAGCGGATCGTAGCCAAGTAATTCACATACCGATTCCACCGCCTCGCGCACCGGGATCGCCCCCTCGTCCATGTAAATGCCCATGCCGGTGGCGTGGCGGATTTCGTGCGCGATCATGGCCAGCCCGCCGCGCGTGGGGTCGCGCATGAAGCGCAGCCCATCGAGAGGCAGCAGCGCCTGCGTCAGCGGCAGCACGCAGGCCGAGTCGGATTGCAGGTCGCCGCGCAGGCCGAATTGCTCGCGCGCCAGCATCACCGCGATGCCATGGTCGCCGACCGGCCCGCTGACCAGCATGGCGTCGCCGTCGCGTATCTGCCGCATGTCGAGTTGCAGGCCCTTGCGGCGCACGCCGACGCCGGTGGTGGCCAGATAAAGCCCGCCGCCTTCGCCGCGCGGCAGCACCTTGGTGTCGCCGGCGGCGACGCGCACGCCGGCCGCCGTGGCGGCTTGCCCGAGGCTTTCCACGACGCGCGCGAGCAGCGCTGTTTCCAGGCCTTCCTCGATAAAGGCGTTGAGCGAGAGATACAGCGGCGTCGCGCCCGCGACCGCGAGATCGTTGACCGTGCCGTGCACCGCCAGCGAGCCAATGTCTCCGCCCGGAAATTCAAGCGGTTGTACCGTGAATCCGTCGGTGGTGAACATGAGCTCGCCGTCCGGCGTCGGCAACGGCACGGCGTCGGCCTGCACGTCCAGCAGCGGATTGGACAGGTGGCGCGCGAAAATCTGCTCGATCAGCTCGCGCATCAGGCGCCCGCCATTGCCGTGGGCCAGCGAGATGCGTGTGAAGGTATCAGGTTTCATGTTTCAGGATGAAGTGATTGAACCTGAAACCTTAAACATGAGACCTGAAACCGGTTTCGATGATCTGCCCGTAACTGATCCCCGCATCGTTGCAAGGTACCTGATGCATGAGGCGCACGTCAAAACCGTTCTCGCGCAGTGCCGCGAAGGCCCGTTCCGTGAGCACGCGGTTCTGGAACACGCCGCCGCCGAGGCCCACGGCCAGCTCGCCGTGTTCCTCGCGCAGCGCGTTGGCTTGCGCCACCAGCGCCCGCACCAGGCTGGTGTGGAAGCCGTCGGCGCGTTCGGTGACGGTGAGTTTCTGGTTCATCAGGAACGGCAGCAGCGGCGCCCAGTCGGTTTCCCACAGGCCCTGGCGGTTGCGCGCCAGCGGCAGCGGGATGGCGTGCGCGCCGTCTTCGGTGCAGGCGGCCTCCAGCAGCATCGGCCCCTGGCCTTCGTAACTCGAGCGGTAATGCAGTCCGGTCAGCGCCGCCGCGGCATCGAACAGCCGGCCGGCCGAGGTCGTTTGCGGGCAGTTCAGGCGCCGGCGCCAGGCATGATGCGCCAGCATCGGATCCTCGGGACACTGTTTCCACTCGATCCCGGCCTCCCAGCACAGTGACAGCGCCGAGCGCCATGGCTCGCGCCCGGCCTTCTCGCCGCCGGGCAGGAAGAACGGCCGCAGGCTGCCGGCGCGTTGCCAGCGGCCGGGCGCGCCCAGCAGCGCCTCGCCACCCCAGAGCGTGCCGTCGGTGCCGTAGCCGACGCCGTCCCACGCGAACACCAGCCAGTTTTCGACGTCCGGGTGCTCGCCGGCGAGGGCCGAGGCGTGCGCGTAATGATGCAATACCGGCGTGACCGGCAGGCCGGCGCGGCGCGCCCAGCGCGAGCTGACGTACACCGGATGCGCGTCGCACACGATGGCCTCGGCGCGCACGCCGTAAAGCTTTTGCAAATCGGCAATCACCTGTTCGAACACCGTGAGGCTGCGCGGTGCGTCGAGATCGCCGATATGCGGCGAGACGACGACACGATCGTCCCAGGCAAGCGCGACGGTATTTTTCATGTGCCCGCCGACGGCCAGCACCGGCTTGGCGAGTTTGAACGGCAGCGCCAGCTCCAGCGGCGCGCTGCCGCGCCCGTGACGCAGCGGGCGCGCGAAGCCGGCGATCACGCGATACACCGGGTCGTCCGCCGGGCGCTGGATCGGGCGGTCGTGATGCAAAAACGCCTCGGCCACATGCGCCAGCCGTTGTGTGACCTCATCGTTTTCGGTCAGTACCGGTTCGCCACTGATATTGCCCGAGGTCGCGACCAGCGGTCCGCCGAACTCGTCCAGCAGCAGGTGATGCAAGGGGCTGTAGGGCAGCATGACGCCGACCTCGTGCAGTCCCGGTGCGATGCGCTGCGACAGCGGAGCATGCGGCTTTTTAGGAACCAGCACGATGGGGCGCACCGGATCGCGCAGCCAATGCTCGTGTTCCGGCGTCAGTTCCACCAGCGCGCGCGTCGCCTCCAGCCCGTCCGCGCCGCGCGCCGGGACCATCACGGCCAGCGGTTTGTGCGGGCGCGGTTTTTTCGCGCGCAGTCGCGCAATGGCGATGTCGTTGTGCGCGTCGCATAGCAGGTGATAGCCGCCGATGCCTTTGACTGCGACGATCTTGCCGGCGTGCAGCGCCGCCACTGCCTGCGCCAGGGCGGCAGCGTTGTCTCGTGTTACCACAGCCGTAAGGCCAGTCTCTGATTCAGCCTGCTCTCCCCCTCCCCCTAACCCCCTCCCGCGAGGGGAGGGGGGAATGCTTTTGGGAGAGGCTTCTGCAATGGGCAAGGCAAAACTCAAACGCGGGCCGCAGTCCGGACAGGCGACCGGTTCGGCGTGAAACCGCCGGTCGAGCGGGTTTTCATATTCGCGCCGGCATTCCGGGCACATGGCGAACGCCGCCATGCCGGTATTGGGCCGGTCGTAGGGCAGTCTGGAGATGAGCGTGTAGCGCGGCCCGCACTGGGTGCAGTTGATGAAGGGATGACGGTAGCGGCGATTGTCCGGATCGCGCAGCTCGCGCAGGCAGTCGTCGCAGGCGAAATAATCCGGCGGCACGTGGACGCGCGCCGGAGTATCGGCGCGACTGGGAAGAATTTTGAAGGCCTCGAAGTCCTGTCGTTCCACGGGCGCGCGTGCTGCGATGCGCGGGCGCGCCAACGGCGGTGCCTGGTCCAATAAGGCCTGCTCGAATAACTCCAGCGCCGACGGCTCGCCTTCAACCCATATCTCGACGGTGCCGGCCTCGTTGCGCACCCAGCCGCGCAGGCCGAACTGGTGCGCGAGGCGATAGACGAACGGACGGAAGCCCACGCCTTGCACGCGCCCGTCAACGGTCAGGCGCAGTGCCTGCTGCGCTGTGCCTGAATCGGGGTTGGTGAGGGGATGGTTGCGCTCGATCATGGCCGGCGTCGTTCAATGCGCGTGCGCGGCGGGTTTTTTCCCGCCATAGGCGGGAAATTTGTCCGTGGCGTATTGGCTGTGGCAGGTCTGACAGGACTCCAGCATGCGGCTGAAATAGTAGGTTTGCAGCTCACGGTCCTTGCGGCGCGCCGCGTCGGCCAGTTTCGCCGCCAGCTGGTGGAACGCGCCATCGAGCTCGAGAAACGCCGGCGGCAGGGCGGTTTCCAGATCATGGCGGTCCTGGGCCGTGAGTTTTTTATCGAGAATAAAACTGTCGTGTATCGCCTGGGCCTGTTTCGCCACCGAAGCATGATCGCCCGCCGCCAGCCCGGCGAGAATCTGCTGGCTCGCCGCCTGCACCGCGATCATTTCCTCGGCGAAGAGTTTCTGGAGTTTCGGCGTCAGTCGCGGGGCGACCGGAACGGATTCCAGCGCCCAGGCATTGTTGATGCCGCTGAGCATGATCCAGATCAGGCCGGCAACAACGCGGGAGCAGCGACGAGGGAGCAGGCGCGAGGACATGGTGTTCATATTATCCTCCTCATGG
>JBFMBB010000088.1:0-11456 GCA_040755435.1 Pseudomonadota bacterium | reverse complement strand
GTCGATGGAACATGGATACCGACCCTGGCATGAACGTGCGGCTCAATCGCCTTAATCTCGGCCGGGCCCAGTTTTTTCGCTTCGATACCATTTGCTTGCGCGTTGGCCATGAGTCTATCAAGCACAGGCGCTTCTGCTTTGTCGACCGCCACAATCAATTTGCCAGTATCCAGAACCTTAACTCCGTTCTCCAAAGCAAAACGTTTCATCCTGCGCGAACCTTCGGCGCATACTTTCGCCTTGAGGGTTCCAGGGCTGTAATAAATGCCGGAATGCAGAACACCACTATTCCTGCCACTGGCGTGCACACCTAACGTCTGTTCCCCTTCCAGCACGCATATGCTTTCATTCGGGAATCGCCTTCTGATCTCCAAAGCCGTTGTCAGCCCGACTATTCCGGCGCCGACAATCAGAAAATCGTGTTTCACCGAATAATTTTCCGCGACGATTGCCGCCCATCACGCACTAGACGTTGCTGTACCGTGTATTCCTGATCATCGTATAGCCCTTGATCAACTCCGATATGCCTGCATCCAGAGAGAAAGCGGGCTTGAATCCTGTGGCTTCGATTTTGGCATTGGAGACGATGTAGTTCCGCTGATCCGGGTCCTTCCCCACCGGTGCTTCCATGAATACGAAGTCGGGCAGTTGTTTCTGGATTCGTTCACACAACTCCTTCTTGGATACGTTGGCGTCTGACAGTCCGACGTTATAGATCTGCCCTCTCATCTTGTCATGGTTTTTCAGAGCGTGCTGAAAGACTCGCGAAACATCACGCACGTGAATGTAATTCCTTTTGAAATAACTCTCAAAGAGAACCACAAACCGGTCATATACTGCGCGATAGGTGAAATCATTTACCAAGAGATCAATGCGCATGCGGGGCGACATCCCAAAAACCGTGGCCAAGCGGAAACTGATGGCGTTGTGGTGTTGCATCAGCTCCCGCTCGATCTCGACTTTTTCGATGGCGTATTGCGAGATCGGGCGCAATGGCGACTCCTCGGTACAGTAATTGTTCTCGTCACCGGTGCCATAGGCGCTGTTTGTTGTTGGCATCAAAACAACCTGATCCTTGCTCAGCATCCTGAGCATCATAAAAATTGCATCGTGGTTGGTCGTCCTGGCACCGACCGGATCACGGCTGCACAGCGGGGCGCCAACCAGAGCGGCCAGAGGTATCACGATATCTGCCTGCTTGAGCAGTGGCGCCATCGTGCTCTCCACGCGTATATCGCCACGGATAACGCTGAAGTTCGGATGGTGGCAGACATGCGCAAGGCTGTTCTGCCTGAACATGAAATTGTCGAGCACCGTGACCCGATACCCAGCATTCAGCAGCTCGGGGACCAGCGTTGACCCGAGATATCCCGCGCCGCCAGTAATTAGAATTGTCGAACTCATTTTTTCCTCAATTTTAACTGATGATTGAACCCGTGGTAGTTGCTTGAAATGACAGTTATACCGGTGAAATGACGATCATGTCGTCTTGGCGGCGCTTCCCAGGAAATTTGCACAGGCTTCTCCGCTGCCTGCGTGGAATCCGGTCGGCAGATGCCCCTCCTTCATCGACGGGGGTGTGCCTGGGATAGATGCGGCTCGAGCCGATGAATGATGTTGTCCTTGGTGCTGGCAAGAACATTGTCCACGCACAATACATCATGGCCATCCCAGGGCAAGCGTTTACAGAGATGCGAGCCGAGGAAACCGGCACCGCCCGTAACTAGTTATGCGTTTGCGAATCGGATCTCTCATTATTTTCCCCTAGGCAATCACGGAAACATTTTGTCGGAAATCTGCATAGGCGTTGGCGATGCCATCGCGGAATCCGGTCTTCTGCTCCCAGCCGAGCGCATGAAGGCGCGAAACGTCTAGCAATTTGCGCGGCGTACCATCGGGCTTGGAAGCATCGAACACGAGTTTGCCGCGGAAACCGGTGATGTCGGCAACCAGCTCGGCCAGGTCGTGTATGGTGATTTCACTGCCGGTTCCGATGTTTATGAACTCGCCGATATCGGCTGCATCATATTTTTCCATCAGAAACACGCAAGCGTCGGCAAGATCCTCGCTGTACAGAAACTCGCGTCGTGGAGTTCCAGTCCCCCACACTACAACCTCACGCGCGTTGCGAATCTTGGCCTCATGCATCTTGCGGATCAGCGCCGGCAGGACGTGCGAGTTCTGGAGGTCGTAGTTGTCGCCCAGGCCATAAAGGTTGGTTGGCATGACACTCATGAAATTCGTGCCGTACTGCCGGTTGTAGGCATCGCACATCTTGATGCCGGCGATCTTAGCGATCGCGTAAGGTTCGTTAGTTGGCTCAAGCAGGCCCGTCAGCAAATGCTCTTCCTTCATGGGCTGGGGAGCGTGCTTGGGATATATGCAGCTCGAGCCGAGGAACATGAGCTTCTTTACGCCGTGCCTGTACGCAGCATGGATGATGTTCGATTCCATCATCAGGTTCTGGTAGATGAAATCGGCGCGGTAGGTGTTGTTGGCATTGATGCCACCGACCTTGGCGGCGGCGAGGAACACGTATTCCGGCTTCTCTTTCTCGAAAAACCCCTCGACCACGTGCTGATCGATCAGGTCGAGCTCGGCGTGGGTGCGACTGAGAATATTGACGTAGCCCCCCGCCTGCAGCCGGCGTACGATCGCCGAACCTACCAGCCCGCGATGGCCGGCGACATATATCTTGGCGTCGGATTTCATCGACTATTCGTGATAATCGTAAGCGGAATATCCGTGACGCTTGACCAGCTCGTCACGTTCCGCCGCCTTCAGGTCTTCGCGCACCATCTCGGCCACCAGTTCCTTGAACCTGGTTTTCGGCTTCCATCCAAGCCTCTTGCGCGCCTTGGTAGCATCACCGAGCAACGTTTCGACTTCGGTGGGGCGGAAATAGCGTGGATCGACGCGCACGATGACATGTCCCTTCTTGGGACCGGCCTTGTCGCCGTCCACCTGACTGACGATGCCGGTCTCTTTCACGCCCTTGCCGCGCCATTCGATCGTCATGCCCAGCTCTCTGGCGACGGCGTTGACGAAATCGCGCACGCTGTACTGCTCGCCGGTGGCAATGACGAAATCCTCCGGATTCTTCTGTTGCAGCACCAGCCACTGCGCCTCGACGTAGTCGCGCGCGTGGCCCCAGTCGCGTTTGGCGTTCATGTTGCCGAGATACAGGCAATCCTGAAGCCCGAGCTTGATGCGCGCCATGGCGCGCGTGATTTTCCGGGTCACGAAGGTCTCGCCGCGCACGGGCGACTCGTGATTGAAGAGAATGCCGTTGCAGGCGTACATGCCGTAGGCTTCGCGGTAGTTGACCGTGATCCAGTAAGCGTAGAGCTTGGCCACGGCATAGGGCGAGCGCGGGTAAAACGGCGTGGTCTCGCGCTGGGGAATTTCCTGGACCTTGCCGTACAGCTCCGAGGTCGAGGCCTGGTAAAAACGGGTCTTCTTTTCCAGGCCCAGGATGCGGATGGCCTCGAGCAGGCGCAGCGCCCCGAGGGCGTCGGAATCCGCCGTGTACTCCGGTTCCTCGAACGACACCGCCACGTGGCTCTGGGCGGCGAGGTTGTATATTTCGTCCGGCTGCACTTGCTGCACGATGCGGATCAGGCTGCTGGAATCGGTCATGTCGCCGTAGTGCAGGATGAACTGGCGCGCCTTTACATGCGGATCCTGGTACAGGTGATCGATGCGATCCGTGTTGAACAGCGAGGTGCGTCGTTTGATGCCGTGGACTTCATAGCCCTTTTTGAGCAGGAATTCCGCCAGATAGGCTCCGTCCTGGCCGGTGACGCCGGTAATCAATGCTTTCTTTGCCATTTTATTTTGTCCGGTTGTATTTGTCCTCGAAGCGCACGATGTCGTCCTCGCCGAGATAGCTTCCGGATTGCACCTCGATGATCTCGAGCGGGATATTCCCGGGATTTTCCAGCCGGTGCGTCGTACCCAAGGGTATATAGGTGGACTGATTCTCCGTAAGCATGAAGACCTCGTCGCCCCGCGTCACCCGCGCCGTGCCCTTGACCACGATCCAGTGCTCGGCGCGGTGGTGATGCATCTGCAGCGACAGGGACGCGCCGGGATTCACCACCAGGCGCTTCACCTGGAAGCGCGCACCGGCGTCGACACCCTCATAAGTGCCCCACGGGCGATACACCCGCCGGTGGGTCTGGTATTCGCTGCGTTTGTCGCTTTTCAGCCGGCTCACGACTTCCTTCACATCCTGGGCGTGGTTTTTATGGGCCACCAGCACGGCATCGGGCGTCTCCACCACGATGATGTCGTCAAGCCCGACGGCGGCGAGAAAGCGGTGCTGTGAAATCAGCAGAGTATTCTGCGTCGCATGGGCGTAGACATCCCCCTGCAGGACGTTGCCCTGCGCGTCGCGCGCGGAGGCCTCCCACAGCGACGACCAGGCGCCGATGTCCGACCAGCCCGCGTCCAGCGCCACCACCGCCGCCCGGTCGGTCTCCTCCATGACGGCATAGTCGATGGAGTTCGACTGACAGCTGCCGAAGGCCTGCCGGTCTACGCGGTAGAAATCGGCGTCGCGTTTCCCGCCTTCGTAGGCGGCCTTGCAGGTCTCCAGCATCGCCGGATGAAAACGGTTGAGTTCCTCGAGCCAGGCGGAAGCCAGCATCAGGAACATGCCACTGTTCCACAAATACTCGCTCGAGGCCACGTACTGCGCGGCGGTCCTGGCGTCCGGTTTCTCCACGAACGCTTCCACCTCATTGCCCTTGCCGCGCTTGATGTATCCATACCCGGTTTCCGGCCCGCCAGGAACGATGCCAAAAGTCACCAACCGCCCCTTTTCCGCCAGGGCGGCGCCCTCTTTCACCGCGTCGTGAAATTTCGCCGTGTTCTGGATGACATGATCCGCCGGCATCACCAGCATCAGCGCGTCATTGGACGAATGCTTCAGCAGCGCCAGCGCCGCGAGCGTCAGGGCCGGCGCGGTGTTGCGCCCGACCGGCTCCAGGATGATGTCCGCCGGCGCCTTGCCCATCTGCCGCAACTGTTCCGCGATCAGGAAACGGTGTTCTTCGTTGCATACCAGCAGCGGAGCCGCCACGTTTCCCGCTCCGTCGAGGCGCGAAACCGTCTGCTGCAGCAGCGTCTGCTCGCCCAGCAGGCACAACAACTGTTTCGGATAGTGTTCGCGCGACAGCGGCCACAGCCGCGTCCCGGAGCCACCGGACAGAATGACAGGATTGAGTTTCATGGGAACGGATTTCTCATCATCGGGTAAAAGGGGTCGGGCGCGCCTCAGGCGACGCCGTAATGTGATTTATACCATTCCACGAAACGGCCGATTCCGTGCTCCACGGAGGTGTGCGGCCGGAAACCGACGTCCTTTCCAAGGCTGTCGACATTGGCCGAGGTCGCCGGCACGTCGCCATCCTGCATCGGCAGCATTTCCAGTTTTGCCTTCTTCCCCAGGCATTGTTCCAGCACCTGGATGTAGCGCATCAGCTCGACCGGCTGGTTATTGCCGATATTATAGATGCGGTAAGGGGCGTAACTCGTGGCCGGATCGGGCGCCGTGCCGGTCCAGGCAGGATCGGGCTGGGCCGGATGATCGATCACGCGAATGACCCCCTCGACGATGTCATCGATATAAGTGAAATCACGGACCATCTTTCCGTTATTGAAAACGGGAATGGGCGTTCCCTCCATGATGCCCTTGGTGAATTTGAACAGCGCCATGTCCGGCCGGCCCCAGGGACCGTAAACCGTGAAGAAACGCAGGCCGGTGCACGGCAAGCGATACAGATGCGCGTAGCAATGCGCCATCAGCTCATTGGCCTTTTTCGTGGCGGCGTACAGGGAGACCGGATGATCCACGTTGTCGTGTTCGGAAAACGGCAATCGGGTGTTGGCGCCATAGACCGAACTCGAAGAAGCGAACACCAGGTGCTTTACACCGGTATGGCGGCAACCTTCCAGGATATTGCCGAACCCGACCAGATTGGCATCGACGTAGGCATCCGGATTGGTGATCGAATAGCGAACCCCGGCCTGCGCCGCCAGGTGCATCACGGCGTCGAATTTTTCCCTGCGAAACAGTTCGGCCATTCCCTTCCGGTTCACGATATCCAGCTTCTCGAACCGGAATTTGTGATGATCGATCGTGCGTTTGAGGCGCGCCTCCTTGAGATGCACGTCGTAATAGTTGTTCATGTTATCGATTCCGTACACGCTGTCACCCCGCTCCAGCAGCCTGAGCGCGAGCGCGGAACCGATGAAACCGGCTACTCCTGTAATGAGAATTTTCATGTTTGAACTTGTTATGTCCTCAATTATCCGGATTCTGGCACGCTACCGCCATGCAGAACACCCGGTTCCGCACAGCCCGACAAATTCATGCACAAAACCCGGGTTTTATCCGAACTGCCGGATATCGCCTGGTTGGCGCCGCCACCTACTCCATTCGCAAAATATCCGGAATCAGTATGCGGTCCTTGTCCACTTCCTTGAGCAACTGCTCATAGCTGAGCAATGGCGAATTCAATTCCGTCAGCACGCAGCCGTCATACGGCCCGGCCTGTTGCAGCGAGCGCCAGACGGCCACGCCGGCGAACCGGCGCCGCTCTGTGTGCGGGTCCAGGATGCCGACGATCTCGACGTCGCTTTCCTCCGCGCGCAACATGGCGATCTCGGCCAGGTCCGACATTCCGTAAAGCAGGATCCGGCTCCACCCTTGCGCCTCGCAACGGCGAAAAACATCCATGCAGGATTCGCCGGCGCGGCGGTAAAAGGCAAAAGAAGTCGACAGGTACTTCGCGGTGAGCCGGCTTTTTTCCGCAAATCCTTTCGGCGTCAGGTAATAGAGGTAACGATTGGCCGGGGCCTCGCTGATCTTGATGAAGCCCTTGCGGATGCAGCGCTTGAGATAGGAATTCGCCAGCCCCAGGGCAATGCCCATGTTGCTGGCCAGGTGGCGCTGGCTGAGGTTGCTTTGCTTGCCGACCGCATCCAGCAGCTCCAGCACCCGCTCTTCTTCCCTGTCGGCCTTGGTGTTCACGATATGAACACTATAGCCAGGCGGCGGGCCGGTCAAGCACGGTTTCGGCCCTAGGCGGGCTCAATCGAGGCGGAATCCACGGTGGCGCGGGCCTTCCGGCCCAGCACATCCAGCAGCACCGTCACCCGGTCACGGCCGGTGGCGGCCTGGAAGATGCCTTCATAGCCGGCAAACCCCCCCTCGGTGATGCGGACACGACTTCCCGGCTTGTACTCCTCCACCGGCAGGATCTGGATGCCCTGAGCGTCTTCGCGGGAGCGCAGCATGGCCAGCAGCTCGTCCGGTACGCGCGCCGCCGCGCGGCCGAACCGGACGACGGAGACCACGCCGAGGGTGGAGCGTATCGGCGCCCAGTTGTCCGTGGCGCGGTTGAGATGAATGAAGAGATAACGCGGGAACATCGGCGCGATGAGGGTGACGCGCCGGCCCTGCCGCCGGCGTACATCGCGCATGCGCGGCAGGTAGGTTTCGTATCCCTGACGCGTCAGGTTTTCACGGGCGACGGATTCCTGCCTTGGCTTGCAATAAACCAGGTACCAGGCCCTGGCAGCGGGATCATGCGTCGCCGTGTTCAAGTTCAGTATCAAAGCCTCCAGACATGCATGCCGGCCTTGGCGAATGCCTTGGCGTCGAAACGCGACTTCACGTCGATGAAACAGGCACCGCGTTCCATTTTGTCCAGATACTCGTCGATTTTCATGGCGAGAAACGGCTTGTGCGCCACCGCCGCCACGATGGCCTTGGCCATGGGCAGCGACTCCCACGAGACGAGATCGATGCCGTACTCATGCTTGGCTTCATCGACGTCGGCGACCGGATCGTGCACCGAAACCTTTACGCCATAGGACTTCAGCTCATTGACCACGTCGATCACCCGGGTGTTGCGCGAATCCGGGCAGTCCTCCTTGAAGGTGATGCCCAGCACGATCACGTGGCTGCCGTTGACGGAATGACCTGCCTGGATGATCTGCTTGATGGTCTGCTCCGCGATGTATTTTCCCATGCTGTCGTTGATGCGCCGCCCCGCCAGGATGACTTCCGGGTGATAGCCCATGCGCTCGGCCTTCTGCGTCAGGTAATAGGGATCGACGCCGATGCAGTGGCCGCCGACCAGACCCGGCCGGAACGGCAGAAAATTCCATTTGGTGCCGGCGGCCTCCAGCACTTCGAGCGTGTCGATGCCCAGCTTGTGAAAAATGATGGCGAGCTCGTTCATCAGCGCGATGTTGAGATCGCGCTGAGTATTCTCGATCACCTTGGCAGCCTCCGCCGCCTTGATGCTGGAAGTGCGGCAGACACCGGCCTTGACGATAAGCTCGTACAGTTGCGCGACCGTTTCCAGCGTGGCGGCATCATCGCCTGAGACGACTTTTCTGATGGTCGTGAGCGTGTGCTCCTTGTCTCCGGGGTTGATGCGCTCAGGCGAGTAGCCGACGTGAAAATCCCTCATCCAGCGCAGACCCGAACCCTTCTCGAGCACCGGGATGCACTCTTCCTCAGTGGCACCCGGATAAACCGTGGATTCGAAAATGACGATGGCGCCCTTTTTCATGTGCGGCGCGATCAGCTCGCAAGCGGAATGCAGCGGGCTGAAATCGGGCTGGTGCGCGTCGTCCACCGGGGTGGGAACAGCCACGATGATGAAATCCGCCGGCGCCATGTCCGACGCCTTGCTCGAATAACTGAGCTTGCCGGCGGCGCGCAGGTCCGCTTCGTTCACGCCGCCGGTCGGGTCCTGGCAGCGCCGGTAGCTGGCGAGCTTGGCCTCGTTCAGATCGTAACCGATCGTTGTCATGCGCTTGCCGAATTCCACCGCCAGCGGCAAGCCCACGTAACCCAGGCCCACGACCGCGACCGTTTTGTTCTCCAGCTCGGTTTTTTTCATGTTTTGATGCTCTGATATATAAAATGGATGTTTATCAGGCCTTGCGGCCGATGCCTTCCTTTTCCGCCAGCCGGGAAATGTACCGGCCGACTCCCTCTTCCACCGTCAAAAAATTCTTCTTGTAACCGGCGCGCCGCAGCGCCGTCATGTCCGCCTGGGTGAAGCTCTGGTACTTGCCCTTGAGCGCCTCCGGGAACGGGATGTATTCGACCAGGCGTTCTTCCTGGAGCGTGTTGATGCTGGCGGCCGGCTTGCCTTCCAGCTTGCGGAAGGCGTTGATCACGGCGGCCGCGACGTCGTTGAAGGGCTGGGCACGGCCGGTGCCGACGTTGAAAATGCCGCTCTTTTGCGGGTGATCCAGGAAAAACAGGTTCACCGCCGCCACGTCCTCGATGGAAATGAAATCCCGCCGTTGCTCGCCGTTGCCGTAGCCGTCGCAACCCTCGAACAACTTCACCCTTCCGGCATCGCGGAACTGGTTGAAGTGATGGAACGCCACCGAGGCCATGCGCCCCTTGTGCTGTTCGCGGTCGCCGTAGACATTGAAATAGCGGAAACCGACGATTTGCGACGTCTTCTTCGGCATCAGGCGGCGCACGTACTGGTCGAACTGCCATTTCGAATAGCCGTACACGTTGAGCGGCGATTCGTGTTCGCGCGACTCACGAAACACCTTGCCGGCGCCGTACACCGCGGCCGACGAAGCGTAGAGATAGGGAACGCGTTTCGCTTGGCAGTAATGCAGCAGCACCTTGGAGTACTCGTAATTGTTCCCCATCATGTAGACGCCATTGTGTTCCATGGTGTCGGAACAGGCGCCCTCGTGCAGGATGGCCCTGAACTTCTTTTTGAAATCGCCGCTGTTGATGCGCTCCAGAAAATCGCGCTTGTCCAGGTAATCGGCGATTTCGCAATCCACCAGATTCCTGAATTTGTCGCCGTGTTCCAGATCGTCCACGACGAGAATGTCCTTTTCACCGCGATCGTTGAGGGCCTTGACCAGATTGGCCCCGATGAAACCGGCACCGCCCGTCACGACGTACATTATTGTTCCTCCAGTTCGCGCAATATTTCCGCGGGGCTGGCGGTTGCCGCGCCCAGCTTGCCGACGACGATGCCGGCGGCCACGTTGGCCAGCTGCACCGCGTCATCCAGTCCGCTGCCGACGGCCCAGGCGCAGCCGATGGCCGCGATCACCGTGTCGCCGGCGCCGGTCACGTCGAACACTTCGCGGGCGCGGGCCTTGATATGCAGCATTTTTCCGTTCCGCTGCATCAGGCTCATGCCCTCCTCGCTGCGCGTCACAAGAATGCCGCCCAGATCGAGATCCTGAACCAGCTGCGCGGCCCGGCGCTCGAGATCGGCGTTGTCGCGGAAGCGGCCGGCGACCTGCTCGAACTCCTTGCGGTTCGGCGTGATCAGGCTGGCGCCGCGGTAACCACTGTAGTCGTCGCCCTTGGGATCGATCACCACCGGACGCGACGCGCCGCGCGCGGCCTGGATCATCTCCTGGATGTAGCCCAGACCGCCCTTGCCGTAATCCGAAATGATCACGGCATCATATTCCGCCACATGCTTGAGGTAATTATCGAGCAGCTTCACGCGCGCGTCCTTGCTGACGGGGCTGTCGAAATCGATGCGCAGCATCTGCTGATGGAGATGTTTGGAAACTACGCGCAGTTTGACGATGGTGTTGATGAGCTTGTCACGCACTAAACCATGGTGGATGCCCTCCTCGTCCAGGAGTTTTTCGAGGCTGTCGGCATCGCGATCATCCCCGCTGACAGAGAACAGCGTGCACTCGGCGCCCAGCGCGCGCACGCTGCGCGCCACGTTGGCTGCCCCGCCCGGGCGGTCTATCTCCTCCCTCTTTTTCACCACCGGCACCGGCGCTTCGGGGGAAATGCGCTCGACGTCACCGTACCAGTAGCGGTCGAGCATGGCGTCTCCCACGACCAGCACTCTGGCACGGGCGATTTTTTCAAGAAGCTGCGGCAACATATTATTGGTTATCCTGGCAACACGGCATTGCCCGATGCGTACGGAGCTCGCCGGGCACGGTATTATCCGGGCATTTTCCATGGCTGTCGATTGGCGGCATCCGGCGCATTCTCAATGCATCCGGATTTCACGGTTGATGCCGTCCAGCACCGCCGCCGGGTCCGGCGCGCGCGTCACCGGCCGGCCGATCACGAGGTAATCCGCACCCTCGGCCACGGCTTCGACAGGCGTGCGCGTGCGGCGCTGATCGTCGGCGGCATCCCCCGTCTTTCTGATGCCCGGGGTCACGAGTACGAATTCCCTGCCGAAACGCTGGCGCAACGACGCGGCTTCGACGGGCGAGCACACCACGCCGTTCAGGCCGGCATCCCGCACCAGGCCGGCCAGGCGTTCCACCTGGCGTTCCGTGCCGCGCTCCAGGCCAATCTGCGGCAGCTCCTCGTCGGCGTGGCTGGTGAGGAGCGTCACGCCGATCAGCAGCGGGCGAGGCTTCGAATTCTCGATGGCTTCGCGCGCCGCCAGCAGCATCCG
>JBFMBB010000087.1:0-11937 GCA_040755435.1 Pseudomonadota bacterium | reverse complement strand
CGCCGCCCCCGCCGCGGGTGGGGGGGGCGGCGGCGGGGCAGATCCGGCGCCGCGCGCGCGGGCGGCGCGACTCACGTCCTTCTGCTTGACCCAGAGAATGGCGCCGAAGCGTCCGGCGCCGGCGGTCACCGCGTCCACGGCGGTGACGTTGATCTTGGCGTGCGCCAGCTTCGTCATCACCCTGGCGATGGCGCCGCGCTGATCGCTGCCGCGGATGAGGAAACCGGTTTTCTTGCCCCGCAGCTTGAGCTTCATGCCACGCGCCACCGCCAGGAACGTGGTCGGGTTGGCGGGAATGAAATCCACCTGGGAATTCCTTCCGTGAGGAAAGCCCGTGAAGGCCAGCAGATTGACGCCGGCCTTCGCCAGGCCCGTCAGTATCCGCCCCGCCTCGCCTGCGCGATTCGGAACCTGCATTGCGAAATAACTGACTTTTTGTGCTCTCATGGCTGTCTCACCTCCATGCGCTGGAAATTGATCGTCCGTCGGTTTTTCATAACACGCCATCGACGGAAATACAAACATGACGTTTGAACGGTTGGCATGAGCGCGCCAATGCAGGTAATATTGCCGGAACAACCGGATTTTCCTTCCGCTGTCCCGCCCGCGCCACCGCAACGACCTTGGCCGGGCCAGGTCAGCCGCTGTAATCAAGCTGTTCCGGCGAAGCGGTATCGCGCCAACAAAAATGCAGGTTCCGTCCCCCCAGGGTGGCGGTTCTAAAGCCGAGTCTGACACCGGTATTTTTTCGAGGTGAAGATGGCTGAACAACCGAAGATCGAGCCGTTTGCCGTCAAGGATTGCGCCCTGTCCGCGATCGCCACCGGGCGGCGCGCGCAGAACCTGCGCGAGCTGCGCGACGGCCTGCTCACGGTGCACCCCGGAAGCATTTATTACCATTTCTGGGGCAGACTGCTGCGACCGAGTTTCGACGATCCCGAATACAACAACGACTTCGCGTCCTGGGTGCGGCACCGCCTGCACGACGTCAAGCTCGCCGAGCGGCTCGGGGTCATCGATCCCGCCGAATTCGGCGAAATCGAAGCACTGCGCCAGGAGGTCATTGACGTCATCGAGGAACGTCTCGATGAGACCGAATTCCTCTCATGGGCGCCACGCGACCATCAATTCCACTTCATCCGCGCCCAGACCGTGGTATTCGACACCCGGCGGCGTCTCCGACATCCCCGGGAACTGGCGGCGATGGTTCCCGGTCTGTCCGTGGGCAGCATTTATTATCACGCGGTGGACGCGCGCCGCCGCGAGCCCCAGGGCGTGGACGACTTCCACGCCTGGCTCGCGCGCTTTGGCGACCGCTATGCCGACCTGAGCGCGCGACTGGCGGGGCTCGATCCCTATTTCGTGACGCTGACTGAATTGCGCGATCAGTTGTCTTCCATTTTCGCGGACTACTTCAAGGGGAACGGACAATGACGATATTGTCCGAGTATGCCGGGGTCGTGGGAGAGGACGTCGTCGACCATCTCAGGCAGCTGGCCGCGCCGCTCAAGGGCATGAAGGTAGTACACGTCAATTCCACGCGTCAGGGCGGCGGCGTGGCCGAAATCCTGAGCTGGCTGATCCCGCTGCAGCGCGAGCTGGGCATGGAAGCGCGCTGGGAAGTGATAAGCGGCAAAAACGAGTTCTATCAGTGCACCAAGCATTTTCACAACGCCTTGCAGGGCAATCCCACCCTGATCGCTGACAGCCTGTTGCAGGCATACGAAGCCACCAATCGCGACGCCGCGGAAGAACTGGGTCCGGTGCTGCGCGATGCCGACGTGGTTTTCATCCACGATCCCCAGCCGGCCGCGCTGCTCAAGCACTTCCCCGCCCGCAAGGGCAAATGGATCTGGCGCTGTCATATCGACGCCAGTCATCCCTACCGGCCGGTGTGGAAATATCTGCGCGGCCTGGTGGCCGGTTATGACGCCAGTATTTTCTCGCTTGCCGATTTCGCTCAGATGCTGCCGCACACGGTGTACCTGGTTCCGCCCAGCATCGATCCGCTGAGCGAAAAGAACATGGAACTGGGACCCGAGGAGATACATGGCGCTTGCGCGCGTTTTGACATTGACCCGGCGCGGCCAATGATGCTGCAGGTGTCGCGCTTCGATCGCTTCAAGGATCCGATCGGCGTGATCGAAGCCTACCGCCAGGCGACGGCGTTCATCCCCGCGTTACAGCTCGTGCTCGCCGGCGGCGGGGCCAGCGACGATCCCGAGGGCGAGGCGGTGCTGGCCGAGGTGCGCGCCGCCGCGCAGGATGATCCCGACATCCACATCCTGCTGCTGCCGCCCGACGCACACCGCACCATCAATGCGCTGCAACGCGCCGCGGACTTCGTATTGCAGAAATCGCTCAAGGAAGGCTTCGGCCTGACCGTGGCCGAAGCCATGTGGAAAGGCAAACCCGTGATCGGCGGCGACACCGGCGGCATCCGCCTGCAGGTGATCAATCACCACACCGGGTTTCTGGTCAACTCACCCGAGGGCGCGGCCCTGCGCATACGCTACCTGCTGCATCACCGCGAAAAACTCGCGGAGATGGGGGGCAAGGCACGCGAGTTCGTGCGCCAGAATTTTCTGACCACGCGCCAGCTGCGTGAGTACCTGACGCTGATGGTAGGCCTGACGCACGGGGCCGAGGACCGGGTGAGACTTGGATAAACAGGCCATGCACGCTACCGGGCAACAGCGTCATCTCGCAGATTTCTTCGAGCGCCTGGCCACGGCACCATACCGCGCGTTGTTGCTCGATTACGATGGCACACTGGCGCCATTCACGATCCGGCGCGACGAGGCGCTGCCCTATCCCGGCATGCGCGAGATTCTCGACGAGATAATACAAAGCGGCCATACCCGGGTCGTTATTATCAGCGGTCGCTGGACCCGTGACCTCATTCCGTTGCTCGGCCTCAAGCGCCTGCCCGAAGTCTGGGGCTCGCACGGCTGGGAACAGCTCAAGCCTGACGGCGAATATGCCGTCGCGCGCATGAACGAAACGGCGCTACGGCATCTGGCGGACGCCGACGCCTGGACCGCCGAGATCGAGGCCCAGGGAGCACGTTGTGAAATAAAACCCGGCGGCCTGGCCATTCACTGGCGCGGGCTCGATCAGGACAGGATCGGCGAGATCCGCAACCTCGTGTTCCAGAACCTGTTGATGAAGGAAATGCACAAGACCCTGGTATGGCACGACTTCGACGGCGGCATCGAACTGCGCGTGCCCGGCCGTCACAAGGGATTCGTCGTGGACAGCATTCTTTCCGAAATGGGCCGGGAGACCGCGGCCGCCTATCTGGGAGATGACACCACCGATGAAGACGCGTTCAAGGCCATTCGCGGCCGTGGCATCGGCGTGCTGGTGCGCCCGCAATACCGCGACACGGCGGCGGACTTCTGGCTGAAGCCGCCGGAAGAACTGCTCGAATTCCTGACGCAATGGCACCGGACCTGCGGAGGCAGGACATGAACCTGCTGGAGCAGACTTATTATGGAAACACCGTGCTTGACTGGCTGACCGCCCTGGGCGTCGTCATCGCCACGACGCTCCTGCTTTATCTCGCCAAGTACCTCATTCTCGCCCGGCTCAGGGCCTGGTCGCGCAGAACCGAGACCCGGCTCGACGATTTCGTGGTGGCCGTCCTGGCCGGCACCCGCTTCCTGTTCCTGCTCGTCATTGCCTTCTATGCCGGCTCGCAATATCTGGAACTTCCGCCGAAACCGGCACGCCTCATTACACACATCGCCGTCATCGCCCTGCTGGTGCAGGCGGCCTTGTGGGGAAACCGCGGAATCGCGCTGTGGCTGCGCGACTACCTGAAACGGCACAAGGAGACCGACGCCGCCAGCGCGACCACGGTGTCGGTGCTGGGATTCATCGCGCGCGTCGCGCTGTGGTCGGTGCTGCTGCTGATGATCCTGGACAACCTCGGGTTCAACATCACCACGCTCGTGGCCAGCCTCGGCATCGGCGGCATCGCGGTGGCGCTGGCGGTGCAGAACATCCTCGGCGACATCTTCGGCTCGCTGTCCATCGCCCTGGACAAGCCTTTCGTGATCGGCGATTTCATCATCGTCGACGATGTCATGGGAACCGTGGAATATATCGGCCTCAAGACCACCCGCCTGCGCAGCCTCAGCGGCGAGCAGATCGTGTTCGCCAACAACGATCTCCTGAAGAGCCGCATCCGCAACTACAAGCGCATGTACGAGCGCCGCGTGGTGTTCGGTTTCGGCGTGGTTTACCGGACTTCGCCGGAGCAGCTCAAAAAGATCCCGGTCATGGTGCGGGAAATCATCGAGAGCCTGGAGAAGACCCGCTTCGACCGCGCGCACTTCAAGGAATACGGCGATTCATCGCTGAATTTCGAAGTCGTCTACTTCGTGCAGGATCCGGATTACAACGTCTACATGGACATTCAACAGTCCATCAACCTGGCCATCTTCGAGCGCTTCGCGCAAGACGGCATCGATTTCGCCTATCCGACGCGCACGCTGTATCTCGAGCGCGAAACCGGGGTGGTTCATGGCTGACCAGCCGCGTCGACGGGTGACACGCTCGCTGCGCCTCGGGCTGCTGGTCGCGGCGATCATCGGGCTCGTCACCGGCCTGTTCGCCTGGCAGCAGGTGCAAAACGAGCGCGCCATCGACCTCGACGACGTGGGGCGGCGCGCGCATGCGCTGGCGCAGCAGCTTTCCGACCGGGTGCTGTACGCCCTGACGCTGCCGGACGTGCAGGCGCACGCGCTGTTGCGGCCTCGCGTCGAGGGTTATCAGCGGTTGCTCGGCTACGCGGTGTTTCGCGCCGATGGCCGGCTGGTCGCGGCGGGCAAGGCCATCTCCGACTTCACCAACAGGCTCGAAGACCCGATGCGCGAGGCGCTGCAAACCGGAAGCGAAGTCACGCAGCTCACGCGCGGCGCGGGCATGCAGGTCCACGTGTTCGCCAAGAAGTTTCCCGAAAAAGGCGAGGCCGAGGGCGTGCTGGTGGTGGTGCACGACGTCTCTTATATCGACGATCGCGCGCTCGCCCGGCTGGCGCAGTTCGCCTTCTGGGTCCTGATCGTTTCCCTGCTCGCGGTGGCACTGGTCGTGGGCAGCACCTGGTTCGTGTACGAGCGGCCGCTCACCCGTCTTGCCGACTGGATGCGACGCCTGCGGGTGGATAACGTCGCGGAATCGCCGCCGCCGGGACTGCCCTCGGGACTGTTGCGCAGCGAATCGGACCGGCTGGCGGCGTCGTTCCGCGCGGCGCGCTCCACCGGCCGGGCATTGTCGGCGGCGGCCATGCACGTCGAACAGGTGTGGACCCCGGAGCGGCTGCGCGCGCATGCGCTGGCGTCCCTGGGCGAGGCGCATCAACTCATCGTGGCAAGCAACCGCGAGCCCTACATGCACCAGTGGCGCGACGGCCGGGGCCACGCGATCGTTCCGGCCGGCGGTCTGGTGACCGCGCTCGACCCGGTGCTGCAGGCCTGCGGCGGCGTGTGGATCGCGCACGGGGCGGGCAACGCCGACCGCGCCAACGCCGATCCCGAGGGCCGGCTCACGGTCCCACCCGGTGACGCGCGCTACACTCTCAAGCGCGTGTGGCTCACTCGCGCGGAGGAACAGGGCTACTACTACGGTTTCTCGAACGAGGGCCTGTGGCCGCTGTGCCATCTGGCACATGAACGTCCCGTTTTCCGCGCCGAGGACTGGGAGCACTACCGCCGCGCCAACCGCCGCTTCGCGGACGCGGTGCTGAACGAAGCGGGCTCGGGCAAGGCCGTGGTGCTGGTGCAGGATTACCAGCTCGCGCTGGTGCCGCGCATGATCAAGGAGGCGCGCCCCGATTTGCGCGTCGGGATGTTCTGGCACATCCCCTGGCCCAACCCGGAATCGTTCCGCATCTGCCCCTGGGGGCCGGAGATTCTCGACGGCATGCTCGGCGCCGATCTGCTCGGCTTTCATCTGCAGCAATACTGCAACAGCTTCCTCGAGACCGTGGACCGCACGCTCGAATCGCGGCTCGACTGGGATCATTTTTCCGTGGAACTGCGCGGCAGCCGCACGCGCGTGCGGCCGTTTCCCATCAGCGTGCAGCCCTGGTCCGAGCGCCACGTGCCCGAGGCGGACGCCCTCGCGCAGCAGATCGCCGGACTCAAGGCGCAACACCAGCTGGGGGATGCGTACATTGCCGTCGGCGTGGATCGCATCGACTACACCAAGGGGCTGCCGGAACGCTTCCGCGCCATCGCGCGGTTGCTGGAAAAATACCCGCAATACCGCGGACGCTTCACTTTCGTCGAACTCGGCGCGCCCTCGCGCACGCACATTCCGCGCTATCGCGAGCACCTGGACGGGCTCGAGGCGCTGGCCGATGAAATCAACTGGAAATACCAGACCGAAGGCTGGAAGCCGATCCACTTTCTCGTGGCGCACCACGACGCCGGGACCGTACACGCCTTCCTGCGCATGGCGCCGATGTGCATCGTGAGCTCACTGCATGACGGCATGAACCTGGTGGCGAAGGAGTACGTGGCGGCGCAATCCGGCGGCGACGGCGTGCTGGTGCTCTCGGAATTCGCCGGCGCCGCGCGCGAGCTGGCCGACGCGCTGATCGTCAACCCTTACGACACCGAGCAGTTCGCCGAGGCCATTCGCTTCGGGCTTGAAATGGACGCCGCGGAGCGGCGCGCGCGCATGCAGCGCCTCGGCCGCCAGGTCGACGAGCATAATATCTACCGCTGGGCGGCGAATTTCCTCTCCGCGCTCGCCGCCGAGCGCGCGCCCGGCGTGGAAACGGCCGGCGCCGACAAGGCGGCGAGCGCGTAGACGCGCCGCCGGCGCCATTCATTTCGTCCCGGGGTTTGGTTATCATGCCGACCCGGGCAAACAAGGCGCCTGTCCATTGTACAAACTGCTGCGTGCACTGCTGTTCCGGCTGGATCCCGAAACCAGCCATCATCTGACATTCTCACTGCTGCGTTTCTTCTACCTCCTCCCCGGAGCCGGTGCCGTCATGCGCGCCCTGATCGCGCGCCGCCCGGCGGTCCTGCCGGTCTCCGTGATGGGACTGGATTTTTCCAGCCCGGTCGGGCTCGCCGCCGGACTGGACAAGAACGCCGAATACGTCCGGCCGCTGGCGGACTTCGGCTTCGGTTTCCTCGAACTCGGCACCGTCACACCGCGCCCGCAGCCGGGCAACCCGAAGCCGCGCCTGTTCCGCCTGCCGCGCCAGGCGGCGCTCATCAACCGCATGGGTTTCAACAACGTCGGCGCGGGAAAATTCCTCGTCAATCTCGCGGCGCAGGGCAAGCCCTGCACGCTCGGCGTCAACATCGGCAAGAATCGCGACACCCCCCTGGCGCAGGCCGCCGACGACTATCTCGCGGTGCTGAACGCGGTCTATCGCCTCGCCGATTACGTCGCCGTCAACATCTCCTCGCCCAACACCACCGGCCTGCGCGACCTGCAGGAGGAAAAAAATCTCGATGCGCTGCTGCGCGCACTGAAAAACGAGCAGGCCACGCTGGCGGAAAAGCACGGCCGCTATGTCCCGATCGCGCTCAAGATCGCCCCCGACCTGGACGACACCCAGATCGCCGCCATCGCGCGGCTGGTACGGGAACACGGATTCGACGCCGTCATCGCCACCAATACCACCGTTTCCCGGCCCGGCCTGGCGGACGACCCGCTGGCGCGCGAGGTCGGCGGTCTGAGCGGGCGGCCACTCAAGGCGCTTTCCACGGAAATCATCCGCAAACTCTACGGCCAGCTGCGTGGCGCGGTTCCAATCATCGGCGTGGGCGGCATCGAGAACGCGGACGATGCGTGGGACAAGCTCGTCTCCGGCGCCGATCTGGTCCAGATCTACACTGCCCTGATTTACGAAGGCCCGCGCGTGGCGCAGGCGATTACGCGCGATCTGGCCGAACGCGTGCGCGCCTCCGGTTGCGTTACGCTGGCGGAAGCCGTGGCGCAGGCGCGCCGACAGAAAACTGACCAAGAACCTCCGATGAAATAAATATGATTTTGAACCGCCAAGACGCCAAGAACGCCAAGTTTTTTAATCCAGAGAATTAGTCTTTCTTGGCGACCTTGGCGCCTTGGCGGTTAATTTCTTTTCGTCGGGGATTCCGATACGCGAAATCAGGCGTCGGGGGCGCAGCCCACGACCACGCGATTGCGTCCCTCCCGTTTCGCCTGGTACATCGCCTTGTCGGCGTTCTGGATCAGCTCCTTCATGTCCACCGCCTGCCGGCCGAAACAGGCCACGCCGATGCTGACGGTGATGCGCATCTTGTCGAGATCGCGATGCAGGTCCGCGGGGATCGAAAGCGGCGCCTCCTCCACGGCCTTGCGCAGGCGTTCCGCCAGCTGGGCCGCCGTCTTCACCGGCGTGCTCGGCGTGATGACCATGATCTCCTCGCCGCCGTAGCGCGCCACGATGTCCGTGGTGCGGACGGTGTTCACGATCAGTTGCGCCAGGCCGCGCAGCACCACGTCGCCGACCGGATGGCCGTAGGTATCGTTGATGCGCTTGAAGTGGTCGATGTCGATCAGCAGCACCGAGAGCGTCATGCCGTAGCGGCTGGCGCGCGCGACCTCGGTGGCCAGGCGGCGCTCCAGGTAACGGCGATTGTAAATGCCCAGCACCGGGTCGGTGATGTTTTCCCGCTCGAGCACGGCCATGTAGCGCACGTCGCGCGCGGTCTTGAGCGACAACAGGTTGACCACCAGCACGAAACAGGCGCCCAGAAAAAACACCGCGGGCACGACCAGGTCGGCGAGCTGCTCGTGACTGCCCCAGAACGCCGGAATGTAGACGGCGTAACCGACGATGAACATGAAAATGAGAGAAGTCAGGACACGCCAGCTGAACCGCGGACGACCGGGAGGAAGCAGCGCGATCAGTCGCCGGATGGGCCGCAGCGCCAGCAACTGGAGAATGATCCCGACAACCACCAGCCCGTTGGCGATGAAATGCAGCATTTATGGCGAACTCGCGCGAAGTGCGTTACCGGACCGCGCTGAAAGTATCATCCGTGGGGCTCCGTGGGAAGCCGACCCGGAAGGGCCTCTGCCTCAACCCTTACGCCACCAGATCGAGCGGTTGTTGGCCGGCATGGCGCGGTCACCGGCGAGTTCCAGGCCGTGACGCCCGGCCAGACGGTTCACGTCCTCGAACAGGCGCACGCCGGATGCCGGGTCGCGCGCCTTCAGCCAGCGGTCGAAATCCTCGTTGCTGGGCTCGAGCGGGCGGGCGGCATAACGGTAAGGTCCGTAGACATACAGGATGCCGCCGGGTGCCAGTATCCTGCCGACACCGGCGAACAATCTTTCCACTCCCTCCCAGGAAACGATGTGTATGGTATTGATGCACACCACGCCCTGCGCAGCCGGCACCGGCCAGGCATCGGCGAACAGATCCAGCATCAGCGGTTCGCGCAGATTGGGCAACGCGGTCTCCGCGCGCCACGCGGCAATGCTGGCAAGGTTTTCGGCGAGGTCGGTCGGCTGCCACGTCAGGTGCGGCAAGGCGCGCGAGAAATACGCCGCATGCTGGCCGCTGCCGCTGCCGATCTCCAGCACCAGGCCGGGCGCGGTGAAAATCTCGCGCAACACCGCCAGAATCGGCTCCTTGTTGCGCTCGCAAGAGGGTGCGAATTGTTTCATGCTGGGCGCTATGGTGGATTATTATCCCCGTGAGCACAATCAAGGAGGATGCCATGCCCTATCTGAAGATCCAGACGAACCGCGAAATCGCCGATGACGCCAGACAGGAAATCCTGAAAAAGGCCTCGGTGCTGGTATCGAAGAATCTCGGCAAGCCCGAGAAATACGTCATGGTGCGGATGGATCCGCCACAACCCATGATGTTCGCGGGAAGCACCCTGCCCTGCGCCTACCTCGAACTGAAGTCCATCGGCCTGCCGGAAAGCAGGACCGAGACGCTATCGAAGGTGTTGTGCCAATTGGTGCTGGACGAGCTCAAGATCCCGTCGGAACGGGTCTACATCGAATTCGCGGATGCCCGGGACTCGATGTGGGGCTGGAACGGCTCGACCTTCTGAGTTTCAGCAAAATTTCGCGGTGCTGACAACCCCGGAATACCCGGGCGATTGACTTCCGGATAGGACAATTCATACTCATTCAGTAGGCCAATATACAAATAGACGGAGAAAGCGAAGAACCTCCAGCATCACGAAGACGGACAAGAAACCGGAAACCCGGCCATACCGCCCGCGCAAAAAGAACCACCAATAAAGCGCGGGCACCGGAGGCATCATGTTGTTTTGCTGGTTCACACCGATTGGTCATGGATGACCCGACGCCCGACAGACGCCGCCGGTCCATGAAGCAGTCGCACTTCACGGGCCTGCGCGCGCGCCTGATCGTGCTGGTGCTGCTGGCGGCCGCCCCCGCACTGGCGCTCATTCTTTACTCCGGTTTCGAAATGCGCCGGCAGGCGGAAACAGACGTACTGGAGCGCGCGCAGCAGGTCATCGACCATGCCGCCAAGACCCAGCAACAGATGTTCCATGATACCCGCCAGCTCCTGGAGATTCTCGCCCAGGTTCCCCAGGTGCGCGAAACAAACGCTCCGGTCTGCAGCGCCTTCCTGGCCGCGCTGCGACAACAGTATCCCCATTACACCAACCTCGGGGTGGCGCACCGGAACGGCGCCATCTTCTGCAGCGCGCTCCCGCTCAAGGAGGCTGTCGATATTTCCGACCGTCCTTACTTCCAGGCCGCCGTGGCCAACCGGGATTTCTCCGTCGGGGAATACCAGATCGGCCGCATTACGGGGAAACCCGCGATCAATTTCGCCTATCCCGTGCCCGGCCGGTCCGGGGTAACCCGCACCTTCCTTTTCGCCGCGCTCGACCTTGCGTGGCTCAAGCAACTGGCCGCCGATTCACAGCTGCCGGAGAACTCGTCGTTGATGATGATCGACCGTAACGGGACGGTCCTGCTGCGCTACCCCGAAATCGACGGATGGGCGGGACGCTCGATCGCGGACACGAACCTGTTCGGCGCCATCCATGCCCGCGCCGACGGGATCATGCAGTCTTCCGGGCTCGACAACATCGAACGTCTGTATGCCTTCGTCGCCCTGCGCGATGCGTCGGGCGAGCCCGAGACCTACCTGAGCGTCGGCATCCCGGTCGTCGTCGCCTTCGCCGGCGCCAACGCCGCCCTGCTGCGCGGGCTCACGGGCCTGGGTATGGTGACGCTGCTGACGCTCGTCATCGCCTGGGTCGGCAGCGACATGTTCATCCTGCGACGCGTCAGCGCGCTGCTGGCCGCGGTGCGCCGCGTGGCCGCGGGCGATCTGGGCGCGCGTGCCGATGTCGCCCCCCGCAACGACGAAATCGGCGAGCTTTCCCGCGCTTTCGACCATATGGCGGAGCGTCTCGAACGGCGGAATGCCCGCATACGGGAAGACGGGGTCCGCATCGACCGCCTCAATCGCATTTACGCCGTGCTGAGCAACATCAACAGCGCCATCATCCGCATTCACGAACGCGATGCCCTGCTGCGGGAGGCCTGTCGCATCGCCGTGGACGAGGGGCGCTTCCGGCTCGCCGGTGTCAGCCTGATCGACTCCGCAACCTTCCGCCTCGTCCCCGCCCATGTCTCGGGAAATGACAAGGACATGCTCCAGGAAATCCGCCTGCGGCTTCCGGACAACACGGCGGACGACACCCATGACATCGGCGCCATCCTGCTGGCCGGCGAGCCGGTGGTGATCAATAACCTGGCGCATGACATGCGTGCGGCCACGGACCGGGGAACTGCGCTACGCCGCGGTTACCGCTCCTGTGCGCTGTTACCGCTGCAAACCGCCGGCAAACTCTCCGGCTGTCTCCACCTGTACGCCGATGAAACGGGTTTTTTCGACGCCCAGGAAATGAAACTGCTGCTGGAACTGGCGGCAGACAT
>JBFMBB010000086.1:0-12017 GCA_040755435.1 Pseudomonadota bacterium | reverse complement strand
GCTGCCGCTGACGCTGCGGCTGGTGGACGAGAATCTGCTCGCACTGCCGGAGGCCATCGCCCTGCTGACCCACAAGCCGGCCGGGATCATCGGCGTGGAAACCGGCCAGCTCGGCGTCGGTGCCACGGCAGATGTCTGTATTTTCGATCCGGAGGCCCGCTGGACGCTGACCGAGGACAGGCTGGTCTCGCGCGGCCACAACACGCCGTTCCTGGGGCAGACCTTCCGCGGGAAGGTCACCCATACGCTGGTGGGCGGAAAGCTGGTGTACGAAGCGATCGAAGGCTGAATCGTCAGCGACGCCCAAAAAAGAAAAGCCCCGTTACGGGGCTTTTCTTTTTTGGTGGCGTGCCGTTATTTGATGGTCACATTGCGCATGGACTCGCCGAGCTCGCGGTTCTTGGAGTCCTTGCCTTCCAGCTTGATGCGCAGGCGCACGTCGTTGACCGAGTCGGCGTTGCGCAGCGCGTCGTCGTAGGAAATGAGATCGGCCTCGTACAGGCTGAACAGCGACTGGTCGAAGGTCTGCATGCCGGCCTCGGTGGATTTGCCCATGAGGTCCTTGATCTCCGGGATCTTGCCTTCCATGATCAGGTCGGCGATCAACGGCGAGTTGATCATGACCTCGACGGCGGGAACACGGCCCTTGCCGCTCTTCATCGGGATCAGGCGCTGCGAGACGATGGCCTTGAGGTTGAGCCCGAGGTCCATGAGCAGCTGGTTGCGCTTGTCCTCGGGGAAGAAGTTGATGATGCGGTCGAGCGCCTGGTTGGCGTTGTTCGCGTGCAGCGTCGAAAGACAGAGGTGGCCGGTTTCGGAGAACTGGATCGCCAGGTCCATGGTCTCGCGGCTGCGGATTTCGCCGATCAGGATCACGTCCGGCGCCTGGCGCATGGCGTTCTTGAGCGCCACCTCGTAGGAGGCGGTGTCCACGCCGACCTCGCGCTGGTTCACGATGCAGTTCTTGTGGTCGTGCACGTACTCCACCGGATCCTCGATGGTGAGGATGTGGCCATAGCTGTATTCGTTGCGGTAGCCGATCATGGCCGCCAGCGAGGTGGATTTGCCCGAACCGGTGCCGCCGACGAACAGGATCAGCCCGCGCTTGGTCAGCGCCAGGTCCGCCAATACCTTGGGCAGGTGCAGGTCGTCGAAGCGCGGGATGTCGGTGTTGATGGTGCGCAGCACCATGCCCACGCGCTGCTGCTGCATGAACACGTTGACGCGGAAGCGCCCGATCTCCTGCGGCGCGATGGCGAAATTACATTCGTTGTTGGCCTCGAACTGGCGGCGCTGGTCCTCGTTCATGATGCCGTAGGCGAAGGCACGCGATTGCTCCGGCGTCAGCGCCTGCTTCGTGACCGGCATGATCTTGCCGTCCACCTTGATGGAAGGCGCCACCCCGGCCGTGACGAACAGGTCGGAGGCATGCTTGTGCTTCATGAGCTTGAGCAGGTCGATGAAATTCATTTCTTGGCACCGCCGCCCGCCGCCACCGCCGCCGAGGCCGACGCGGAATTGAACATGTCCTTGTTGGCCGCCACCGTGCGGGCGTCATCCACGTGTATCTGGCGCGTGCGTATCAGGTCCTGCAGGCACTGGTCCAGCGTCTGCATGCCGACGTTCTGGCCGGTCTGGATGGACGAATACATCTGCGCAACCTTGTTCTCGCGAATCAGGTTGCGGATCGCGGGCGTGCCGATCATGATCTCGTGCGCCGCCACGCGGCCGCCGCCGATTTTCTTCAGCAGCGTCTGCGAGATGACCGCGCGCAACGATTCGGAAAGCATGGCGCGCACCATGTCCTTTTCCGCCGCCGGGAACACGTCGATGATGCGGTCGATGGTCTTGGCCGCGGAACTGGTGTGCAGGGTGCCGAACACCAGGTGCCCGGTTTCGGCGCCGGTCAGCGCCAGGCGGATGGTTTCCAGGTCGCGCATTTCGCCCACCAGGATCACGTCCGGGTCCTCGCGCAGGGCGCTGCGCAAGGCGTTGTTGAAGCCGAGCGTGTCCTTGCCGATCTCGCGCTGGTTGATGAGGCAGTTCTTGCTGGTGTGCACGAACTCGATCGGGTCCTCGATGGTGAGGATGTGCCCGTGCTCGGTTTCGTTGATGTGGTTGACCATGGCCGCCAGGGTCGTGGACTTGCCGGAGCCGGTCGGGCCGGTCACCAGCACGATGCCGCGCGGCTGGTCGGCGATCTGCTTGAACACAGGCGGGCAGTTGAGCTGCTCCAGCGTCAGCACCTTCGAGGGAATGGTCCGGAAAACCGCCGCCGGGCCGCGGTTCTGGTTGAAGGCGTTGACGCGGAAACGCGCAATATTGGGCAGCTCGAAGGAGAAGTCGGTCTCGAGGAATTCCTCGTAGTCCTTCTGCTGCTTGTCCGACATGATGTCGTAGACCATGTTGTGGACGGTGCGGTCGTCCAGCGGGTCCACGTTGATGCGCTTGATGTCCCCGTCCACGCGAATCAGCGGCGGCAGTCCGGCCGACAAATGCAGGTCCGAGGCGTTCTGTTTGAAGGCAAACGCCAGCAGTTCGGCAATATCCATCAGGTTCTCCGTGGGCCGTGGATGGTAAAAACGTTATAAATTCGGCCCTTCGGTTAATTTCTAGTCTATTCCGGCCCGACCTGCAAACAAACCGCCGGCCCGCCGGTCGGCAATCCCCGCGGATTTCGCGGTTTTCGGCGCCAGCGCCGCCGGCATTCGGCTTCCGTTCCATGGAGCGGGGCTTTAAACTTTGGCGGTCATGGCCCCCACCTCCACGCACGGCGCGCATCCCCTGATTGGCTTCATCGGCGCCGGCAACATGGCGCGCAGCCTCGCCTCCGGACTGCTGAAAAACGGCTGGGGCAAAAACCAGGTCATTCTCGCCGATCCCGATCCGGCGCAGAGACAGGCCATCGAATCGGTGCTGGGCGCAAGAACCTTCGGCGACAATCAGGCCGTTGCCGCCCAGGCCGATATCCTGGTGCTCGCGGTCAAGCCGCAGGTGCTGGCGGAGGTGGCCACGCCGCTGGCCCCGGCGGTGCAGAAGAAAAAACCTCTGGTGGTCTCCATTGCCGCGGGCGTGCGCCTCGCGGACCTCGATCGCTGGCTCGGAGGAAATCTCCCGATCGTGCGCGCCATGCCCAACACCGCGGCGCTCATCGGCAGCGGCGCCGCGGGGCTGTACGCCAACGAGCGCGTGAGCGAGGCCATGCGCAACCAGGCCGAATCCATCCTGCGCGCCGTGGGCGTGACGGTGTGGCTCGCCGACGAATCCCTGATGGACGTGGTAACCGCGCTCTCCGGCAGCGGACCGGCATATTTTTTTCTCGTGATGGAGGCGCTGGAACAGGCCGCGATCGATTCCGGACTCGATCCGAAACAGGCGCGCCTGCTCACGCTCGAGACGGCTTTTGGCGCGGCCAAGATGGCGCTCGAGGGCCACGAGGAACCGTCGCAATTGCGCCGGCGCGTGACCTCGCCGGGCGGCACCACGGAACAGGCAGTAAAGGTCCTGGAACAGGGCGGTATTCGCCCGTTGTTCAAAAAAGCCATTGAGGCGGCGGTCAACCGCTCGCGTGAAATCGCCGACATGTTCGGAAAGAAGGCATGAATTCGTTCTTCACCGAGGCCGGCGTCCTGATCGTCCAGGTCGTGTTCGGCCTGTACATCCTGGCGGTGCTGTTGCGCTTTTTGTTCCAGCTGTCGCGCGCCGATTTCTACAACCCCATTTCCCAGTTTCTGGTGGCGCTCACCAACCCGTTGCTGATACCGCTGCGACGGATCATCCCGGGCCTCATGGGCATCGACCTCGCCGCGCTGGTTTTGCTGCTGGCGCTGCAACTGCTGGAAGTCTATGTGCTGTCATGGTTGAACGATCTCCCCGTGGGCATGCTGCCGCTGCTGCTCGCCGCGGTCGTCTCTCTCGTGCGACTTGTCATCAATGTTTACTTCTACGCCGTCCTGTTGCGCGTCATCCTGAGCTGGTTCATGCCCTACGGCATGCGCCAGAATCCCGCCGGTGACCTGCTGGTGAGCCTCACGGAACCGCTGATGCGCCCGGCGCGGCGCCTGATCCCGGCGGTCGGGGGTCTCGATCTGTCACCGATCGTCGTGCTCGTGGGTTTGCAGCTGCTGCAGCTCGCGCTGTCCCATCTGCTGCGCTAGCGTGGGCTGGTTCCGCCGCGATGGTCCCGATCTCATCATCCAGATAAGAGTCCAGCCGCGCGCCAGCGCGGATGCCATCGCCGGTGTCCTGGGCGATTGTCTGAAGGTCCGGCTTACGGCTCCCCCGGTGGAAGGCAGGGCCAATGAGCATCTGATTGCTTATCTGGCGCGGCTTTTTGGCGTGCCCAAGAGCCGGGTTATCCTCGAGCGCGGCGACAGCTCCAAACACAAGCAGCTGCGCATTTGTTCCCCGCGAAAACTCCCTGAAAACCTCGACTGGCGCGGCTGAGTCACCCGCGTCCGCACCCCCGCTGTTCTCGCCAGCCCCGGCTATGGGCACACCCCCGGGTGGATCCGGGGGACTGGATATACTTTTTATTTAAGTTTATATTCTAACCGACTGTATTAGCGGGGTATTCAATATAATGATAAGCGCGCAAAGACAGAAGGAGCGGCCCCGGCTGGCGGTCAACGAATTCAGCCGGAGGCTGGGGGACTACAAACGTTGGCGTGATGAACTGATCGAGATTATCAACGAATACCAGACCTGGGTCGAAAACCACGGCCTCGCCAGTGGCGAGGAAGACCTGCAGATGTACGAACTCATCGACGCGCTGCGCTCCGACAAGCTCAGCGTCGCCCTGGTCGCCGAGTTCTCGCGCGGCAAGACCGAACTCATCAACGCCATTTTCTTCGCCGACTACCGGCAACGGCTGCTGCCTTCGGAGGCCGGTCGCACGACCATGTGTCCCACGGAGTTGCGCTGGGACGACCACGAAGCGCCGTGCCTGAAACTCCTGCCGATCGAGACACGCGAATCCGCCACCACCATTTCGGAATACCGGCGCATGCCGGAGGCATGGACGGTGCTGCCGCTGGATCTGGATTCGCCACGCAATCTGGCCGAGACCTTCAAGCAAACCGTCAGGACCAAACCGGTGGACCGCAAACAGGCGGAAGCGCTCGGTCTTTATCGTCACGATGTCGACGCCATGGCGCATATGCTGAACAGCGACGGCAGCGTGGAGATTCCCGTGTGGCGTCACGCGATCATCAACTTTCCGCATCCCATGCTGAAACAGGGATTGGTGGTGCTCGACACTCCCGGACTCAATGCACTCGGCACCGAACCGGAACTGACGCTGAGCATGCTGCCGAACGCACAGGCGGTGTTGTTCGTTTTGGCGGCCGATACCGGCGTCACCAAAACCGACATGGAAGTCTGGACTCATCATGTCTGCCCGGTCCGCAGCGGGCGCGACAAGGGACGCCTGGTGGTGCTGAACAAGATCGACTACCTGTGGGACGAGTTGAGCAACGACACCGCGATCGCCGCGGCCATCGCGCGCCAGACGCAGGAGACGGCGCGCACGCTCGGTGTTGGCAAGAACCAGGTGCTGGCGCTGTCCGCGCAAAAAGGCCTGCTCGGCAAGATAAAAACCGACCATGCCCTGATCGAGCGCAGTGGCCTGCCGGCGCTGGAAACCAGGCTGTCGGACGACATCATCCCGGCGCGGCGCGAACTGCTGCGCGAGCGAGTGATTCACGACATCGGCTCCATGGTCGAAACCACCAGCGCCATGATCGAGGCCAGGCTGACGGCCGTCACCGGACAGATCGAGGAGCTGCAGGCGCTGGGCGGCGAGAACAATGAAGCCATCCAGGACCTGGTCACGCGCCTGCGCGACGAGAAACAGGCCTATGACCAGACATTAACCAGCTTCCAGAGCACGCGCGCCGTGCTCTCCGATCACATCAAGATCCTGCTCGATTATCTCAGCGTCGAAACGTTTGACGACCTGGCCGACCGGACACGCCAGGGCATGTCCGAATCCTGGACTACCTCGGGTCTGCGCCAAGCCATGAAATCGCTGTTCGACGGCGCGCTCGACGCCATGGAGCGGGCCAACAAGCAGACCCTGCAGATACGCAGCCTGGTGCAGGCCATTTACCACAAATTCCACAGCGAACACGGGCTGGCCAAGATCAAGCCGGTCAATTTCTCGTTGCTGCCGTATCGCAGCCAGCTGCAGAAACTCTACGAGGAGGCCGAGGCCTTCCGCAACAGTCCGATGATGGTCATCACCGAACAGCACTTTGTGGTGCAAAAATTTTTCGTCACGCTGGCCGGCCGCGCGCGCGAAATTTTCAGCGAGGCCAACACCGCCGCGCGCGCCTGGAGCAAAGCCATCATGGCACCGATCCTGTCGCAGGTGCGCGAGCACAAAATCCTGATGGACCAGCGCCTGGAAAACCTGAAAAAGGTGCACGAGAATTCCGACAACCTCGGCGACCGCATCGCCGAACTGGAATCCGGCCGCCAAAACCTGGAAAACCAGCAGCTGGTCATCCGCAACATGCTGCGCAAAATCAACAAGCCGCTGCCGCTCGATCCCTGAGCGTTACCCGGCTCGGTCTTCGAGCCACATAAGAGAAAATAAAAAGGCCGGAAGGGTCGCCCCTTCCGGCCTTGGTTTGTCCGTCAGTGAAACGGATTACTGCGCCGGCGCCGTGGCCGGGGCCGCGGAAGCGGTGGCCGTCAGCGTCGTATCGATCGACGAGAAGATGATGCTCGGGATCAGGGTGTTCTTGGCGAACGCCATGTATCCCGAGTCCCAGAAGTACAGCTGCATGCGCCACATCTGGCCGTAGTGCACCGTCTTCACCTTCTTGCCGTCATTGATGACCAGCACTTCCATCGGCATGGCCGGGGCATGATCCACGCCCGGATACGGCGCGTCCTTGGCTTTGCCTTCGCTGCGGAAGTCGGAGTTGATGCGGATGCACTTGTTCTCGGTGTAGTCGTTGGTAATGCCGAAGTAGACCGCGTTGGCGCCCACGGGAATCTTGCTGAGCAAACGCCAGCCCGAGGAATCTTCCACGCCCTTGTCCTGGCTGGCGCGCAGCGCATTTTCCACGCGGGCCACGGTGGCGGCAAAGTTCTCGGGCTTGTCGTCGAACGCCAGATTCTGGCTCTCGCTCCAGTTGCGGAACTTGGCCATCATCTTGGCGGGACCGTCGCCGTTGAACTTGTTCAGCGCCTTTTCGGTGCGAATCGGCTCGAGCTGCACCGAGACGGCGGTACCCGGGATCTTGGCCGCGACGTTCTTGATGTCCTGACCCACGGCTTTCGCCGCCGCCAGCAGCTTGTCGTAGTTCTTGGAACCGGCGTAGAAAACCATCGCGTGCGCGGTGGGGTTCGCCATGTTGATGTGGACCTTCTTGCCTTCGCCATACTCGTATACACCGATACGCAGGATCTGCGCCGAGATGGTCTCGGGCGCCTCATCCTTGGCGGCTTCCATGTAGCCGGGTGACGTAACGATATAGACACGTGCCTGCTGGACCTTGTCGGTATAGGCCATGTCGCGTTTGGCGTGCAGGGTCAGGTTGGATTCAGCCAGAGCCTTCTCCAGCGCCGCCGTGGTGTCATTGAACGATCCCGATGCCTCGAGAATGCGCTCAAAAATGCCGTACTCTTCTGCCGCCATGACGTTGCCGGAGCCCAGCACCAACGCCAACCCCAAGGCCAAAAGCCGGCCCAGTTTTGTAGATTTCAACTTCATTGGATATCTCCTCCTCAGTGCCTCTTAGTTAAAACTTGTTAAAGGTTTAATCCATTGGATGGACTTAAATCCCTGCGGAGCATTGTGCTGATTCTCGCGCTAGTCTGCAACAGGCTGTCAGAATATACATCTATCCTGTTGATTTGTTTTATTATTTAAGCGTACCGGGCGCGACGAACGGTTTGCACCCAATGAAACAACGCCCCAGCGGCAGAGCCGGTGGAGGGAGGTAGAAAATAGAGGAAGCTTGCTGCGCTGGCGGAGGAAGCGCCCGGCGCGGGGAAAGATCGTGGCAGCTAATCCAGGCTCAGGACTTTCAGCAAGGCTATCGCCTGGGTGAATCCCTGGCTGGCGGACAGGCGCCACAGCCGCACGGCCTCGTCATGGTTTTCGTCGATGCCTTCGCCCTTCATGTACATCAGGCCCAGATTGAATTGCGCCTCGGCCAGTCCCTGATTCGCAGCCAGGCCCCACCACTTGACCGCCTCGGCCGCATCCGGCTGGACACCGTTGCCTTCGGCGTAAAACAGGCCCAGATTGAATTGCGCCTCGGCGTGTCCCTGCAGGGCCGCCATGCGCCACCACTGAATGGCAGCACCCGGGTCGCGGGCCACGCCGGTACCGGTGGCGTACAGGATGCCCAGGTTGTACTGGGCGATCACATGACCCTGCTCCGCGGCCTTGCGATACCAGTGCGCGGCCTGGATCAGGTCTCTGGCCACACCGCCATCGCCGCGGTTGTAGAGAACCCCCAGGGTAAACTGCGACGCGGCATCGCCTCTGTCAGCCTGCGACTGCCACAGGCGCACGGCCTCGTTGCGGTGGCCGGTGCTGAATTGCGACAGGGCGACCTGATTGGAGCTGATGGCGTTCTGTTCCGGCCGGACGTCCTGGCTGGCCGGAACCGCCGCAAAGCTGGAACCGGAAAGGGCGGCATGCGCGGACACCCCCGCTGTCAGCCCCGAAAAAGCGAGCACGCCGGCAATCGCCAGGCGGCCCAGACACTTCTGTGTTTCCCTGCTGAATCCGTACATAAACCCGTCCCCGATAGCAAAATGCATTTGTCTTGGGCCAGAGTTTGCAAGAGCTATGCCACCCGCTATAAAGCTTTACAATCAAGGGGTTGACCAGAACGGGGAACCCGCAAAACAGCCGTAAAACCGGCCTGAATCGGATGCTTCATGACGATTCTGGCAGGGTTGACGCCGTCCGCGATTCTTTGCCGGCCTCAAGTGAGATAGCCCACCGGCCGGTTTCCGCGAACGCCTTTCGTCCGGTTTCCGCCCGCGCACGGCGGTTACGGCCGGGATGCCTTTGCTAAGCTGGGGAAAGCCAAATCCGCGCTAATGCGGTTAAGATGGGCGCCGCGCGCCATGGACGGGAATGCTCAAACTCAGAAAGCCACCATTCGCCAGGCCCGCTTCCGCCACGCCCCCGCTCCGTCTCCCGCCTGAACGCACGATGCACACAACCGCACGCGGAGAAAAAGTACAGTGAACCGCCAGGTTTCTGCCTGGCGCGCCGTGTGGCTGGCGCTGCGCAGTCCGCGCACGGCCGCGGTAAGTTTGCTCTCGTTTTCCTCGGGACTGCCGCTGGGGCTGGTGTGGATCGCCATACCGACCTGGCTCGCGCGCGAGGGCGTGGACATCCGCATCATCGGCCTGTTCACGCTGGCGCAGGCGCCGTGGAGCTTCAAGTTCCTGTGGTCGCCATTGATGGACCGTTACGCCCTGCCTCTGCCGCGGCTCGGGCGCAAGCTCGGCTGGACGCTGCTGTGGCAAATCGCACTACTGATCGGCACCCTGCTGCTCGGCGGCGTGACGCTCGGCCCGGACACGCTCTGGATCATCGGCAGCCTGACACTCGCCATCGCCTTCGCCTCCGCGAGCCAGGACATCGCCATCGACGCCTACGCCGTGGAAGTGCTGGAACCGGACGAGCAGGGCGTGGCCGTGGGAGCGCGCATCGCGATTTACCGCGCCGCCATGTTCGTGGCCGGCGGACTCAGCATCACGCTGGCGGGCCTGTGGTCCTGGCCGGTCATGTTCACGATCCTGGCCCTGCTGTACCTGCCGATGCTGGCGGTCACGCTGCTCGCGCCCAAATCCGCCGCCGACCGTTTGCAGGCGCCGCCGTCGCTGCGCGAGGCGGTGTGGGAGCCGTTCGTGGGATTCCTATCCAAGCGCCGCGCGCTGGAACTGCTGGCGTTCGTGGTGTTGTACAAACTCGCCGACAACCTCGGCGGAGCGCTCATCCGGCCGTTCCTGGTGCAGACCGGCTTCAACGATTTCGACGTCGGCATCGCCACCGCCACGATCGGTTTGATCGCGACACTGGTCGGCACCTTCCTCGGCGGCATGCTGACCACGGCCATGGGCCTGGGACACGCGCTGTGGGTGTTCGGCGCACTGCAGATCGCGTCCAACCTGGGCTATGTGCTGATCGCCGAGGTCGGCGTGAACCGTCCGCTGATGTACGCCGCCATGGGCTTCGAGAGCCTCACCACCGGCATGGGCACCGGCGCCTTCAGCGTGCTGCTGCTGCGCATGACCATGAAGCAGTTTTCCGCCACCCAGTACGCGCTGTTCTCCAGCCTGTTCGCGCTGCCGCGCATCCTCGCCGGGCCGGTGACCGGCGTCATGGTGGACGCCATCGGCTGGCGCGATTTCTTCCTGTTCACGATCGCCGTCGGCATCCCCGGCATGCTGATGCTGCAGCGCTTCTCGCCCCTGGGCAAACGCGAGCCGGAGATCCAGCAACTGGCGGAGATCGAACCGCGGGTGTTGAGCCGCGGAGAATTGATCCGGCGCGCGGTCATCGGCGGTCTCGTTGCTTTCGGCATTGCCACGCTGTCGGTGGCGCTGCTCGATGCCTTCAAGCATCAGAAGGCCGCGGCCGGTTTCGACCTGCTGGCGCCGCTGGCGGCCCTGTTCGCGCCGGCGGACGTTTCGGGCTGGGTCAGCTTGTTCGGCGTGACGCTATTCAGTATCGTCATCGCGCTCGCCACCGCCGCGACCGCGGCGGCGCGATCGAGAAAATCCTGAATATGATTTTCAGCCACAGAGAGCACAGAGGTCACAGAGCAAAAACCGCTCCTTTATTTTCTCTCTGTGTGCTCTGTGACCTCTGTGGCTAACTTGAATTCTATGATTTCGGAAATACTCAATTAATTATGGCCAGAGTCAAAGTCTACAGCACCGGCGCCTGTCCCTACTGCCAGAAGGCCAAGGCGCTGCTGCAGAAGTGGAACATTCCGTACGAGGAAGTCCGCATCGACACCGATCGCGGCAAGCTCGCGGAGTTCGCGCGCGTCACGAACGGCGCGCGCACGGTGCCGCAGATCCTGATCGACGGCAAGTGCATCGGCGGCTTCACCGAGCTGACCGAACTGCACATGGAAGGCGGTCTCGATGAACTCGCGGAAAAATCCGGCGGCTGAACGCACGCTCGCGCGGCTGCTCCTGTTTTCCTGTCTGATGGCGTGCGCCGGTCCGGCGCCGGCGCAAACGCCCGCGCCGCCGCCGGGCGGCACGGCGCTGGAAGCCTGGCTCAAAGCCGGGCGCTACAAGACCTGGCGCAGCGAAAGCGGCCCGCATGCCTCGCAGGGACCGCACTTCGGCAAGGTGCGCGCCTGGCTCAATCCCGTCCTGTTCGAATCGTTGCAAGCCAGAACACGCCAGCATCCACCGGGGGCGGTGGCGGTGAAGGAATTGTACGGCGAGGGCGAAACGGTGCAGGGTTGGTCGGTGGCGATCAAGACCGCGGCCGACAGCGCCGGCGGTTCGAACTGGTACTGGTACGAGATTTTTCAGAACAAGGTCATCAAGGACGGTCAGGGCATACTGTTATGCCGTGGTTGCCACTTCACCGGAAATGATTACGTGCTGACACCCTGGCCGCTGAAATGATCACGGCACCAGCGCGGCGAAATACGGCCACCACCACAGCACCAGCAGCAACACCATGCCGAGACTGGCGCCGATCACGGTGCGGTACTTTTGGCGCCGGTCGGGATAGCTCGCGAGCCACACCGCGCCCATGAGCGCGTCCAGCAGCAGCACCGCGATGAAAATCGGCACCAGCGAAGGGATCACCAGCGTCGGCAGCATCTCCCAGCCGGAGTAGACCGGCGGCGTGCCCGGCGCCGGACGCAGCACCAGCAGCAGCAACACGCCGAACGCCAACATCAGCCGCAGCGGCCCCATCCAATTGAATATCTGTCGCAGTCCCGGCATGGTGGTCACAACTCGTGGTCGTAATCCAGGATCAGCGGCGCGTGGTCGGAGAAGCGCCT
>JBFMBB010000085.1:0-12148 GCA_040755435.1 Pseudomonadota bacterium | reverse complement strand
ACATGACGGACCCCAAAAAGCCCGAAGCCGCTGAGGGCAGCCTGATTTCCCACCTGCTGGAGCTGCGCGACCGCCTGCTCTATGCCGTCATCGCCGTCGCCGTGGTGTTCTTCGCGCTGATTCCCTTCGCGGGAGAGGTTTACACGCTGGTGGCGCAACCGCTGATGAACGTGTTGCCGCCGGGCGCGACCATGGTCGCGACCGAGGTGGCCTCGCCGTTTCTCACGCCCATCAAGCTGACGCTGGCGGTGGCCATCGTCGTCACCATCCCGTTCCTGCTGTACCAGCTGTGGGCCTTCGTGGCGCCGGGCCTGTACAAGCACGAGCGGCGCCTGGTGTTCCCGCTGCTGCTGTCGAGCACCATCCTGTTTTACGGCGGCATGGCGTTCGCGTATTTCGTGGTGTTCCCCATGGCCTTCGGATTTTTCGTGCACGCCCTGCCGCCGGGCGTAACCATGATGACCGATATCCGCGCCTACATGGACTTCGTGTTCTCCATGTTCTTCGCCTTCGGCATCGCCTTCGAGGTGCCGATCGCGGTGATCCTGCTGGCGCGGATGGGCGTGATCGATCCCGACGCCATGGCGGAGAAACGGCCGTACGTGATCCTGTTCGCCTTCATCGTCGCCGCCGTCATCACGCCGCCGGACGTGTTCTCGCAGTTCTTCCTGGCGGTGCCGATGATCATCCTGTTCGAGATCGGCCTGTTCGTGGCGCGTCGCATGAAGCGCGCCGCCGACGCCGCCGTGGACGGCGGCCGGCGCGACCTGACCGACTCGGAAATCGAGGCCGAGTTCAGGAAACATGACCAGGCCTTCGCCGGACCCGAGGAAAAAAATCCCAAGTAAGTCGGTCGGGCAAATCCGTTTTCACAGCTTTTTCCCGGGGAATTTCCCGCCTCGTGGCAGTGCACCGGCAAAACAATGTGCCTGGCAACGACGCCGGGTGTATTCTGGGAAACACGGCCATGTCCGCAGGGAGCCGCGATCATGGGCAAGAAATGGTGGACGCCGTTGCTGCTGCCGTTCTTGCTGACGGCATCCCCCGCTCCTGCGGATTTATTTCAGGATCAGATTGGCAAATCCTTCCCCGGGTTTGTGATCATGCACCCCGCCGAGTTTGACTCCGACGTGCGCGATAATCTCGAGTCCAACCCCGCTTTCCTTGTCGGCTATTTCAACCAGGACGATTTTGAGGATTTTGCCGCGCTGATACGGACCACCACCGCGAGGCGCTACGTCACGCAGCGGCTTTTGTCCGATTATTACGAAATCCGGCTGGTCGTGTGCCACGGCATGGGCGGGAAGAAATACCGCTGCAAGGAACTGCTCGCGGACGTCACGATTCCGCCCGAATATCGTTACCTGACAAAACATCCGCCGGGAAAGACGGAATGCCGGTCGGGGGACGGCGGCTATATCCAGGCCAAAACCGACTTCATCGGCTGGGCCTCGACCAAGAGCTGGGCCACCGGAGCCGGCGAGACCCAGTTCTTTTGGCAGCCGGACGGTTCCTTCCGGCGCTGCGGGAGCTGAACCGGATTTCCCGGAACGCGCGGCAGCGGCTTTGGCCGTTGCGCGTGTTACTCCGTGGCCGCCTGCGCCGGGCGCTCGATGGCGGTGGCTTCCAGCGTCATCGATTTGCCCTCGCGCAGGATTTCCATGCTCACGCGGCTGCCGGGCTTGTGGCCGGAAATGCTCAACAGCGCCTCGCGCGCCTCGGCGATTTTCCTGCCGTCGATGGCGACCAGCACGTCCCCCGGCTGCAATCCTGCGCGATGCGCCGGTCCGCCGCGCACCACGCCGACCACCACCACGCCGGCCGTGTCCTTGAGTTCGAGGGCGCGCGCGATCTGCGGCGTGATCATCTGCGCCTCGATGCCGAGCCAGCCGCGCAGGGGGCGGCCGTGCTCGATGATTTCCTGCATCACGTTCTGGGCCAGGCTGGTCGGGATGGCGAAACCGATGCCCTGGTTGCCGCCGCTGCGCGAGAAGATGGCGGTATTGATGCCGACCAGGTTGCCCTCGGCGTCGATCAGCGCGCCGCCCGAGTTGCCGGGATTGATGGCGGCGTCGGTCTGGATGAAATTTTCGAAGGTGTTGATGCCGAGCTTGTTGCGGCCGGTGGCGCTGACGATGCCCATGGTCACGGTCTGGCCGACGCCGAAGGGATTGCCGATGGCGAGCACCACGTCGCCGACGCGCAGGCTGTCGGAGTGGCCGAGCGTCATGACCGGCAGCCGCGGCAGGTCGATTTTCAGCACCGCCACGTCCGTCTCCGGATCGCTGCCTACCACCTTGGCCTGCACCATGCGCCCGTCCTGCAGCGACACCTGGATGGCGTCGGCGCCGCGGATGACGTGATGATTGGTCAGGATGTAGCCCCGCTCGCTCATGATGACGCCGGAACCGAGACTGGATTCGACGCGCTTGCGCGGCGTGATCAGGTTTTCGCCGCCGCCGAAAAACTGGCGGAACACCGGGTCGTCGAAAAACGGATGCGGCCGCACGGTGACGACCTTGGCGGTGTTGATGTTGACGACCGCGGGCGAGGCCCGGTCCACCGCGGCGGCGTAGGAATAGGGGCCGCCGGCCGGGCGTTGCGAGGTTTCCGGCGCGGCCTGGCGGATTTCGACGGTGGCGGCGTCGTTGAGCCCGGCGATATCGGGCCGGAAATACAGCACCACGAAGGCGATGGCAAGCCCGAGGACGATGGCCTGGGCAAGATACGACAGGATCTGACGCGGATTCATATGCACGGGCCAATCGCGATGTCTGGGTGCTGAATTCTATCCGATGCGCCGGCGCGCGCGTCGCGCCATGACGATATGGCGGTCAGCGGCGATTTTTGTGAAAAAATACGCCACGATTTGATTTAAGCGCTTGACTCTGGTGGGGATGATATATAATCCTATGCGCCGTTTTTCAGGGCCGGACGGATTCTATCAACTAATTGGCTGATTCATCTAAGAAAATTACGCGAAGACGCGTGATTTTTTTATTTTTGCGTCGTTCTTCAAGAGATTGAGGGGGTTTCATGAGTGAAGAGGGTGTCAATCCGCGTCGCCGGCGCCTGCTGGCGATCACCAGCGGATTAGGAGTGGTGGGGACGGTCTATGCGCTCACCCCCTTTGTCCTCAGCATGATGCCCAGCGCCCGCGCCAAGGCCTCCGGCGCGCCGGTCGAGGTGGACATCAGCAAGCTCGAGGCCGGCCAGCTGCTCACGGTCGAGTGGCGTGGCAAGCCGGTGTGGATTCTGCGCCGCACGCCCGAGATGCTGAAATCGCTTTCGGCTGTCGAAAAACTCCTGGCCGATCCCGAATCCGCCGTGACCGATCAGCAACCGGAATACGCGAAGAACGAAGCGCGCTCGATCAAGCCGGAAGTGCTGGTGCTGGTCGGCATCTGCACCCACCTCGGCTGTTCGCCGGACAAGCGCCTCGACGCCGGCGTTGCCTCGGGCCTGGGTGAGGACTGGAAGGGCGGGTTCTTCTGCCCCTGCCACGGCTCCAAGTTCGACCTGGCCGGCCGCGTCTTCAAGAACGTCCCGGCGCCCACCAACCTCGTGGTGCCGCCGCATGCCTACATCTCCGACACGCGCATCATCATCGGCGCTGACCAGAAAGGAGCCGCCTGATGCAAAAGCTCATGACCTGGATTGACGAGCGCTTCCCCCTGACCAAGGTCTGGAAGGAGCATCTCGCCGAATACTACGCGCCCAAGAACTTCAACTTCTGGTACTACTTCGGCTCGCTGGCGCTGCTGGTGCTGGTGATGCAGATCGCCACCGGCATTTTCCTCACCATGCATTACAAGCCGGACACCGAGCTGGCGTTCGCCTCGGTCGAGTACATCATGCGCGACGTGGACTGGGGCTGGCTGATCCGCTACATGCACTCCACCGGCGCGTCGTTCTTCTTCGTCGTCGTGTACCTGCACATGTTCCGCGGCCTGCTCTACGGTTCCTACCGCGGCCCGCGCGAGCTGGTGTGGATCATCGGCATGGTGATCTTCGTCGCGCTCATGGCCGAGGCCTTCATGGGCTACCTGCTGCCGTGGGGCAACATGTCCTATTGGGGCGCGCAGGTGATCATCTCGCTGTTCGACGCCATCCCGGTGGTCGGGCCGGTCCTGTCCGAGTGGATCCGCGGCGACTTCGTGGTGACCGACGCGACGCTGAACCGCTTCTTCGCGTTCCACGTCATCGCCATCCCGCTGATCCTGGCGGCGCTGGTGTTCGTGCACATCGTGGCGCTGCACAAGGTCGGCTCGAACAACCCGGACGGCGTCGAGATCAAGAAAAAGAAGGGACCGAACGGCATTCCGCTCGACGGCATCCCGTTCCATCCCTATTACACGGTCAAGGACATCGTCGGCGTGACGGTGTTCCTGATGCTGTTCGCCGCGGTGATATTCTTCGCGCCGGAGCTGGGGGGCTGGTTCCTCGAGCCCGACAACTTCACGCCGGCCAACATCCTGCAGACGCCGCAGGAGATCGTGCCGCTGTGGTACTTCACCCCGTTCTACTCGATCCTGCGCGCCAACGTGTACAACTTCTTCTGGATCGACGCCAAGATCTGGGGCGTGATCTTCATGGGGCTGTCCATCGTGGTGTTCTTCCTGCTGCCGTGGCTGGATCGCTCGCCGGTGAAATCCATCCGCTACCGCGGCGTGCTGTACAAGACCGCGCTGGCCATCTTCGTGGTCAGCTTCGTCATCCTCGGTTTTCTCGGCACCAAGAGCCCCGAGATCGTCAGCCTGTTCTGGTTCAAGAACGTGTACTGGGTGCAGGCGTTCACGGTCCTGTATTTTGCCTTCTTCTTCCTGATGCCGATTTACACCAAGCTGGACAAGACCAAGCCGGTGCCGGAAAGGGTGACCTGGAAATGAAAAAACTCCTGATACTGTTGGTCATGCTGGGCCTGCCGGCCGGCGCGTTCGCCGCGGGTGGACACAAGTCCTGCGGCGCGGTCGAGTGCGACCCCGTCAAGATCGATCTCGGCGACCAGGCCTCGCTGCAGCGCGGCGCGCGCATCTTCGTCAACTATTGCCTGTCCTGCCACAGCGCCGGCTACATGCGCTACAACCGCATGGGCAAGGATCTCGGCATCAGCGAGGAGCTGGTGAAGGACAACCTGCTGTTCGCCGCAGACAAGGTCGGCGACCTCATGAAGGCGGTGATGCCGAAGGACGACGCCCGCCACTGGTTCGGCGTGGCGCCCCCCGACCTGTCGCTGATCGCGCGCTCGCGCAAACCGGCCTGGATCTACACCTACATGCGCAGCTTCTACCGCGACGACAAGTCCCCGTCCGGCTGGAACAACACCGTGTTCCCGCACGTGGCCATGCCGCACGTGCTGTACGAATGGCAGGGCGACCAGCGCGCCATATTCAAGAAGGACGAGCACGGCGCCGAGGTATTCGAACGTCTCGAGATCGAGCGCGTCGGCACCATGAACCAGAAGACCTACGATGACGCCATGCGCGACCTGACGAATTTCCTGGTCTATCTCGGCGAGCCGGCCAAGCTGGTGCGCTACAAGATCGGCATCTACGTGCTCATCTTCCTGGCGGTATTCCTGGTGTTTGCCTACCTGCTGAAGAAGGAATACTGGAAGGACATCCACTGATTGTCCGGGACATGCGCCGGTTTGAGGCGCATGTCCCGGCGCAGGAGCATTTGCGGCATCTTCGTTTCAGGACAGTTCGCGCCGGTTCGATAAGCGGCGCGAATCATCGACAGCGGCGACCGGCCGTCCCGGAGTGACATGATCGACAAAAACGTGATGAGCACCACGCCCGCAGCGCGCAAGCCGATCATGACGCTGTACTCGGGCACGTCCGATCCCTGGAGCCACCGCACGCGCATCGTCCTGTTCGAGAAGGACATCGAGTGCCAGATCGTGGACGTCGACGTCAACAAGAAGCCGCGCGAACTGGGCGAGCTCAATCCCTACAACCAGGTCCCGACCATGGTGGACCGCGACCTGGTGCTGTACGAATCCAACATCATCAACGAATACCTCGACGAGCGCCTGCCGCACCCGCCGCTGATGCCGGTGGACCCGGTTTCGCGCGCCCGCGCGCGGCTGATGCTGGTGCGCTTCGACCGCGACTGGTACGGCCTGATCCGCGACATCACCGGCGGCGACAAGAAGGCCGCCACCAAGGCGCGCCACGCGCTGCGCGACGGGCTCACCGTGATCTCGCCGGTGTTCAAGGAGCAGTCGTTCGCGCTGGGCGAGGAGTTCTCGCTGGTGGACTGCTCGCTCGCCCCGCTGCTGTGGCGTCTCGACCTCTGGGACATCGAGCTGCCGCGCCAGGCCAAGCCCATCCTCGATTACGCCAACAAGCTGTTCCAGCGCAAATCCTTCAAGCTGTCGCTCACCGAGACGGAAAAGGCGATGCGCTCGCCCTCCCGGTGAGTCGCCGGATCTCGCGCCCGATTTTCCCGCGCGCGCGGCATCGCCGCGCATGACCCCGATCAAGCTCTATCTGCTGCGCGCCGTCTACGACTGGGCGGTGGACAACCATTTCACGCCGCAGGTGCTGGTCGACGCCGCCGCTCCCGGCGTCAGGGTTCCGGCGAATTACGTCCAGGACGGCCGCATCGTGCTCAACATCCATCCGCGCGCGGTGGGGCGCTTCGAGTTTGCCGCCGAGGCCCTGCGGTTCGCGGCCCGTTTCGGCGGCCAGAGCCTGTCCGTGGAAGTTCCCTACGCCGCGGTGCTGGCGATCTACGCGCGCGAGAACAACCAGGGCATCACCTTTCCCGAGTTGCCGGCCGGCGACAAGGCCGGGCCGGGACCGGAGGAGCCGCCGCCGGAAGGCAAACCGCCGGGCAAGGGACCGAGCCTGCGGGTGGTGAAATAGCGCGCGCGTCGCCTGCTTCGCGCCGCCGGCGCGGCGGATATGCCCGGTATCCGTCGTATGGGTTAAGTTAAAGAGAGTTTGTCACGGAGACTGCACATGCCGGTATCAAGAATTCTTCTGATTCTTTCCATGCTGGTTGTCCCGCCGGCGCTCGCCGCCGGAGAAGCGCCAGCCGAACAGCGCGCCGAACGGCCGCAACGCGAAGCCGTCAAGCTCTCCCCGGCGGCGCGTGAGTCGGCGCCGCGCCCGGATGAAAGCGGCCAGATGAAACGCGTGGCGCCGCCGCGCGCCGAATCGCCGCTGCAGGACGTACCGGCGCTCGCGAATCCGCCGCCCGGCGTCAAGGCTCCCGCGAACCCCTGAACCGTAACGGCGTCCGATGCTCCGCGCGTTCCAGGCCGACATCACGACGCTGAAAGTCGACGCCATCGTCAACGCCGCCAACGAATCCCTGCTCGGCGGCGGGGGCGTGGACGGCGCCATTCACCGTGCCGCCGGCCCGGAGCTGCTGGCGAAATGCCGTACCCTCGGCGGCTGCCCCACCGGCGAGGCGAAGATCACGCCCGGCTACAAGCTGCCCGCGAAGTGGATCATTCACACCGTCGGCCCGGTGTGGCATGGCGGCTTGCACAATGAACCGGCGTTGCTGGCTAATTGTTACCGCCACTCGCTGGAACTGGCGCTGAAGCACGACGTGAAGTCCATCGCCTTTCCCGGCATCAGCACCGGCGTGTATGGCTATCCGAAAGACCAAGCGGCGAAAATCGCCGTCACGGTCATGCGCGAATACGAAAACAAATTCGATGAAATCATCGCCTGCTGTTTCAGCGAGGCAGACAGGAAAATGTACGAGGATTTATTGAGATAGGGCGTGTATCACGCGCCAGTTATTTTTTCGAAACCCGCCGAACAATACCGCTGTCATTCCGGCGAAAGCCGGAATCCAGGCCGTAAACAATTAAAAGCCGCCGTAAGGCGGCTTTTTCATTATTTTCCCGGCAACTGCAAAAGAGGCCTGGCCCAATTTTCCGGTAACTCAGTGATCGCGGATAATATTTCAATCCCGGCCACTGTTGGTTCGGCTGGACGGCGGCAGGGGATACGTCACGCGGTCACACGACCCACGACCCGGCGCACCCATGGCGCGACCAGCAGTACCGTCGGAAAGGCCACCGGCCATGTCGTCAGGCAGCTCCGCAACCATTGCGCGGGAAAGCCCGCGTCGATGCCCCGGCTGGTTGCCAGGACGAAGGCCGACACGATGCCGACCATGATGGTCGAGAGCAGGGCACCGAAGAGGACCGGTGCGAATCGGGAAGGTATACGCATTTCATTCTCCTTTATAAAAGTATCTGACTGATTAACAGGATTCGTTGCGAACGTCCGCCATCACGGCGTGTACAGGAAATTCGTCGCCCATCCGGCGGCATAGAGCCCGAGGCCGAAAATCGCATGCGTGACGAGGCTCTGGACCCTGGCGGCGGCCGGGCGCGGCGTGCGGCGGGCGGCGATACCCGCGCCCATGCCCGGCTGCATCACCAGGAAGGGCGCCGCCACGGTGCCGATCCCGACCACCAGCGCCGGCCCCAGCGCCGGATGCTGAATCCACGCAAGACCCCAGACGCCGAGCAGGATGGCCGCGAACGAGATTCCGATCAGGTAATGGGCGATCCACCCGATCAGGCGCTCGCCGTGCACGGGCGCCGCTGCCGCGATGGAGTCGTGACGGAAGCGCCCGCGCGTCATGTGCGCCAGCCAGCGGCCGACCAGGCCGTAGTCCGGCGGTGGAATTCCGAGCAGGCGCCGGCGCGCGATCGCCCAGAGGTCGATCACCACGGTCGCGCCCGCGCCCACGAAAATACTGCTAGTCACAATGTTCATGTCCGTCTCCTTGATTGCTTGCCAACAGTTGGCACAGGCGGCATAGTGCCACTTCAAGTCAACTTGAGGTCAAGGGGGTGGCCCTGGACATCACCGAGGTGGCAAAGCGTTCCGGGGTTCCCGCCTCGACGCTGCGCTTCTATGAAGAGAAGGGGCTGATCGTTTCCGTCGGCCGGCGCGGCCTGCGCCGCCTGTTCGATCCGCGGGTGCTGGAGCGGCTGGCGCTGATCGCGCTGGGACGCGCCGCCGGTTTCTCGCTCGATGAGATCGGCCGCATGTTCGCGCCGGACGGGCGTCCGCGCATCGACCGGCGCGTGCTCGCGTCCAAGGCGGAGGAACTGGACCGGACGATTCAAAAGCTGAGCGCCGTGCGTGACGGCTTGCAACATGCCGCCGTCTGCCCCGCGCCGAGCCACATGGAATGCCCGACGTTTCGCCGCCTGTTGCGCGGTGCCGCCTCCGGAACCATTGGCGCGCCGGGCAACAAGCTTGCGTCAGGACGACGCGAGCCGGAATATTCGAAATCAGCGAAACCGGGGAAAGCACCGCGATTTCGCCGGCGGAATAAAAATAACCGGGGAAAACCGTAACCTATTCCCGATCGCCGCCAAAGCCTTCGTTGTGAATTGACCGGTGGCGGGCAATAATGCCCTGGCCATGAAAGCGCAGCGCTCACTTTTTCTGGCGGCACGATGGCCATGCTTTCTGGCCGCATTGTTTTTCCATGGCGCTTCGGCTGCCGCGCCGGCCGAAGACGCGGCGACCCTGGTGCAGCGCGCCATCGACTACTGGCGCGATACCTCGTCCTATTCCGTCGTCGACATGACCATCCGCCGCCCCGACTGGGAACGGAGCATGACCATCCGCGTCTGGACCCGCGGGCAGAAGGAGTCGCTGGTGCGCGTCACGGCGCCGCCCAAGGACGCCGGCAATGCCACGCTGCTGCTGGACAACGAGATGTGGAGCTTCACGCCGAAGATCAACCGCGTGATCCGGATCCCGTCGAGCATGATGAACCAGAGCTGGATGGGCTCGGATTTCTCCAACAACGACCTGGCCAAGGCCGACGAGCTGATCGAGCAGTACACGCACAAATTGCTGCGCAAGGAATCGCACGACGGCCGCACCGTGTACGTGATCGAGTCGGTGCCGAAGGAAACGGCGCCGGTCGTATGGGGCCGCGAGGTCGTGAAAATCCGCGACGACTGGATCATGCTGGAGCACGCGTTCTACGACCAGCAGGATGTGCTGGTGAAGCAGCTCGTCGTGTCCGAGATCCGGCCCATGGGCGGCAAGCTGGTGGCGGCGCGCGAGCGCATGCAGCGGGTGGACAAACCCGGCGAATGGACCGAGGTGGTAACGCGCGAAGTCCGCTTCGGCATTTCCGTCGCGCCCGGGACGTTTACGTTATCCAATTTGAGAAATCCGAGGGAATAACACTTGCTGTCATTCCGGCGAAAGCCGGAATCCAGTTTCATATAAACAATGTTCAAACAACCCTGTGTCTACATCCTGGCCAGTGACAAGAACGGGACGCTGTATTTGGGTGTAACCTCTGATTTGATAAAGCGTATTTGGGAACACAAAAATGACGTAGTTCCCGGCTTCACTAACCGTTACGGTGTGCACGAACTGGTGTGGTATGAATTGCATGATTCCATGGAATCCGCCATCTCCCGGGAAAAAGCTATCAAGGAATGGAAACGGCAATGGAAGCTGGAATTGATCGAACGCATGAATCCACAGTGGAAGGATTTGTATCCGGAATTGTTGTAATAAACTGGATTCCGGCTTTCGCCGGAATGACGACCTGATTCCGGAATTACAGCCAGATAATGGAGCACTAATCGTGATCACTCTCCGTCTCGCCTGGCGCAACCTGTGGCGGCACAAACGCCGCACCTGGCTCACGGCCTCGGCGATCGCGTTCGTCACGGTGCTGATGGTGTTCCTCATCACCCTCCAGCTCGGTTCGTACGATCTGATGGTGGACAGCAGCCTGCGCATTTTCACGGCCCAGATGCAGGTGCAGCGCGAGGGCTATCTCGACAAGCCGCAGATCCGCAAGATCATCCCGGACGCGGCTGCGCTCGCGGAACGCCTGCGCGCGGACCCGGCGCTGCGCGGTATCGCGATCGCGACGCGCGCCCAGGCGTTCGCGCTCGCCTCCAGCGGCACGCGCAGTTACGGCGTGCAGGTCGTGGGCGTCGAGCCGGAGCACGAGCCGGACGTGTCCACCGTGCCGCGGCTCATGAAGTCCGGGCGCTTCCTGGCCGGGAACGACGCGCAGGAGGCCGTGCTCGGTGCGCCGTTGGCGAAGAATCTCAACATCAAGATCGGCGACGAGCTGACCCTGCTCGGCTCGGCCATGGACGGCTCGGTGGCCGCCACCATCGTGCCGGTGGTGGGCATTTTCGAGACCGGCATGCGCGATCTCGATCGCGTGCTGGTGGAACTGCCGCTCGGCAGTTTCCAGGAGCTGTTCGGGATGGGGCAGGGCGCGCACGCGATCGCACTGCTCGCCCCCGACCTCGCGCAGCTGCCGTCGATGCAGCGCGAGGTCACGCGCCTGCTGCCGGCGACGCCGGCGCTGGCGGTGCTCGACTGGGAGCGGCTGATTCCCGGCCTCAAGCAGGTGATCGAGGCGGACTGGACCATCGACTGGTTCATTTACATCGCGCTGATCCTGGTGGTGACGCTCAGCATCCTCAACACCTTCATCATGTCGGTGCTGGAGCGCACGCGCGAGTTCGGCGTCATGCTGGCGCTCGGCGCCACGCCGTTGCGCATCGGCACGCTGGTGTTCGCCGAAACCGCACTGCTGGCGCTGATCGGCCTGGGCATCGGTATCGCGATCGGTATCGGCATCGCCGCCTTTCTGTCGGTGCACGGGTTCACCTATCCCGGTCTCGAGGAATTCATGGGCCAGTACGGCCTGCCGGCGCTGATCTATCCCCAGCTCTCGGTCACGGCGATCCTGATCGGGCCTGCGGTGATTCTCGGCTTCGTCCTGGCCGCGGCCGTGTACCCGGCGCTGCGCATCCGCAGGCTGCAACCGGTGGAGGCCATCCATGCCGCCTGAGTCCGCAGGCGCGCCGTCCCTGGCGCACGGCCCTCGGCTCGGTCCCATCGCCGACACGGCACGCCTGCCGCTGCTCCTGCTGCTGGCCTGGCGCAATCTGTGGCGCCACAAGCGCCGCACGCTGGTGATGCTGTTCGCGCTGGTGCTCGGCATCTGGTCGATGATCGTGATGGCGGCGCTGATCCGCGGTTCGATGGAGCAGCAGATCCAGAAGGAAATCCTCAACCTCACCGGGCACGTGCAGGTCCACGCGTCCGGCTATCGCGACGATCCGGCGGTGGAACATCGCTTTGCCCTGACCCCGGAACTCGCC
>JBFMBB010000084.1:0-12151 GCA_040755435.1 Pseudomonadota bacterium | reverse complement strand
TCCCTCTCCCTCATTTTGATCCCGCCGGGGTGCGCCAAACTTCGACGCACCCGTTCGGCGGCACGGACACACATTAAGTGTGTCCGTGAATACCCCGCCTCACCTCCCGCAAGGGGAAGGCGGAGAGAGGGGGAGTGGGCCGAGCGCGCTTCGTGCGGCCTTGTTTACCGGGCGCACATTCAAAACCACTTTCCGGCAGAAATCAAACCGCGCGCGTACGCGCTTGGCGCGGCCTCATGGCTGGGCTAGCATACGCGGCGTTTCCGATCCCGTGCGATAAAACCGATGGCCGAAACCTGCCGCAAGTATCTGCCTCCCGAGTGGGCGCCGCAAAGCGGGGTCATGCTCACCTGGCCGCACGCGCATGGCGACTGGGCCAAACGCCTGAAACAGGTCGAACCGGTTTTCACCGACATCGCGCGGCAGGTGGCCCGGCGCGAAAAGGTGCTGATCTGCTGCTACGACCGCGCACATCGCGAATATGTCGGCGAACTGCTGACCGCAGCCGGCGTGGACATGGGGCGGGTCATGCTGCGCACCGTGCCCTCCAACGACACCTGGGCGCGCGATCACGGGCCGCTCACGGTTGTGTGCAGCGGCGAGCCCGTGTTGCTCGATTTCGGGTTCAACGGCTGGGGCGGGAAATACGGCTATGAACTCGACAACCAGATCAACCGCCGGCTCTACGCCGCGGACGCCTTCGGCCAGGCCCCGATGCAGACCGTGGACATGGTTCTCGAGGGCGGCTCCATCGAGGTCGACGGCTCCGGCATCCTGCTCACCACCGCCCGCTGCCTGCTGGCGCCGACGCGCAATCCGCAGCTCTCGAAGCAGCAGATTGAAAAACGACTTAGTGAATTCCTCGGCATCAATCGCATCCTGTGGCTGCACCACGGCTATCTCGCCGGCGACGACACCGACAGCCATATCGACACCCTGGCACGTCTTTGCGACAACCGCACGATTGCCTACGTGCGCTGCGACGATGCGGACGATGAGCATTACGCGGAACTGAAGGCCATGGAAGACGAGCTGAAAACCCTGCGCGCCGCGGATGGCCAGCCTTACCGCCTGGTGCCGCTGCCCTGGCCGCGCGCCAAGTTCGACGAGGACGGCAACCGCCTGCCGGCGACCTACGCCAATTTTCTCATCATCAATGGCGCGGTGCTGGTGCCCACCTATCAGGACCCGGCGGACGCCGGCGCGCTGGCGCGCATACAGGAATGTTTTCCGGACCGCGAGATGATCGCCATCGACTGCCTGCCGCTTATTTACCAGTTCGGCAGCCTGCATTGCGTGACGATGCAATTGCCGGAGGGGGTTCTTTAGGTTGTTGTCATTCCCGCGGAAGCGGGAATCCAGGTTTTGAATGGTTCGCGCGAAAGGCGCGGACCATAAAAAACGGGAAGACCCTTCCGGGCCTTCCCGTCCCTTAACACAATCAAGGCGATTTACTGATCTTTGTTTTTGGACTTGGCGTTGGACTTTTTCTTGGTCTTGGCCTCGATGCTGGTGGCAGTCATCCTGTACTCGACCGTCACCTTGTCGCCCACCTTGACGTCGCCCGTCATTTTGGTGCCGGCATCGCGGGCCAGTTCCCAGTTTTCCTTGCCTTTCTTGACGACAATCTTGCTGTCGGTCATTTCCACCACCGGGCCGGTCACCTGGTAGGCCAGCGCCAGCGGGCTCGCCAGCAGCAGGGCTGCCGCCATCATCAGTCTCCGTTTCATGCATCCTCCTTTTATTGTTGGGAAATGAACAATAGGAATGGCGATGATAGCTGTCAAGCAGCGGCCAAAAGCCGCGCCGGATCATGCTAACATTGGCGCCATGAACAGCACGCTCAAGATCGGCCTGGTGCAGCATGCCTGCAGCGAGGACCGCGATGGCAATCTCGCCGCTTCAATCAGCGGCATACGCGAGGCGGCCGCGCGCGGCGCCCGACTGGTGTTGTTGCAGGAGCTGCACACCGGGGTTTATTTCTGCCAGACCGAGGACACGAAACGTTTCGACCAGGCCGAGCCGATCCCGGGTCCGAGCACGCAGGAACTGGGCAGGCTCGCGAAGGAGCTGGGGATCGTCATCGTCGGCTCGCTGTTCGAGCGGCGCGCACCCGGCGTGCATCACAACACCGCCGTGGTACTGGAGTCCGACGGCCGCCTCGTCGGCCAGTATCGCAAAATGCATATCCCGGACGACCCGGGATTCTCCGAAAAATTCTATTTCACGCCGGGCGACCAGGGTTTCACGCCCATCGTCACCTCGGTCGGCACGCTCGGCGTGCTGGTGTGCTGGGACCAGTGGTACCCGGAGGCGGCGCGCCGGATGGCCATGCACGGCGCGGAAATCCTGCTCTACCCCACCGCCATCGGCTGGGACCCGCGCGACGACGTGGCCGAAAAAAACCGCCAGCGCGAGGCCTGGATCACCATCCAGCGCGCGCACGCGATCGCCAACGGCCTGCCGCTGGCGGCCTGCAACCGCGTCGGCACCGAACCCGACCCCTCCGGACGCACGCCGGGCATCCAGTTCTGGGGCTCCAGCTTCATCGCCGGGCCGCAGGGCGAATTCCTGGCGCAGGCCGGGACCGACAGGCCCGAAGTGCTGGTGGCCGAAGTCAGCCGCCGGCGCACCGAGGACGTGCGCCGCATCTGGCCGTTCTTCCGCGACCGGCGCATCGACGCGTACCAGGACCTGCTCAAACGCTACGGGAAATAGAGTTTCTAGTCTCTAGTTTCTGGTTTCTGGTTGAACTAGAAACCAGAAACTTGAAACCAGAAACTGGCTCTTATATGTCCAAACCCATCCTCCTGAACTCCGCCGTCGAACTGCTCGCGCTCATCCTCGGCGGAAAAATGCCGGCCGACCGGCAAATGGAGGGTTATTTCCGGGCGCACCGCGAGATGGGCGTGCGCGACCGCGGCTTCGTGGCGGAAACGGTCTACGGCTGCCTGCGCGAGAAACGCTGGCTGGAGCACATCGCCGGCAGCGCGCTCCTGCTCGACGTGGTGGCCGCTTATCTGCTCACGCATGGCTACAGCGCCCGCGCGCTCGAGGAAACCGGTTTCCGCGGCGATGCGCGCGGGATGGTGGAACGCGCGCGCACGCTCGACAGGGCCGCGCTGCCGTTCGCGATACAGGCGAACATGCCGGATTGGCTGGCGGAAAAGCTGCGCGTCCAATTCGGCGAAGCCGCGACGCTGGCGTTGTCCGCGGCACTGAACCAGCCGGCGCCGGTGGACTTGCGCGCCAACACGCTCAAGGCCAAACGCGAAGAAGTCCAGGCGCGCCTGGCGCAGGAAGGTCTCCCGTGTGAATTGACCCCTTACTCTCCTTCCGGCCTGCGACGCCGCGACCGCGCGCCGGTTTTCAAAACCGCCTGTTTCAGGGATGGATTATTCGAAGTGCAGGACGAAGGCAGTCAGCTGCTGGCGCCGATGCTGGAACCCCGGCGGCAGGAGATGGTGGTGGACTTCTGTGCCGGCGCCGGCGGCAAGACCCTGCACATCGGCGCGCTCATGGCCAACACCGGCACGGTGTACGCCTTCGACGTGCTGGCGAAACGCCTGGAGAAGCTCAAGCCGCGCCTGGCGCGCGCGGGCCTGAACAACGTGCGCATGGTCGCGATCAGCCACGAGCGCGATGCGCGGGTGCAGCGTCTCAAGGGAAAAGTCGACCGCGTGCTGGTGGACGCACCCTGCTCCGGCACCGGCACCCTGCGGCGCAACCCCGACATCAAGTGGCGTGAAATCGATTTGCCGGAGCTCACGGGCACCCAGCAGCGCATCCTGGAGGCTGCTTCCGGGCTGCTCAAGCCCGGCGGGCGGCTGGTGTACGCGACCTGCAGCCTGCTGAAGGAAGAAAACGAGGATATCGTGGAAAAATTCCTGGCGGCTCACCCGGAATTTCATGCGCTGCCGGCGAACGAGATTCTGGCGCGGCGGCATATACCGCTGCCCATGACGGGCGCCGCGCTGCGGCTGCTGCCGCACATCCATCGCACCGACGGCTTTTACGCCGTGGCTCTGGAACGGAAACCCTAGTCGGTCTTCGGGCGCAACCGCCGTCGCCGGCGCAGCAACAGCGTCAGCCACAGCAGGAAGGCGGCCAGCGCCAGGCCCAACAGCAGGTACAGTTCGTAATGCCGGTAGTCGCTCAGTATCAGCCGGAACGCCTCGCCGGAAAAATACGCCCCCATGCCGAACACCATGGCCCAGATCACGGCGCCGATCAAATTGAGCACGAAGAACCGGAGACGGGATATGTGCGCCGCCCCGACGACAAACGGCGTCACGTTGCGCAGGCCGTAGAAGAAGCGGAAGCACAGGATGAGCAGATTCTGATGCCGGTGCAGATGCCGGTAGACCTTGGCGGCGCTTTCCTGCCATGACACGCGCCGCGCGATGATGCGCGGTCCGTAATGCCGGCCGATGTAAAAATACAGCTGGTCGCCGGAAAAACTGCCGGCCAGCGCTGCGACGATCACCCATTGCAGCTCCAGGAAGCCCATGTGCGCGGCCAGTCCGCCCAGGAGCAGGATCGTCTCCCCTTCCAGAAAGGTTCCGATCAGGATGGCGAGGTAGCCGTAATTCCTGATCAGCTCGCTCAGAAACTCATGCGACATGTCCGGCGGCGGTGAAGAATCTGTTTATTTCGGGAGTGAATAAAAAGCCCCGTCAGAGACGGGGCCGCAAGACTGAAAATCTTTAATGGTGTCTGTTCGTATTTATCAGCGGGGGATGACGCGCGTGGCCTGCTTGCCCTTCGGTCCCTGAGTGTGTTCAAACTCGACCTTCTGCCCCTCGTTCAGACTTTTGTATCCATCGCCTTCGATGGTGGAAAAATGCACGAATACATCCTCACTGCCGTCGCTCGGGGTGATAAAGCCATAGCCCTTCGCGTTGTTGAACCACTTCACCGTACCGGTCTGCATACATCCCCCTTTTCTTATGGAACCTGAAACCGCCGGCCCTGCGGTCGGGACCGACGCGAAAACATCCTACGTCAACTGGCCCGGCAAGACAAATTCTCCCCGGGCCGCTGGCAACGCCGTTTAGACGGACTCCACGGGAGGGGACGTTTGAGCAAACCCTAATATTCCAGGCAAGACGAGCGAGCGTAGCGAGCAGGGCTACATTTCCTCCTCCCCGCGGCCACGGGAACGCCCGCGTTTGATGGCGGCGCGATGTTTCTTGGAGGCCAGACGGCGCTCCTTCACGGCCCGGCTGACGCGGGTGGCCTTGCGCGGCTTGGGCACGCGGTTCAGCGCGCGCAGCCTGTGCGCCAGGCGCTCGAACGCGATCTCGCGGTTGCGTATCTGGGAGCGGTTCTCGGTGGCCGTCACCACCACCCCCGAGGGCGCATGGGTCAGGCGCACCGCCGACTCGGTGCGGTTGACGTGCTGCCCGCCGGGACCGGAGGCCCGATAGGTGTCCACGCGCACTTCCCGTTCCAGGCTGGCGCGGTCGGTGGCATAGGGCGGGGATTTGGCGGCTTTCGGGTTCATGCGAGGCAAAGACAGGTTCAAAACGTGTTTTTCGCGGCTTAGTTGTTAAAATACGCGCCCTTGATTAAAGAATCTGGCCACAGAGTACACAGAGTTCACAGAGAAAAACAATGTTGAGAGGTCTGCACTGTTTAACTCTGTGTTCTCTGTGAACTCTGTGGCTATAAATCATATTTTTAAGACCCGCGGGATACCCGACAAATGATCGTCATTCTCAAGCCTGACATGGGCGAGAAGAACCCGGAATACCGGCAGATTCTCGATTTCCTGGCGCACAAGCCGAACATCAAGACCCGCGTGCACCAGGAGATCGGGGCGCAGCAGACGCTCACGGAAATCTACCTCATCGGCGACACCGCCTCGCTCGACAAGGCCGAGATCGAGAGCCTGCCGGGCGTGGAGCGCGTGGTGCGGGTGTCGGAGGAATACCGCGTGCTCGGGCGGCACAAGGATGACCGCCGCGCGACGGGTTTCGAATACAACGGCGTCAAGTTCAGCCAGGACAACCTCAACGTCTTCGCCGGCCTGTGCGCGGTGGACAACCCCGAGCACGTCGAGATGATGCTGAAGGCGCTGCGCGACAACGGCCAGGTGTGCACGCGCATGGGCGCCTACAAGCCGCGCACCAATCCGTATTCGTTCCAGGGCCATGGCAAGTCCTGCCTGCCGTGGGTGTTCGAGCTGGCCGGCCGTTACGGCATCAAGGTGATCGCCATGGAGATCACCCACGATTCGCACCTCAACGAAATCCAGGAGGCGCTGCGCCAGACCGGCAATCCCACCGGCGTGATGCTGCAGATCGGCACGCGCAACACCCAGAATTTCGAATTGCTGAAGATCGTCGGGCGCCAGCGCGAGCTGCCGGTGCTGCTCAAGCGCGGCTTCGGCATCACGCTGGAGGAATCGCTGAACGCGGCCGAGTACCTGGCGAGCGAGGGCAACCGCAACATCGTCTTCGGCCTGCGCGGCATGAAGACCAACATGGGCGACCCGCACCGCAACTTCGTGGACTTCGCGCATGTCCCGGTGGTCAAGCGCCTGACGCGCATGCCGGTGTGCATCGACCCCTCGCACTCCGTCGGCTCGCGCGATCGCGCGCCCGACGGCATGCTCGACATCTCGCACGTCACGGCGCAGGGCGTGATCGCCGGCGCCAACATGGTGCTGGTGGATTTTCACCCGGTGCCGGCCAAGGCGCTGGTGGACGGACCGCAGGCGCTGCTGCTGGAGGAACTGCCTTACTTCCTGGAAGACGTAGCGATCGCGCGCGAGGCCTACGAAAAACGCCGCGAACTGACGCGGCGCTATTTCAAGAAAAGATGAACATCGCCACAGAGGTCACAGAGTAAAAAACATGTTTCTTTTCTTTCTCTGTGCGCTCTGTGATATCTGTGGCTGACAATATTATTTTTACCAGCGCCCGATCCCGTAAACCACGTCCAAGACCACGCGCGTGTTGCGGTCCATCAGCACGATGTCCTGGCCGATGCGCACGCGCACGTAGGACGACGGCAGCCGCGACAGCCTGCGCTCCAGCTCGTACGGCAGCGCATCGCCCTGAAGCCCGGGCGGCAGCCGGTCGCGTTTCGCCAGCCCCGGCGGGAGATGGCCGCCGCGCTTGGCCAGCCCCGGCGGCAGGCCTTTTCCGCCGCGGTAATAATCGTGAATGTACTCGCGGTCGCGGTCGTTGATGCGGATGTCGACCACGCCGGTGTCGTCCCGAATGACCACCCGGCCGGAGGTCGCGGCCTGGGTGGCGCAGCCGGCCAGCATGATTACCGCCAGTAAGAGCGAGACATGTTTATTCATGGCAAAAGTCCTTTTGGTCCGGATAAACCCAAGTATAGATAACCCATCCGGCCTGCCACGCCGGCCTACTTCACCTTCGAATAATGCCGCAGCGTCGGGCCGACGTAGAGCTGGCGCGGGCGGTCGATGCCGTGGGATTCGCCCTGCAGCTCGAGCCAGTGGCTGACCCAGCCGGCGGTGCGCGCCACCGCGAACACGGCGGTGAACATGTTCATCGGGAAACCCATGGCGCGCAGCAGGATGCCGGAGTAGAAATCGACGTTTGGATAGAGCTTGCGCTCGATGAAGTATTCGTCCTTGAGCGCGATCTCCTCCAGCCGCATGGCAATCTCCAGCAGCGGATCGTCCTTGCCGAGATGCGCCAGCACCTTCTTCGCCTGCGCCTGGATCACGCGCGAGCGCGGGTCGAAATTCTTGTAGATGCGGTGCCCGAAACCCATCAGCCGGAACGAATCGTTCTTGTCCTTGGCGCGGGCGATGGCCTTGGCGATGTTCTCGACGCTGCCGATCTCCATCAGCATCTTGAGCACGGCCTCGTTGGCCCCGCCGTGCGCCGGCCCCCACAGGCTGGCGATGCCGGCGGCGATGCAGGCGAAGGGATTGGCGCCGCTGGAGGCGGCCAGCCGCACCGTGGAGGTCGAGGCATTCTGCTCGTGGTCGGCGTGCAGGGTGAAAATGACGTCGAGCGCCCGCGCCAGCACCGGGTCCACGACGTAATCGGCAACCGGGGAACCGAACATCATCTGCAGGAAGTTCGAGGCGTAATCGAGCTTGTTGTTCGGGTAGCGCATCGGCCGGCCGATGGAATAGGTGTAGCTGGCGGCGGCCAGCATCGGCATCTTGGCGATCAGGCGGATGGCGGCGGTATAACGGTCATTGGCGTCGCGGATGTTCATGACGTCGTGATAGAAGGCCGACAGCGCGCCGACCACGCCCACCATGACCGCCATCGGATGGGCGTCGCGGCGGAAGCCGCGGTAGAACGACAGCACCTGCTCGTGCAGCAGATTGTGGCTGCCGATGGCCAGGTCCAGCTGGGTGCGCTGCAAGGTCGTGGGCAGCTCGCCGTTCATCAGCAGGTAGGCGACCTCGATGAAATCGCTGTGCTCGGCCAGCTCCTCGATCGGATAGCCGCGGTAAAGCAGGATGCCCTTGTCGCCGTCCACGAAGGTGATGGCGCTCTTGCACGAGGCGGTGGAGCGGAAGCCGGGGTCGAAGGCGAGCAGGCCGTGGCGCGAATACAGCGACTGGATGTCCACGGCGCTGGGACCGAGCGCGCCCTCCAGCACCGGCAGGCTGCCGTCGTTGTTCGCCTCCGAGATCACCGCGTTAACGTATTTGGTCGTCATGTCGTGCGCCCTTTCAAACCGCCGGAAATCCAAGGATTGACCATATCATAACGGGTGTCCAGCCCGGAACTCAGGGCCGCTCGTAAACCCATTGCAGCAGCGCCTCCTGCACCGCCTCGCCGGCGGCGGAATCGGCCCGGGCGTGGTTATGCAGGCACACCACCGCCATGCGCCGGCCGGCGCGGTCCCGCACGTAGCCGGCCACGCTGCGTACGTCGCGCAGCAGACCGGTTTTGAGATGCATCTGTCCTTCCAGCGCGGCGCCGTTGAAACGCCGGCGCAGGGTCCCGTCCATGGCCGCGATGGGAAGCGAGGAAACGAATTCCGGCATGTACGGGCTTTGCCAGCCGGCCACCAGCACCTGGCCCAGGTGGCGCGCGGAAATGGTCTCCGCGCGCGACAACCCGGCGCCGTTTTCCAGCACCAGCTCCGGGAACGCGAGGTTCTTGCGCCGGAGCCATTCCCGCACCGCGTCGATGCCCTTGCCGGTAGTGCCGGGCGCGCCACCCCGCTCCGCCCCCAGCGTGAGCAACAGCTGGCGCGTCATGACGTTGTTGCTGAACTTGTTGATGGAGCGAACGATGTCGGCCAGCGGCGGCGAGTACGCCGTGTGCAACAGCTGCGCCTCCGGCGGCACCGCGGCCTCGCGCACGCCGCCCGCGAATTTCCCGCCGAGCTCGGTCCACAGCGCGCGGAACAGGCCGAGAACGTACGGCGCCGGCTCGGACACCACGCGGAACAGCTCGTTGTTGCCGCAAGCGACGTCGTAAGCGCCGCTGAATGTCACGCGCGTGCGGTCCTTTTCATGCCGCACCTTCATGTCCAGCTGGCGCGCCCAGCCGCGGCACGCGCCGTCGGCCAGCGTCACGCGGTTATCGATCTCGACGTTGGCCGGCAGCGGGTCGGCGACGATCTGCAGGCGCTTGTCAGAAGGTTGCGGAATAAACCGGAAATTCACCGCCTGGAAATTCACCAGCAGGGCGCGCGGCAGCACGTTGTAGGCGCGCAGCGGCTGGTCGTCGAAATCGCCGGGATCGCCGGCCTCGGGCGCGAAATGGCCCTGGTCGAGCACCAGGTCGCCCTCGATAGTTTCCAGTCCGGTGGCGCGCAGCGCGCGCAGCAAGCGCCAGAAATGCTCGATGACGAGATACGGGTCGCCGTAACCTTTTATATGCAAATTGCCCGCGAGGCGTCCGTCCTGCACGGGTTGCGCGGCATAGATTTCGGTTTTCCATTGCCAGGCGGGGCCGAGTTCCTCCAGCGCCGCCAGCGTGGTCAGCAGCTTGATCACCGAGGCCGGCTGGCGCGGCCGGTTGGCTTCCACGGACAGCACCGGTTCGTCCCGGCCGATTTCGTGCACATAAACGCTCAGGCCGCGCGTCGGGAAGCCGTGGTGCTTGAGCACCTGCGCCACCGGCAACGGCAACCCGTCGGCGGCCGCCCACGCGCCCGGCGCCAGCACCAGCCAGCCCGGGACCAGCACCAGCCACAGCGCGGATTTCCACCACGGCGCCGGCTTCATGCGGACCCCTTCCACCAGTGCGCGATCACTTCGCCCACGCGAGGATTGACCAGATAACCGTAGGACCGGTGCACATTCAAACCCTGCTCGTTGCGGAAATAATTGAAAATGCCGCCGTTCACGTCGGTGATAGACTGGATCAGGCCCAGTTCCAGCATGGCCTGGTAATCGTCGCGCAGCGTCGGGTCCAGCGCCGTGAGATCGCCCTGTGCGGTCAGGTTGGCCCAGTGCCGGATATTGTGCGGATAGCGCCGGGCTCCCCTTTCACGCGCGCCACACAGGCGTTTCTGGGTGAAACGCATGCCGAGCGGGCTGCCCAGCGTCAGGAACAGGTCGACCCGGCCCGGGTTTTTCTCGATATGCGTCAGCTCCCACAGGGCATCGTAGGCGATCACGCCACCCATGCTGTGCGCAATAATAAGTATGCGCTCGCCGTCCGCCAGCATCCGCCGCAGCGGCGCCTTGAGCAGCTCGCGCACCTGCTCGCCGATGCCGCCATCGTCGCTGAAATAGCGCCGGGTCTCGCGGATCGTGTTTTTCACCGCCGGGTCCGGCAGCAGCGGTATGAGAAAATGAAACAGGTCGGCGGCCGCGACCATGAGCCAGGCGAAGCGGCGGCGCCACGTCAGCGCCTCGCGCACGTCCTGCCGCGTGGGACCGTCCTGCTTCAGCAGCGCGTCGATCCACGGCAGGTCCTCGTGCAGCGGCTTGTAACTCTGGTAATACATCGGATTCCAGGGGATCAGCTGAAACGTCCCGGGGTCGGCCTCGATGTCCGCGGCCACCGCGGGGTCGGCGCGGCCCACGCCCCGCAACAGACTGCGCAGCAACTGGCGTTTATGCTCTTCTGACGGCGGCTTGGGATTCTTGCCGGGAACAAAAATAATCCGGTTGGTCATGCTCGGAAACTATATGCGTTCAGGCGCCGGGGCGCCAAGGATACCGGTGAAATTCGGGATTTTGTTCCGGGCTTTCGCTAGACTTCCATGAACGTGGAAAGCAATCCTTCCTTTCGGGTGCTGATCCTCGGCCACGGCGAAATGGGCCGGGCCATGGAACATCTGCTGCGCGCCCACCACGCGCTCACCATCTGGGAGCGCCATCCTGCGCCCAATGTACCGCCGGTGGCGCTCGAATCGGCCGCCGCACGGCAGGACATCATCCTCTTCTGTCTGCCGGCCCAGCCCCATTTCGACCTGGCCACCCGGCTGCGCCCTCATCTGCCACCGGACAGCCTGTGCGTCAGCATCGCCAAGGGCCTGGACGACCAGGGCCGCACCGCGGCCCGTGCGCTGGCCCGGGCACTGGGACCGCAGGCCGCCATCGCCGTGCTGTACGGCCCGATGATCTCGGAGGAAATCCGCGCCGGCCGGCCGGCCTTCGCCCAGGCCGGCACCGCGCGCGCCGAAAACTTCGCCCGGCTGCGCCGGCTGTTTGCCGGCACCGCGCTCTGCCTCGAACACAGCACCGACATCGAGGGCATTTCCTGGGCGGCGGTGCTGAAGAACGTGTACGCCATCCTGTTCGGCGTGGCCGACGGGCTGGAGCTGGGCGACAACATGCGCGGCTACCTCGCCACGGCGGCCATGCACGAACTGGAGCGCATCGTCGCCGGCCTGGGCGGTTCGGCGGGCGCGGCGCACCGGCTCGCCGGGCTTGGCGACCTGATCACTACCGCCACCAGCAAGGGCTCGCACCATCACGAGCTGGGCCGGCGGCTGGCGCGCGGCGAAACCGGCGCGCTCGAAGGCGAAGGCGTGCACACGCTGAGGATGGTGCGCACCCACCGGCTGTTCGACACGCGCCCGCATCCCCTGTTCGATCTCGCCGGACGGCTGCTCGACCAGCCGGCGACGGCACGCGCGCTCCTGAAAAATTTTCTCGAACAGCTGGCCTGAATCAAAAAAATTTTCCGCGCCGCATCTTTCAAATCGCGGCGGAATGAGGTTAGAAGGCCCGTCCAGT
>JBFMBB010000083.1:0-12208 GCA_040755435.1 Pseudomonadota bacterium | reverse complement strand
GGCATGCTCGCCATCGGCGTCGGCGGCGCCGACGCGGTGGACGTGATGGTCGGCATGCCGTGGGAACTGCTGTGGCCGAAACTCGTCGGCGTGCGTCTGACGGGAAAACTGTCGGGCTGGACCAGCGGCAAGGACGTGATCCTCAAGCTCGCCGGCATGCTCACGGTGGCCGGCGGCACCAACAAGATCATCGAGTATTTCGGCGACGGCACGGCATCGCTGTCCTGCACCGCCAAGGCCACGGTGACCAACATGGGCGCGGAGCTGGGGGCGACTACCTCGGTGTTCCCGTTCGACAAGCGCATGGCCGATTACCTGCGCGCCACCGGTCGCGCCGAGATCGCCAGCCTCGCCTCCAGCCTCGCCGAACATCTGACTGCCGATGCCGAGGTGCTGGCGCACCCCGAAAAGTATTATGACGAAATCGTCGAGATCGATCTGTCGAAGCTGGAGCCGCATGTGGTCGGTCCGCACACGCCCGACCTGGCGCGCCCGGTGTCGCGCATGACGGCCGACGTGCACGCGCACGACTATCCGGCCGGGCTCACGGCCACCCTCATCGGCAGTTGCACCAATTCTTCGTATGAAGACATCGGCCGCGCCGCGCATGTCGCGCGCCAGGCGAAAGCGAAGGGATTGAAGGCGCGCGTGCCGCTCATGGTCACGCCCGGTTCGGAGCAGGTGCGCGCCACCATCGAGCGCGACGGCCTGCTGGCCGATCTCGAGGCCATCGGCGCCACGGTGCTGGCCAACGCCTGCGGGCCGTGCATCGGCCAGTGGGAGCGCAGCGATGTCGCCAAGGGCGAGAAGAACTCGATCCTGACTTCGTACAACCGCAATTTCCCCAAGCGCAACGACGGCAACCCGAGCACGCATGCCTTCATCGCCAGCCCCGAGGTGGTGGTGGCCTATGCCCTGACCGGGCGGCTCGATTCGGACCCGATCCACGAGGGCGTGATATTCGACGGCAACCTGCTCAAGCTCGAGGCGCCGAGCGCCGCCGAGTTGCCGCTCAAGGGTTTTGACGCCGGCCGCGACGGTTACGTGGCGCCGGCGGAGCAGGCGGGTTCGGCCAGCGTGGCCGTGAGTCCCAAGAGCGAGCGCCTGGCCCTGCTCGAACCGTTCGAGCCGGTAGATAAGGTGGCGGGTTATCAGGATCTGCCGGTATTGCTGAAGGCGCGCGGCAAGTGCACCACCGACCATATTTCCCCGGCCGGGCCGTGGCTCAAGTTCCGCGGCCATCTCGATCGCATCAGCGACAATATGTTCTCCGGCGCGGAAAACGCCTTTACCGATAAGCCGGGCACCGGTTTCAATGTCCTGACCGGTCAGGCCGGCGAGGAACTGCAGAAAATCGCTCGCGCCTATAAAGCCAGGGGGCTGGGCTGGGTGGCAGTGGGAGACCGTAATTACGGCGAGGGCAGCTCGCGCGAACACGCCGCCATGAGCCCCCGCTATCTTGGCTGCCGGGCGGTGCTGGTGCGGAGTTTTGCCAGGATTCACGAAACCAACCTCAAAAAGCAGGGGGTATTGCCGCTGACTTTCGCCGATCCCGCGGATTACGAGCGTATCCGCCGGGACGACCGCCTGGCCATTCTGGGGCTCGACAAACTGGCGCCCGGGCAGAAGCTGGAGGTCAAAATTACCCATGCCGATGGCAGCCAGGAGGTGTTTTTGGCTCAGCACAGCCTGACCCCGGACCAAATCGCCTGGTTCCGGGCCGGGTCGGCGCTCAACCTTATCCGCACCCAGCAGTCCCGCGGCAACTAGCCGCGGGAAGCATGGGAGATTGTTCAAATAATCAAGGATATCGGTTGACAATGCGGGGTTACTCCCGCAAAATTTGCGGCTTCATTTTTTCCGGAGGGGTTCCCGAGCGGCCAAAGGGATCAGACTGTAAATCTGACGGCTCTGCCTTCGGTGGTTCGAATCCACCCCCCTCCACCAGGTTGGGGGCGAGATGGACTGCGCGAAGAAGAGCGGGGCGGGTTCATCTATAAACAGGCATCCACGCGGGTGTAGTTCAATGGTAGAACCTCAGCCTTCCAAGCTGATGATGCGGGTTCGATTCCCGCTACCCGCTCCAGTCCAGGCTGGGCTTTTTTAAACATCGCCCATATAGCTCAGTCGGTAGAGCACTTCCTTGGTAAGGAAGAGGTCATCGGTTCGATTCCGATTATGGGCTCCAGATTTTTTTGACGAGCGATTGCAGTAATACATTTTTAACTCATAGCGAGAAATAAAAGAGGCATCCCGTGTCCAAGGAAAAATTCTCCCGCACCAAACCGCACCTCAACGTCGGCACCATCGGCCACGTCGACCACGGCAAGACCACGCTCACCGCGGCCCTGACCAAGGTGCTGGCCGCCAAGTTCGGCGGCGAGGTCCGGAACTACGACCAGATCGACAACGCCCCCGAGGAGCGCGAGCGCGGCATCACCATCTCCACCACCCACGTGGAGTACCAGAGTGACAAACGCCACTACGCCCACGTCGACTGCCCGGGCCACGCCGACTACGTCAAGAACATGATCACCGGCGCCGCCCAGATGGACGGCGCCATCCTGGTGGTGTCGGCCGCCGACGGCCCCATGCCCCAGACCCGCGAACATATTCTTCTGGCCCGCCAGGTCGGCGTGCCCTACATCGTCGTGTACCTGAACAAGGCCGACATGGTCGACGACAAGGACCTGCTGGAACTGGTCCAGGAAGAGGTCAAGGACCTGCTCACCAAATACGGCTTCCCCGGCGACAAGACCCCGATCGTCATCGGCAGCGCCTTGAAGGCCCTCGAAGGCGACCAGTCCGAACTCGGCGAACCCTCGATCGTGAAGCTGTCCGAGGCCCTGGACTCCTACATCCCGCAGCCGCAGCGCGCCATCGACGGCCCCTTCCTCATGCCCATCGAAGACGTGTTCTCCATCTCCGGCCGCGGCACCGTCGTCACCGGCCGCATCGAACGCGGCATCGTGAAAGTGGGCGATGAAATCGAGATCGTCGGCATCAAGCCGACCACCAAGACCACCGTCACCGGCGTCGAAATGTTCCGCAAGCTGCTCGACCAGGGCGAGGCCGGCGACAACGTCGGCGTGCTCCTGCGCGGCACCAAGCGCGAGGAAGTCGAGCGCGGCCAGGTGCTGGCCAAGCCCGGCTCCATCACCCCGCACACCAAGTTCGAAGCCGAGGTGTACGTGCTGACCAAGGAAGAAGGCGGACGACACACCCCGTTCTTCCAGGGCTACCGCCCGCAGTTCTACTTCCGCACCACCGACGTGACCGGCTCCTGCGAACTGCCGAGCGGCACCGAGATGGTCATGCCGGGCGACAACATCAAGATGGTCGTCACCCTGATCAACCCCATCGCCATGGAACAGGGCCTGCGCTTCGCCATCCGCGAAGGCGGCCGTACCGTGGGGGCGGGGGTGGTGGCGAAGGTGATTGAGTAGACAGGTTTCGGGTTGCGGGTTTCGGGTTGAACCCGAGACGCGGAACCCGGGACGCGAAACGATTTATTAGGCCAGTATCGCAAAAGGCAGAAAAGAGTTAGCAATGGCAAACCAAAGGATCAGAATCCGGCTCAAGGCCTTCGATCATCGTCTGATCGACCGTTCCGCCGCGGAAATCGTCGACACGGCGAAACGCACCGGCGCGCTCGTGCACGGCCCGATTCCGCTGCCGTCGAAGGTGGAGCGCTACACGCTCAACCGCTCGCCGCATTGCGACAAGAAATCGCGCGACCAGTTCGAGGTGCGCACGCACAAGCGCATCATGGACATTATCGAGCCCACGGACAAGACCGTGGACGCGCTGATGAAACTCGACCTCGCGGCCGGCGTGGACGTCGAAATCAAGCTTTCCTGAGACTAGAACATGGCACTCGGACTCGTAGGCAGAAAAATCGGCATGACCCGCCTGTTCGCGGCGAACGGCGAGGGCACGCCCGTCACCGTGCTGGAAGTGACCGCCAACCGCGTCACCCAGGTGAAGGACGAGGCGAATGACGGCTATCGCGCGGTGCAGCTGACCATCGGCAAGCGCCGCGCCGACAAGATGTCCAAGGCGCTGGCGGGCAAATTCGCCAAGGCCGGTGTCGAGCCGGGCCGCGGGCTGTGGGAATTCCGCCTCGGTGCCGGCGAAGGCGCCGATCTCAAGCCCGGCGCCGAGGTCAAGCTGGACATCTTCCAGGTAGGCGGCCACGTGGACGTGCAGGGCACGTCCATCGGCAAGGGCTTTGCCGGCACGATCAAGCGACACCATTTCCGCGGCGGTCGCGCCACCCACGGTAACTCGCTGAGCCACCGGGCCCCGGGCTCGATCGGCCAGCGCCAGACGCCGGGCCGCGTGTTTCCGGGCAAGAAAATGGCCGGTCATCTGGGCGACGCCACGCGCACCTGCCTCAATCTCGAAGTCATGCAGATCGACGCCGAGCGCAACCTGCTCATGGTCAGGGGCGCGGTTCCCGGGCCCAAGGGCCAGGACGTGGTGATTCGCCCGAGCGTCAAGAAGAAAGCCAAGGCCAAAGCGGCCAAGGCGGAGAAGTAAGGAACGGACATGAAAGTGCAACTTGTGAACGGTACCGGATCGGCGTCGGAACTTCAGGTGTCCGATGCCGTGTTCGCCGCGGCCTACAACGAGCCGCTGGTGCATCAGGTGGTGGTGGCCTATCAGGCGACCGGCCGCCAGGGCACGCGCAAGCAGAAAACCCGCTCCGAAGTGCGTGGCGGCGGCCGCAAGCCGTGGCGCCAGAAGGGCACCGGCCAGGCGCGCGCGGGCACGATCCGCAGCCCCCTGTGGCGTGGCGGCGGCAAGATTTTCCCGGCCTCGCCGGACGAGAATTTCGAGCAGAAAGTCAACCGCAAGATGTATCGCGGCGCGCTGCGCTCGATCCTGTCGGAGCTGCTGCGTCAGGGCCGGCTGGTGACGGTCGCCGAATTCAAGATGGAACAGCCGAAAACCAAGGCGCTGGCGGACCGGCTCAAGAAGCTCGAGACGCCGGACGTGCTGATCGTGACCGACGCGATGGACGACAACCTGCAGCTCGCGGCGCGCAACCTGCCGGACGTGGACGTGCGCCTGGTCGGCGCGGCCGATCCGGTGAGCTTGATCCGTCACGCGAAAGTCATCCTGACGCAGGGCGCGGTCAAGAAGTTCGAGGAGATGCTGGCATGAGCACGAGGGAAGAGAAACTGTTCCAGGTGCTGCTCGCGCCGCACATCTCGGAGAAGAGCTCGCGCCTGGCCGACAAGAACCGGCAGATGGTGTTCGAGGTGCGTCCCGACGCCACCAAGCCGGTGATCAAGCAGGCGGTGGAAAAGATGTTCAACGTCCAGGTGGAATCGGTGACGGTGACCAACGTGCAGGGCAAGCGCAAGGGCGGACGTAACGGCCGCCGGCAGGACTGGAAGAAGGCTTATGTGCGCCTGAAGCCGGGCCAGGACATCAATTTCGTCGGACAGCAATAAGGGTTTTCAAGGAATTCAGCAATGGCACTGGTCAAGATGAAACCGACGTCCGCGGGTTCGCGCGCCATGGTCCGGGTGGTCAAGCCCGACCTGCACAAGGGCGCGCCGCACGCGCGCCTGCTCGAGCGGAAAAACCGCGGCAGCGGGCGCAACAACCTCGGCCGCGTCACGACGCGCCACCAGGGTGGCGGGCACAAGCAGCATTACCGCGTCATCGATTTCAAGCGCGACAAGGACGGCATCCCGGGCCGCGTCGAGCGCCTGGAATACGATCCGAACCGCAGCGCCAACATCGCGCTGGTGCTGTACGCCGACGGCGAGCGCCGCTACATCATCGCGCCCAAGGGCGTGGAGGCCGGCATGGAGATCCACTCCGGCGCGAATGCCCCGATCAAGGCCGGCAACTGTCTGCCGCTGCGCAGCATCCCGGTCGGCAGCACCGTGCATTGCGTGGAACTGAAGCAGCGCGGCGGAGCCCAGCTCGCCCGCGCCGCCGGCGCCGGCATCCAGCTGGTGGCGCGCGAGGGCGACTACGCCCAGCTGCGGCTGCGCTCGGGTGAAGTACGCAAGGTGCACGTCGACTGCCGCGCCGTCATCGGCGAGGTCGGCAATGCCGAGCACAGCCTGCGCAAGCTCGGCAAGGCCGGCGCATCGCGCTGGCGCGGCATCCGTCCGACGGTGCGCGGCACCGCCATGAACCCGGTGGATCATCCGCACGGCGGCGGCGAAGGCCGCACCAAGGGCGGACGCCATCCGGTCAGCCCCTGGGGCACGCCGACCAAGGGCTACAAGACGCGCGCCAACAAGCGCACCAATTCGATGATCGTTCATCGACGCAAGAAATAAGAGGTTTTGAACCGTGCCACGTTCCGTCAGAAAAGGACCATACGTTGATGCGCACCTCGCCACCAAGGTGGACAAGGCGCGCATGGAAAGCAGCAAGAAGCCGATCAAGACCTGGTCGCGCCGTTCGACCATCACGCCGGATTTCGTCGGCCTGACGGTCGCGGTGCACAACGGGCGGCAGCACGTGCCGCTGCTGATCACCGAGAACATGGTCGGCCACAAGCTCGGCGAATTCGCGGCGACCCGCACCTTCAAGGCGCACTCGGGCAACCGCAAAGTCACGACGGAAGAGGCCAAGTAACGCCATGCAAGCCACAGCCATTCTGAAATTTGTCCGGGTGTCCGCGCAGAAGGGGCGCCTGGTTGCGGATCAGGTTCGCGGCCTGCCGGTCGCGCGCGCCCTGGAACTGCTGCAGTTCAGCCCCAAGAAGGCCGCGGCGCATGTGCGCAAGGTGCTTGAGTCCGCCATCGCCAACGCCGAACACAACGAAGGCGCGGACGTCGATGAACTCAGGGTGGCGACCATCCAGGTGGACGGCGGGCCGACGCTGCGGCGCTTTCATTCGCGCGCCAAGGGGCGCGGCGTGCGCATTCTCAAGCGCACCAGCCACATCACCGTGACGGTGAGCGACGAGAAAAAGCCGTCGAAGGCCATGAAGTCGAAGGCCGTGAAGAAGGAGAAAAGCTGATGGGCCAGAAAATCAATCCGATCGGGTTCCGCATGGGGGTCAGTCGCGACTGGACCGCCAAGTGGTACGCGGGCACCAAGTCCTACACCCAGAACCTGCTCTCGGACATCGCGCTGCGCGATTATCTCAAGGCACGGCTCAAGAGCGCCGCGCTGAGCACGGTCGTGATCGAGCGTCCGGCCCAGAGCATCAATATCACGGTGCACACGGCGCGCCCGGGCATCGTCATCGGCAAGAAGGGCGAGGACATCGAGAAACTGCGCCTGGAGCTGACCAGGCTGGCCGGCCGCCCGGTGCAGCTGGCGGTCGAGGAAGTGCGCCAGCCGGAGCTGGACGCGCAGCTGGTGGCCGAGAACATCGCCCAGCAGCTGGAGAAGCGCATCATGTTCCGTCGCGCCATGAAGCGCGCCGTGACCAACGCCATGCGCCTGCGCGCGCTGGGGATCAAGATCATGGTCGCCGGCCGCCTGAACGGCGCCGAGATCGCGCGTACCGAGTGGTACCGCGAGGGCCGGGTGCCGCTGCACACGTTGCGCGCCGACATCGATTACGGTTTTTCCGAGGCCCACACGACCTACGGCAAGATCGGCGTGAAGGTGTGGATCTTCAAGGGCGAGGTGTTCGACCAGGACGCGCCCAAGACGGAAGACGCCGAGGCCCAGAAGAAGGGCGCGACGGCCGGGTAAACGATTTAAGGAAACCCTCTCCCCTTGCCCTCTCCCGCAGAGCGGGAGAGGGGGAGTAGGACAAAAACTTAATTGGATTAAACATGCTGCAACCGAAACGAACGAAATATCGCAAGCAGATGAAAGGCCGCAACCGCGGCCTGGCGCTGCGCGGCAACAAGGTCAGCTTCGGCGAATACGGCCTCAAGGCCGTCACGCGCGGACGCCTGACCTCGCGCCAGATCGAGGCCGCGCGCCGCGCGCTGACGCACTTCATCAAGCGCGGCGGGCGCGTGTGGATCCGCGTGTTCCCGGACAAGCCGGTTTCCAAGAAACCGCTGGAAGTCCGCATGGGCAGCGGCAAGGGCAACGTGGAGTACTGGGTCGCGCTGATTCAGCCGGGCGCGGTGCTCTATGAAATGGAAGGCATCAACGAGCAGGAGGCGCGCGAGGCGTTCAAGCTCGCCGCCGCCAAGCTCCCGGTCCGTACCGCGTTCGTGACCCGGACGCTTTAACAGGAATTGACGATGAACGCGAAAGATTATCGGGCGATGGATGCGGCGGCGCGCCAGAAGGAAATGACCGACATGCTGCGCGAGCAGTTCAACCTGCGCATGCAGAAGGCCACCGGGCAATTGTCGAATACGGCGAACCTGACCAAGGTGCGGCGCAACATCGCGCGCCTGCGCACGGTCATGAACGAGAAGACATCAGGATAAGGGCATGGGCGAACAGACCAAAACCGCACGCTCGGCCACGGGCCGGGTGATCAGCAACAAGATGAACAAGACGATTACCGTGCAGGTGGATCGTCGCATCCGTCATCCGTTGTACGGCAAGATCATTACGCGTCGTTCCAAGCTGCACGCGCACGACGAAGGCAACGAGTGCAAGGAAGGCGATCTGGTGGTGATCGAGGAATGCCGTCCGCTGTCCAAGACCAAGGCCTGGCGCCTGGTCAAGGTTCTGGAGCGGGCGCGGGAAGTCTGAACAAGGCCCTGGTTTTTGGCCGGCTTTGAGGCAAGTGATATAATCGCGCGTTTTCGCCGTGGGCGGAGACGCCGTGTGGAGACAGGACAATGATCCAGATGCAAACCCTGCTGATGGTCGCTGACAACAGCGGGGCAAAAACGGTGCAGTGCATCAAGGTGCTGGGCGGCTCGCATCGCCGCTATGCCGGCATTGGCGACGTGATCAAGGTCAGCGTGAAGGAAGCGATTCCGCGCGGCAAGGTCAAGAAGGGCGACGTCTACGACGCCGTCATCGTGCGCACCCGCAAGGGCGTGCGGCGCACCGACGGTTCGGTGATCCGCTTCGATACCAACGCGGCGGTGCTGCTGGACAGCAAGCGCGAGCTGATCGGCACCCGCATCTTCGGACCGGTGACGCGCGAGCTGCGTAGCGAGCAGTTCATGAAGATCATCTCGCTGGCCCCGGAAGTGCTGTAGGCAAGAGGCAGGAAGTCATGAAAAAGATTCGAAAGGGCGACAAGGTGGTGGTACTCGCCGGTCGCGACAAGGGCAAGCAGGGCACGGTGTTGCGCGTGCTCGAGGACAGCCGCGTGCTGGTCGAGAACGTGAACATGATCAAGCGCCACACCAAGCCGAATCCCAACAAGGGGGTCACCGGCGGCATCATCGACCGCGAGGCGCCGATTCACGTCTCCAACGTCGCGCTGTTCAACCCGGCCACCGGCAAGGGCGAGCGCGTGGGCATGCGCGTGATGCAGGACGGCAGCAAGGTCAGGTTTTTCAAGAAGAGCGGCGAAGTCGCCGACGTGAAATAAGGTTGCAGACGATGGCAAGGCTCAAGGAACACTACCGGAAAAACGTGATACCCGCGTTGCAGGCCAAGTTCGGCTACAAGAACGTGATGCAGGTGCCGCGGATCACCAAGATCACCCTCAACATGGGTGTGGGCGAGGCCATGGCCGACAAGAAAGTGATCGACAACGCCGCCGGCGACATGACGCTGATCAGCGGCCAGAAGCCGCAGATCACGCGCGCGCGCAAGTCGATCGCCAACTTCAAGGTGCGCCAGAACTGGCCGATCGGCTGCAAGGTCACGCTGCGCGGCGCGCGCATGTACGAATTCCTGGACCGCCTCATCAGCGTGGCGATTCCGCGCATCCGCGACTTCCGCGGCCTGCCGTCGCGCTCGTTCGACGGACGCGGCAATTATTCGCTCGGCATCAAGGAGCAGATCATTTTCCCCGAGATCGAGTTCGACAAGGTCGACGCGATCCGCGGAATGGACATCACCATCGCCACCAGCGCCAAGACCGACGCGGAAGCGTGCGCGCTGCTGGAAGGTTTCAATTTTCCGCTGCGCAGCTGAGGATTTTTGCATGGCCAAGACAAGCATGATCAATCGTGACAAGAACCGCGCGGCGCTGGTCGCCAAGTACGCGGCCAAGCGCGCCGAGTTGCGCGACAAGGTCAAGAACGTGAAGCTGTCCGAAGAGGAACGGCACGCGGCCATGATCGCCCTGCAGAAGCTGCCGCGCGATTCGAGCTACATCCGCCGCCGCAACCGCTGCAGCCTGACCGGCCGCCCGCGCGGGTTTTACCGCAAGTTCGGCCTGTCCCGCAGCAAGCTGCGCGAGATCATGATGCGCGGCGAAGTGCCGGGCGTGGTCAAGGCGAGCTGGTAACAAGAGGAACTGAACATATGATGACCGATCCGATCGCCGACCTGCTGACCCGCATCCGCAACGGCCAGATGGCCGAAAAGGTGAGCGTGCGCGTACCCGCTTCGCGGCTCAAGCTGGCGATTGCCAAGGTAATGCAGGACGAGGGCTATATCGAGTCCTGCCGCGAAGTCACCGAAGCCGGCCGGCCGCTGATCGAAATCGCGCTGAAATATCATGACGGGCAGCCGGTGATCGAGCGTCTCGACCGCGTGAGCACCCCCGGGCTGCGCCGCTACGCCGGCAAGCACCGCCTGCCGCGCGTCGATGGCGGCATGGGCGTCGCGATCGTCTCGACTTCCAAGGGCATAATGTCCGACCGCGCCGCCCGCAAGGCCGGCCTGGGCGGCGAAATCCTGTGCATTGTCGCGTAAGAGCATCGAACCATGTCACGAATTGCGAAAAATCCGGTAGCAGTCCCGAGCGGCGTGCAGGTCGCGCTGGCAGGCGCCAAAATCAGCGTCAAGGGCCCCAAGGGCAACCTGGAGCATGAGCTGCATCCGCTGGTGAAGTTGACCCAGGAAGGCAACTTGCTCAAGGTCCAGCGCGTCAACGATTCGACGCTGGCGCGCGCCATTTCCGGCACCACGCGCGCGCTGGTGAACAACATGGTCAACGGCGTGGCCAGGGGTTTCGAGAAGAAGCTCACCATCATCGGCGTCGGCTATCGCGCCGCGGTGCAGGGCAAGAAGCTCAACCTGACGCTGGGCTACTCGCATCCGATCGCGTACGACATCCCCAACGGGATCACCATCGAGGCGCCGGACCAGACCAATCTCGTGGTCAAGGGCGCGGACAAACAGCTGGTGGGCCAGGTGGCCGCCGAAATTCGCGCCTACCGCTCGCCCGAGCCGTACAAGGGCAAGGGTGTGCGCTATATGGACGAAGTGGTGGTCAAGAAAGAAGCCAAGAAGAAGTAACGGGTTCTGGCGACAGGCAGGCGAATTTTATGAAAAGAGAAATCAATACACGGCTGCGCCGCGCGCGGCATATCCGGCGCAAGATCCTCGGCCTGCAGGCCGACCGTCTGTGCGTGCATCGCACGCCGCGGCACATCTACGCCCAGATCATCGACAAGACCGGCGGCAAGGTGCTGGCTTCGGCCTCCACGGTGGAGGCGGAGGTGCGCGGACAGATCAAGCACGGCGGCAACGTCGAGGCGGCGAAGCTGATCGGCAAGCGCATCGCCGAAAAGGCGAAATCCGCGGGCATCACGCGCGTGGCCTTCGACCGCTCGGGCTTCATGTATCACGGACGCGTGAAGGCACTGGCCGACGCCGCGCGCGAAAACGGTTTGGAATTCTGAGGACGATATCATGGCATTCGGCGAATCCGAGGCTCGGAGCGACAATTTCCAGGAAAAACTGATCAGCGTCCGGCGCGTGGCCAAGGTCGTCAAGGGCGGCCGCATCTTCGGCTTCTCGGCGCTGACCGTGGTCGGCGACGGCGCCGGCCGCATCGGCATCGGCCGCGGCAAGGCGCGCGAAGTGCCGGCGGCGGTCAGCAAGGCCATGGAAAACGCTCGGCGCAACATGATGAAGGTTCAGCTCAAGGGGCCGACCCTGCATCACGCGGTGACCGCGGCGCACGGCGCCTCCAAGGTCGTGATCAAGCCGGCCTCGGTCGGCACCGGCATCATCGCCGGCGGCGCCATGCGCGCCGTGTTCGAGGTCGTGGGCGTGCAGGACGTGCTGGCCAAGTGCCTCGGTTCGCGCAATCCGGTGAACATGGTGCGCGCCACCGTCAAGGGCTTGCAGGCCATGCACAGTCCGGAAGCGGTCGCGCGCAAGCGCGGCAAGCGCGTGGAAGAGATTCTGGGTTAAGGGGCGAACCATGGCGGCAAATCCGAAATCGGGA
>JBFMBB010000082.1:0-12272 GCA_040755435.1 Pseudomonadota bacterium | reverse complement strand
CCAAGGGGAGAGGGGAACCTAACTTAACATCTCCTCAATCGCCCGATTAGCCAGCTGATCGGCGCGCTCGTTCTCTTCGTGTCCGCTGTGCCCCTTGATCCATTTCCAGTGAATCTTGTGCTTGTGGGTCGCGACGTCGAGGCGCTGCCATAAATCCTGGTTTTTCACCGGTTTCTTGTCCGCGGTTCTCCAGCCGCGGCGTTTCCAGCCGTTGATCCACTCGGTGATGCCCTTGCGCACGTATTCGGAGTCGGTCGTGAGCGTTATCTCGCACGGGCGCTTGAGCGCCTCGAGCGCCTGGATCGCGGCCATGAGTTCCATGCGATTGTTGGTGGTCTCGCGCTCGGCGCCGTAGAGTTCCTTCTCGTGGTCGTCCTTGCGCAGGATCGCGCCCCAGCCCCCGGGTCCGGGATTGCCGCGACAGGCACCGTCGGTGAAGATCGTGACTTTATCCAAAATATTTTTTGAAACGCGTTATTGTTTGCGGAACGGCAGGATCATGCCGCGCGCGGCGGGTTGGGCCGCGCCCGAGGCGACGGCGCGTTTGGTTTTCCAGCTCACCGGCAGCGGCGTGACGCCGACGACGCGTTTCTTCGCCACCACCAGGTACACTCCCGCCATCATCGGCCACCAGCGGTCGCCCATCCGGTCGAGGAAGTGCAGCCGGTGCATGAAGCCTTCGTTGCGCAGCGGCGGACGGTAATACAGCATCATGCCGTGCGTGGTCTCGAAATCGAGCAGCCCCAGCCAGTCCTTGATACGCGCCAGGCGGAAAAACTTGCCACACCACGGCGCCGGACGCGGCCGGCGCGTGAACAGGCGGCGGAACCCCCACAAGCTCACCGGATTGAACCCGAGGATCACGACATGCCCTTCGGGGCGCAGCACGCGGCTGACCTCGCGCAGCACCTGGTGCGGCTCGTCGCAGAAATCGAGGGTGTGCGGGAGAATCATGACGTCGGCGCTCTTGGTGTCGAGCGGGAGTTCTTCCGGAATGCTGCGCACCCGGCAATTACCGGGTCCGGCCTGATCGTCGAGCAGGATGCGCGTGGGGGCGATGCAGGCATCCATGAGATCGAGATCGCCGATGCGCCCGAGCTGGGCCGCCACCGTGCCGTAAAGATTAGGCAGCACTGCGCGCAGGTGATACGCCTCGTGCGCCTGCAACGAGCGCCCGAGCGGCGAATCGAACCATTCGTTGAGCTGCTGTCGCTGCATGGAACAGGAATCGCGGTCGCTCGTCATTGACGTCCCTCCTGCGGCGCCCCAAACTGGGCACATGACCGATGTTTTACACGTCCCCGCTTTCGCCGACAACTACATCTGGCTGATCCGCGGGAAATCCCAGGACCACGTGGCCATCGTCGACCCCGGCGACGCCGATCCGGTGCTGGCGGCGCTGGAAAAACAGCGCCTCACCCCCGCGGCTATCCTCTGCACCCATCATCACGGCGATCACGTCGGCGGCGTGGCGGACATACTCAAACATTACTCCATTCCGGTGTACGGCCCTGCGCGCGAGCGCATCCCGACCCTGACGCACCGGCTCCGGGAGGGCGATCATATTAGTGTTGCCGAACTCGGCCTCGAATTCGACGTGCTCGATGTCCCGGGCCATACCGCCGGGCACATCGCCTTCACCGGCGGCGGCCTGCTGTTCTGCGGCGATACCCTGTTCTCGGCCGGCTGCGGACGGCTGTTCGAGGGCACCGCCGAGCAGATGCACGCCTCGCTGTCCCGCCTGGCGGCACTGCCCGAGGCCACTCGCGTGTACTGCGGCCATGAATACACCGAGGCCAATTTGCGCTTCGCGGCCGCGGTCGAACCGGACAATGCCGACATCCGGGACTACCGCGAACGGGCCCGGGCGCTGCGGCAGCAGAATCTTCCCACCTTGCCCTCCACCATCGGCCTGGAGCGGCGCGTAAACCCGTTTTTGCGTGCCGCACAGGCCCGGGTGCGCAAGGCGGCGGAAAAACAGGCCGGCCGCCAACTGAATTCCGGGGTCGAAGTGTTCGCGGCCGTACGCCGATGGAAGGACGGTTTCAGGGGATGAGCGGCGGCTGCGATTTCGGACATTAGTGCCGATTCCGATTACTCTCGGACTGGACAAATCGCGATCTTCGCATTTACTTAATCATGTAGTTCAACAAGTTGACGCTCATTTCTCCAACAAATACTATTGCTCCAGATGGATTGGAATAGAACCAAGAATCAGCTCCTGTCCGTTGTTTTGCTGCTGGCCACCGCCGGATGCGCAACAACCTCCCCGGAGAGCACTGAGACCGCCAAGGATTCGGCGCCGGATGCGGCCGTTCCTTTCGTTTCTGAGACCGACTCCCCCGCCCCGGTCGCGGCGGCGGCCGCCAAACCGGAGCGCAGCAAGCCCCGCGCCACCTTCGACGAGCAAGCGGCGCAGAACAGCTCCGATATCTGGGGCCGGATTCGCGCCGGTTTCTCCATTCCGCCGCTCGACAGCCCGCTGGTGGAACGCGAGGCGCGCTGGTTCGCCAACAACCCCGAATACATGGCGCGCATGATGGATCGCGCCAAGCTCTATCTCTATTACATCGTCGAGGAAGTGGAAAAGCGCGGCATGCCGATGGAAATCGCGCTGCTGCCGGCGATCGAAAGCGCCTACAAGCCCCTCGCCTACTCGCGCGCCCGCGCCTCCGGCCTGTGGCAGTTTATTCCCTCGACCGGCCGGCTCTACGGTCTGAAGGCCAACTGGTGGTACGACGGCCGGCGCGACGTGCAGGCCTCCACGCAGGCGGCGCTGGATTATCTCGAGAAACTTTATAACGACTTCGATGGCGACTGGCACCTGGCGATCGCGGCCTACAACGCCGGCGAAGGCCGGGTGATGCGCGCCCGCGCGCAAAACCGCCGCAAGGGCAAACCCGACGATTACGTGAACCTGAAGCAGCTCAAGGCGGAGACGCGCCATTACGTGCCCAAGCTCATGGCCATGGCCAGCATCGTCGCCGACCCGGACAAGCACGGCGTCCAGCTCGCCAACATCCCCAACGAGCCCTATTTCGCGCTCGTGGAAACCGGTTCCCAGGTGGATCTCGGCGTGGTCGCCAAGCTGGTGGATCTGCCGATCGACGACCTGCACATGATCAACCCCGGTTACCGCCGCTGGGCCACCGATCCGAACGGCCCGCATGAACTGCTGGTTCCGGCCGACAAGAAAGACGACCTGATCGAGGGACTGAACAATCTGCCGGAAGAACAGAGAGTCAAGTGGCAGCATCACGAGGTCAAGCGCGGCGAGACCCTTTCCGAAATCGGGCGGCGTTACGGGCTCAACGTCGAGACGCTGCGCACCGCCAACAACCTGCGCAGCAACCTGCTGCGCGTCGGCCAGGACCTGCTGATCCCGATCTCCTCGCGCCCGCTCACGGTGGCGGCGGTACGCACCAACTTCAAGTCATCGGATTCCATCGCCAAGCGCGGGCAGCCGGTCATCCACCGCGTGCGCCGCGGCGACACTCTGTCCAGCATCGCGCGCCGCTACAACGTGATGGTGCATCAGCTGGCCAAATGGAATTTCATGAGCGTGAACGGCATCCTGCGCTTGGGACAGAAAATCAAGATCTGGCCCAAAGGCGCGCCGACCGCCGCCATCGAAGATTCCACCCCGAACGGCTAGCCGGTTTTCTCCGGCCTAATTCCTTTTCCCTGTCGTGAACAAATGGCAGCGCGTCTCGTGCGCGTTGCCGAACGGCGTCGTCGCGGGATATTCCCGGCGGCAGATGTCGATCGCCTGCGGGCAGCGTGGATGAAAATGACAGCCTGAGGGCGGATTGCTGGGCGACGGCATGTCGCCTTGCAGCCGGATGATCGTACGCTTTTCGCGCGGGTCGATCACCGGCACCGCTGACAGCAGCGCCTCGGTGTACGGGTGTTTTGGGTCTTGCAACACCGCATCCACCGGCCCGCGCTCCACGATGCGGCCGAGGTACATGACCGCCACCTCGTGCGCCAGGTATTCCACCACCGACAGGTTGTGCGTGATGAAAAGGTAGCTCAGGCCCAGCTCGTCCTGCAGGCGCTTGAGCAGGTTCAGCACCTGCGCCTGCACCGATACATCAAGCGCGCTGGTGGGCTCGTCGCATACGATCAGTTCCGGCTCGACCGCCAGCGCCCGGGCGATGCTGATGCGCTGGCGCTGGCCGCCGGAGAATTCATGCGGATAGCGGCTGCGCGCATCGGCCGGCAGCCCCACCTGCTGCAACAACTCCGCCACCCGCGCCTGGCGCTCGGCGCGGCCGGCGCCGATGCCCTGGGCGCGCATGCCCTCCTCCAGGATCTCGCCCACCAGCATGCGCGGGTTGAGCGAGGCGTAGGGGTCCTGGAAGATGATCTGGAAGTGGCGCCGCATGGCGCGCAACTCCCCGCTTTTGATCTGCGTCAGCTCGCGATTGTCGTACAGGACTTGTCCCGCCGTGGGCGGCACCAGTTGGAGGATGCCCTTGCCGACGGTGGTCTTGCCGCAGCCGGACTCTCCCACCAGCGCCAGCGTGCGCCCGCGTGCGATGTCGAGCGACACCCCGTCGACCGCCTTCACGTGACCGACGACACGCTGGAACACACCTTTACGGATCGGGAAATGCACCTTGAGGTCGCGCACCTGCAACAAGGGCTCCCCGGCCTTGCCCGGAGTGGCTGACGGGGCTTTGCGCGCCTTGCGGCGCGCTGCCGGTGCCGCAGCCGGCACGGAAACCGACTCGTCGTACAAATGACAGCGCACGCCCCGCCCGTCCGCCTCGATCCAGGCCGGCAACTGCTTGTGGCACAGATCCCAGACCCGGTCGCAGCGATCCGCGAAACGGCAACCGCGAAATTCCTGCCTCAATGATGGAACGCTGCCGCTGATGACTTCGAGCGCCGTGCCGCGTTGCAGGCGTCCCGGCACGGAGCGGAACAGCTTGCGGGAATACGGATGCTGCGGATCGGCGAAAAACTTCTCGCGCGGCGCCAGCTCGACGATCTGTCCGGCGTACATTACCGCCACCCGGTCCGCCATTTCCGCCACCACGCCGAGATCGTGGGTGATGAGCAGCATGGCCATGCCGGTCTTCTTTTGCAATTCCTTGAGCAGGGCCAGGATCTGCGCCTGGATCGTGACGTCGAGCGCCGTGGTCGGCTCGTCCGCGATCAGCAGGTCGGGCTGCGTGGCCAGCGCCATGGCGATCATGACGCGCTGCTTCATGCCGCCGGAGAGCTGGAACGGATATTCGTCGTAGCGCCGCTCAGCGTCGGCAATGCCCACCGCCTTGAACAGCTCGGCGACGCGCTTGCGTTTTTCCTGACCCGAAAGCCGGTCGGCCTGCGGAATCGCCTCGCTGATCTGCTCGCCGACCGTCAGCACCGGGTTGAGCGAGGTCTGCGGCTCCTGGAAGATCATGGCCATGCGCTTGCCGCGGATACTTCGCATATCGCGCTCGGGCAATGCCAGCACGTCCTGCCCGCGCAGCTGCGCGTGCCCGGCGACGATGCGTCCCGCCGGCTCCGGCACCAGTTGCAGCAGCGACAGCGCGGAAATGGACTTGCCGCAGCCGGATTCGCCCAGCAGCGCCAGCGTCTCGCCGGGAGCGATGTCGAAATCGATCCCGTCCACCGCGCGCACGATACCCTCCGGCGTATCGAACCAGGTTTTGAGATTTCTGACACTTAGCAAAATATCAGATTTCACTTTTCTCACTTGATATGAATGTTATTTTTGCCACAGAGGACACAGAGTTCACAGAGAGAAATCTGTATTTCACTCCGTGTCCTCTGTGATCTCTGTGGCTAGATTCATTACTCATCATTTTCTCAATCGTGGGTCGAAGGCATCCCGCACGGCGTCGGAGAACAGATTCGCCGCCAGCACCAGTGCGAACATGAACACGAACGCGGCGGCCAGGCTCCACCATACCAGCGGCTCGCGCGCCATTTCGAGGCGCGCGCTGACGATCATGTTGCCCCAGCTGTCCATGGTCGGGTCCACGCCGACGCCGACGTAGGACAACACCGCCTCGGCCAGCACCAGGCCGCTGAAGTCCAGCACCACCGTGATGAGAATGATGTGCATGACGTTGGGCAGGATATGACGCGCCATCACGGAAAGATGGCTGGCGCCGAGGGCGCGCGCGGCCTGGATGTAATCCACCTCGCGCAGCTTGAGTGTTTCACCGCGCAGCAGGCGGCACAGGCCGGTCCAGCTGGTGACACCCAGTATGAGGCACAGGAACAGCAGCCGGATGTCGGCGCGCTCGGTGGCACTGGCAAACGATTCGGGATGGGTGGCGATGTACACCTGCAGGCTCAGGATGGAGGCGGCGATCAGCAGCACGCCGGGGATCGAGCTCAGGGTGGTGTAAACGTACTGGATCACATCATCCACCCAGCCGCGGAAATAGCCGGCCATGATGCCGAACAGCGCGGCGAATGGCAGCATCACCAGCGTGGTCAGCGTGCCGATCACCAGCCCGGTGCGCACGCTTTTGAGAGACTTGTAAAACACGTCCTGGCCGACCTGGTCGGTGCCGAAGATGTGATAGTAGAGCGACAGATAGCCGCTGTTCGCCGCCAGGAGGATCAGGATGCCCAGCGTGACCAACACGGTGCGCACGGGGAAACCCCCCTCCCCGCGCCACAGGCGGCGAAGCGACTGCGTCCACGGCTCGCCGCGCCGGCGCCAGAACGGCAGGAATCCCGCCACCAGCAACAGCCAGAATCCCAACCCAGCCAGCGTGGCGCCACCGGCGCGTGCCAGAATGTCTCCAATGCGTTCGCCGGGGTCCTGCAAATGCGCGCCGCCGTGGCGCAGGCGCGGGTATTCGCGCGCGTGCCGGCCGTCCGGGTGTTCCACGGTTTCCATGGCGTGCGCCTGCATGGCGAACGGCGCGGAATAGGTTTTCTCGGTGCGGCTGCGCAACGGCTGGGCGACGCTATCGAGCAGACTCAGAACTTCGTTGGCGTAGACGGATTCGCCATCCGCGCCGCCTGACAGGCGCGGCTTATAGTGAATCGAATCCATCAGCCCCACGGCCACATACGCCAACAGCACCACCAGCGCCGCCATGGCCATGGGGCGCCGCGCCACCTGGCGCCAGGGCACGCGCAGGTGCTCGTGGCGCGCGGTGTAGAAACCGAAGGCGATCAGCGCCGCCAGCAGCAGGTAGATCAGCACATCGGTCCAGAGAAATACGGGCTGGAATGGCATGGGCTACATCACCTGAAACGCGCGGTTCATTGCAGCCTCACCCTCGGGTCCACCAGCGTGTAGGTGATGTCGGTCAGGATCAGGCCGGCGATGTACAGCACCGATCCGAGGAAGACCATGGAGCGCACGATGGCGAAATCCTGCGAGTGAATGGCGTCGATGGTGTAGCTGCCGAGGCCGGGGATGGCGAAAAACGATTCGAGGATGAGGCTGCCGGTGAACAGCAGCGGGATCACCACCACCACGCCGGTGAGAATCGGGATCAGCGCGTTCTTGAGCACGTGGCGGAACAACACGCGCAACTCGGACAGCCCCTTGGCACGCGCCGTGCGCACGTAGTCCTTGCCGATCTCTTCCAGAAAGAACGTGCGATACAGCCGTGTGCTGGCGCCGATGCCGCCGACCACGCCGACGATCACCGGCAGGATCAGGAACTTGATGGCCTCGAATCCACCGTCATAGCCCGAAATCGGCACCAGTCGCAGCAGCATGCTGATGAGATACTGCCCGCCGATGACGTAAAACAGGGAGGAAATCGACATCATCACGACGCACAGCACCACGCCGGCGGTGTCGAGATAGCTGCCGCGGAAAAACGCCAGCAGCATGGCGAAGGTCACGTGCACCAGGATGCCGACCAGGAACACCGGCAGGGCGATGGCGAGGCTCGGCCACATACGCTGGTAAATGTCGTAGTTGATGTCCCGGCCCTGGTCGGAGCGCCCGAACTGGAAGGCGAACAGGCTTACCGAGTGCCTGAAAAAAATGGTATCGGTGAATTTTTCCGCGCCGGACCGTTCGCTGTTGTACAGCAAGGGCTTGTTGTAGCCATGGTCTTCCTTCCACTTGACGATGGCCTCGGGCGTGACGCGCTTGCCGCCCAGGTGCACGCGCGCCATGTCATCCGGGCTGTTGACGAAGAAAAACAGCGCGAACGTGAGCAGGTTCACGCCGATCAGGATCGGGATGGCGTACAACAGGCGGCGGATGATGTAGCCGATCACCGGCGCGCCTCGCGTTCCCGTTTCCGGTAAGCCGCCACGGCCGGGACCGCGCTGGCCACCAGAACCCCCAGCATGGCCACGATGGGCCACGCCACCGGGCGGTTCCAGGCCACCCGCAGCTCCGCCCGTTTGTCAGGATCGAGCCGGCTGTACTTGAGGGTGTTGTTGGCCATATTGTGCAGCTTGGTGTTGGACATCCACGCATGCTCGAGCAGGAAATTCTTGGGATGCATGCCCCAGATCCACGGCGAGTCGCGCCGCACGATATCCAGCATTTGATCGATGATCCGCGCCCGCTCCGGCGTGCTCTCCATGTTCTTCATGCGCTCGAACAGGCGGTTGAATTCCGGGTTGTCGTAGTTCGAGGCGTTCTCGCCGTCGTGCCCGACTTTCTTGTTCGGTCCGTACAGCAGGAACAGGAAATTTTCCGGATCGGGATAGTCCGCGTTCCAGCCCCAGTCGAAGATCTGCGCGTCGCCCTTGCGCATCTTTTCCTGGAAACGGTTGTAATCGGTGGCGCGCACCACCAGCTGGATGCCGAGCTTGCTGAATTGCTTGAGCATCCAGTCGAGATAGGCCTTTCTTTCCGGCCCGATGGCCGGGGTTTCGTAATTGATCGACAGCGGCTTGCCTGACGCCGGGTCCGTGCCGCCGGGATAACCCGCCTGCGCCAGCAGCTGGCGGGCGTATTCGATCGGCTTGCGTCTCGGTCTTCCGTCCACCCAGTCGTACACGTACGGATTGATGCCTGCCGGTCCCTCGCGATAGCCGAAAATGCCCGGCGCCAGCGGCCCCTGCGCCGCGATGCCGCGACCGTTCTCGAAGATGGAAATCTGCTCCTCGAAATCGACGGCGATGGAAATGGCCTGGCGCAGCTTGCGCGCGCGCTCGGTATAGCCGCCGACCACCGGGTCGAGCATGTTGAAACCGAGGTAGTAGGTCGAGGCGGCGACGCTGGTCAACAATCGAATCCCCTTCTGCTTCATGCTGTCGCTGACCTCGGTGTCGCCCTCGCCGGTGAAGCGGATCGCCTGATCGAAGCCTTCCGGCAACACCGCCGAACGGTCGTAATAGCCCTGCAGGAACTTGTTCCAGCGCGGGATGCTTTCCTTGTCGAGACTGAAGATCACCTTGTCGATGAAGGGCAGCGGCTTGCCGGCATCGGCCAGCAACCCGGCCGGGCCGTCCTCCGCTTCGCCTTCGGCGGGATACAGCTCCTCGTGATAATTGGGATTGCGCTCGAGCACCATCTGGCGGTTGGGATTATTGACCGTCAGCATGTAGGCGCCGCTGCCGACGGGATACCAGTCGAGCGTGAGATTCTTCTCCGCCATGCCCGCCTGCGTGAAAAACCGGTCGACCTCGGGCGGCATTGGCGCAAAAAACGGCATCGCCATCCAGTACAGCAGCTGCGGATACTTGCCGCGGATTTTCACGCGGTAGGTGTAACGGTCCACCTCCTCGACGCCGGCGAGCGGAAATTGCGTCAGATCGAGATACACGCCGGTATCGCGTCCGCCGGCGATTTTTTCGTATTCCTTTTTCAGCGTGCCGGCATATTCACGAATGCCCACGATGTACTCGTTCATCACGCTCAGGATCGGCGAATGCACCTTGGGATGCGCCAGGCGCTTGATCTGGTACACGTAGTCGCCCGACACCAGCTCGCGTGTGCCGGTGTGCGAAAAATCCCCTATCGCGTAAACACCGGCGAGATCCTGCGGGCTCAGCGCGTGATACAGATAGCGCCCACCGGCATCTTGCGCGAACGCCGGGTGCGGCTGGTAGTAAATGCCGGGGCGGACGCGGATTTCGTACACGCTGTAGGCAATGCTCGCGGCCGGCGCATCCGGCGGCAGCCGCCGTCCCTGCCGGTCGAGATAAACCGGCTTCGGCACGGATGTCGCCGTGAGCGGAACCAGCGTGTACGGACGCTTGAGGTAGTGGTACTGGAACGGCGGTTCGTAAATCTGCGCGATGAAGAGATATTCGTTGGAGCTGTAGGCGCGCGCCGGATCGAAGGTCTTGGGGCGCTCGCGGAAGGCGGAATACAGGATATTCGCCTTTTCTTCCGAAGCCGGATAGGGATTGTTCCAGGAAGCCGCGGCGGCGGCGGAGAAAACCAGAGAAATCGCCAGCAAGGCGGAGCGCGTCGCGCCGGGGCGTATCATGCTTCCTGAATCCGTTCTCCGACCATGTCCATTGCGCCGCCAATATACCAAATTCTCAACCTCCGTCCCTCTTCCCGCGAACCCGGATTTTCGCTACTGTAGCGGCAAATCCGGCCGGGACGCACCATCCGACAGCAAGGTGGTCCGGCCTAAATCAACAAGCAATGGACAGTGGAGGGTATTCATGGGATTTCTGGCAGGCAAGCGGGCGTTGATCGTGGGCGTGGCCAGCGACCGGTCCATCGCCTGGGGCATCGCCAAGGCCATGCACCGCGAAGGCGCCGAGCTGGCCTACACCTACCAGAACGAGAAGCTCAAGGAGCGCGTGCAGAAGCTCGCGACCCAGACCAAGTCCGACATCCTCATTCCCTGCGATGTTTCCAGCGACGAACAGATCGAGGCGGTGTTCTCGCATCTCGACGACTACTGGGACGGCCTCGACATCATCGTCCACTCGGTCGCGTTCGCCTTGCGCGAGCAGCTGTCCGGGAATTTCGTGGACGTGACCACGCGTGAAGGCTTCCGCGTCGCGCATGAAATCAGCTCGTTCAGCCTGACCGCGCTGGCCAAGGCCGGCCGCGCCATGATGCAGGGCCGCCAGGGCTCGCTGCTGACCCTGACCTACATCGGCGCGGAGCGCTCGGTGCCCAACTACAACGTCATGGGACTGGCCAAGGCCAGCCTCGAGGCCAACGTGCGCTACCTGGCGCAGGCGCTCGGCGGCGACGGGATACGCGTCAACGCCATCTCCGCCGGCCCGATCCGCACGCTGGCGGCCGCCGGCATCAGCGATTTCAAGAAACTGCTGGATTACAACGACAAGATGGCGCCGCTCGGGCGCGGCGTGACCATAGACGAAGTGGGGAACGTGGGGGCGTTTCTGTGCTCCGACCTCGCCTCCGGCATCACCGGCGAGATCACCTACGTGGACGGTGGCTTCAACACCGTGGCCATCGGCCTCGATTACGCCAAGCTGCTCGAATAGAGAGCTGGGACTGCAATAAGGAGCACAAAGTACAAGATTCAGAGTACAAGGTGGCAAATTTCAAACTTTGAACCCTAAACTTTGTACTTTGAACACCGTGATCCGTTCCCCGTGATCCCCGTGGTTCTAAGGTTTTTTAGAGTTGGTCGGAATAGATCTTGATCTCGGCCTTCTGCCGCAACCCCTCGCGGTAATTCGCGTAATAATCGGCCCCACGGCGCGTCCCGAGCAGCGCGCGGATCTGCTGTTCCGTCGCGTTATCCGCCTTGCCCGAGGCATCACGCACGCCTTGCAACGCCAACACGGCATAACCCTGCTCTCCCAGATCCACCAGCTCGTGCACCGGTTTCCCGCCCTCCGGTCGCGGCGCGCGGAAAGCGGATTCGACGATACGCGGATCGATGCCGCCGGTTTGCCGGCGGGTCAGCGTCTTGGCCGGCGCGAATTTAAAGCCGTGTTTCCTGGCGACCGCCTCCAGCGAGGCGCCGGCGCGCAGCTCCTGCAGCGCCGCCTCGCCCAGCGAGCGCGCCTGTTCCAGCGCCCGCTGCTGTTTCAGGATGCGTTCGATCCGGGGGCGCACTTCCGCCAGCGGCTTGCGTCCGGCCGGACGGCGCTCGGCCACGCGCACGGCCACGAGGGTGTCGGCGCTGATCTCGATGGCGTCGCTGTTGCGCGCCTGGCTCAGCACATCCGGCTCGAAAGCGGCCTGCACCACCCTGGGGTTGGCCGCGATGCCGCTGCCACCGGCGGGAGAGAACCATTCGCTCTTGCGAATCTCGAGTCCCAGCGCCTTGGCGGCGGGCGCCAGGCTGTCAGGTTGTTCATACACGAGGTTGCGGAATTTTTCGGAAACGTCGAAGAAGCGTTCCTCGGCCTGACGACGACGCACCACTTCA
>JBFMBB010000081.1:0-12303 GCA_040755435.1 Pseudomonadota bacterium | reverse complement strand
AAATCCGGACGCTGTTGTCGTTGTCGGCTTAGCGCCCACCGGAGTTTCGAGTAGACTCGCCGCCATGGATCGCCTTCCCATCGATGACGCCCTGCCGGAATTGCGCGCGGCACTGGCCGCGAACGCCGCCGTGGTGTTGCAGGCCCCGCCCGGCGCCGGCAAGACCACGCATGTTCCGCTGGCGCTGCTGGACGAGCCCTGGCTCGCCGGCCGTTCCATTCTGATCCTCGAGCCGCGTCGGCTCGCAGCGCGCGCCGCCTGCGCGCGCATGAGCACATTGCGCGGCGAACAACCGGGGCAGACCGTCGGTTATCGCATCCGCTTCGAAACCAAGGTCTCGGCGCAGACCCGCATCGAGGTGCTGACCGAGGGCATTCTCACGCGCCGCCTGCAAACCGATCCGGATCTGAAGAACGTCGGGCTGGTCATCTTCGACGAATTCCACGAGCGCCACCTGCACGCCGACCTGGCGCTGGCGCTGTGCCTCGACAGCCAGAAGGCGTTGCGCGAGGACCTCAAAATCCTGGTGATGTCGGCCACGCTCGACGGCGCGGCGGTGTCGAAGCTCCTGAACGACGCGCCCATCGTCACCAGCCAGGGCCGCAGTTATCCGGTCGACATCCATTATCTGCCGCGCGATCCCGAGGGTCCGCTGCCGCAGGCCGTGTGCGACAGCGTCGTGAACGCACTGGAAAAACACGAGGGTGACGTGCTCGTATTCCTTCCCGGCGCGTGGGAGATCCGCCGCGCGCAGGAGCTGTTGCAGGCCCGGATCGGCACCGGCGCGGAATTATTCCCGCTCTACGGCGACCTGCCATGGGAGGCGCAGGACCGCGCCATCCGGCCCGGCGGCGGCCGGCGCAAGATCGTGCTGGCCACGCCCATCGCCGAGACCAGCCTGACCATCGAGGGCGTGCGCGTGGTGGTGGACGGCGGCTTCGCGCGCGTGCCGCAGTTCGACCCGGGCTCCGGGCTGTCGCGCCTGACCACGGTGCGCATCTCGCGTGCCTCGAGCGAGCAGCGCGCCGGCCGCGCCGGCCGGCTCGCGCCCGGCGCGTGTTACCGGCTGTGGAGCGAGACCACGCAACGCGGCCTGGTGCCGCAGTCGCTGCCGGAGATTCGCGGCGCGGATCTCGCGCCGCTGGCGCTCGAATTGGCCGCCCGGGGCGTGCGCGATGCGCGCTCGCTCAGCTGGCTCGATCCGCCGCCCGAGGTCGCGTTCAATCAGGCGCGCGAATTGCTGGCCGAGCTCGACGCGGTCGACGCCGAAGGACGCGTCACCGACACCGGACGCGCCATGGCGCGCCTGCCCCTGCATCCGCGCCTGTCGCACATGCTGTTCAGCGCGCAGCAGCTCGGCCAGGAAATGCTGGCCTGCGACATCGCGGCACTGTTGTCGGAGCGTGACATACTCACCGGCGAGGCGCGCCGTTCGGCCGATTTCGCGCAGCGCGTCGAGGCGTTGCAGGCGTTCCGCAAGCAGGGGCGCGCCGGCGCGCAGTCGCATCAGGCCGACGCCAACGGCTGCGCGCGCGTCAACCAGGCGGCGCAGCAATTCCAGCGGCTGTTGTCATCCACCAAAACCGCGTCTGCCGTGGACGTGAAACTAACCGGCCTGTTGCTGGCGCTGGCCTATCCCGACCGCGTCGGGCTCGCGCGCGCGCCGGGCGACGCCCGCTATCTGCTGGCCTCCGGCCGCGGCGCGCGCCTGCATGAGTCGGAAATGCGCCTGCGCCAGCCTTGTATTGTTGCTGCCAGTCTCGATGCCGGAGAAACGGAAGGCCTGATTTATTCCGCGGCGCCGCTGGACCCGGATGCCTTGCGCAAGTATCACTTCGCGCATATCCGCATGGAAGAAGTGGTGCGCTGGGACGCGCAACAACAAATAGTCGTCGCGCGGCGCGAGGAGCGCTTCGGCGCGCTGGTGCTGGACAGCAAGCCGCTGGCCAAACCTGACCCGGAAAAAATCCGTGCCGCCATGCTCGAAGGCATCCGCCGGCTCGGGATCGAGGCGCTGCCGTGGACGCGCGAGGCGCGCGAGTGGCAGACGCGGGTGCTGTCGCTGCGACAATGGCTGCCGGACGAGAACTGGCCGGACGTGTCGGATGCGACGTTGGGCGAAACGTTTGCGGAATGGCTCGGACCGTATCTCGACGGCATGTCGCGGCGCGATCACCTGGCGCGGCTGGATCTGCTGAGCATTCTCAAATCACGGCTGGACTGGGACCTGGGCCGGCGGCTGGAAGAGGGCGCGCCGACACATCTCGAGGTGCCGAGCGGCTCACGCCTGCGGCTGGAGTACATTCCGGGCGAATCCCCGGTGCTCCGGGTGAAATTGCAGGAGATGTTCGGCCTGGCGGACACGCCGCGCGTGGCCTGGGGCAGGGTGCCGGTGACACTGCACCTGCTGTCGCCGGCGCAACGCCCGATCCAGGTCACGCAGGACCTGCACGGTTTCTGGGAGCGCACCTATCCGGAGGTAAAAAAGGAATTGAAGGGGCGGTATCCGAAGCATCCCTGGCCGGACGACCCATGGACAGCCGTTGCCACACGGCGCGCCAAACGGAGATCAGATCGTTGACGTCGCCCTGCCATCCATGGCGTAACGCAATGGCTACGAGTGACCCCAGCCCGGCTTCTCGCTACGCATTCCATGCTTCGCTCGAAGTCCAGCCCGGCCATCCCTGGCCGGGCGTTCGCCGCTTTCGCGGCTCACCCATGGCCGGGCACTCAGCGGCGCCGATGCACGTTAGGTGCACCGGCGACCACTCCGCTTCGCCCCTGGCCGGATGACCCATGGACGGCCGTTGCTACAAGACGCGCCAAGCGCAGATCAGATCGCCGACGTCGTCCAGTTATCCATAGCGCAGCATTTTTGGCGGCATTTAAACATATGTCTGTCGAAGAATTTGACAATCCATCCAATATTCCCGGCTCTCCAAAATTAATTTTGCAGTATTGGCGCCATAAAATGCCGGCTTGTCGAAGAATTTGACAATTTGATTCGGGTCTCTGTTGCAAAATATGACAGATCAATATGTTATGAGCTTGGTATAGAACATGCCTTAGATAAGGCATGTTCGCAGCTGGATAGCGAGAGTTCCGGCATGCGCTGAATTGTGAATAAGCAACCGAATCACACAGGATGATTTGCAGGAGCAGGGAAATGCAGCTTTCAGCCATGTTGTCGGGCGCGTCGTTCGGCGCATTGTTATTGGGCAGCGCCATGGTTTCGGCGGCACCCGTCACGCTCCAGGTCTGTTCCGGCACATCATGCTGGAACGGCAGTTACCAGATTGTCGATGGCACCGTGGTGGAGTGGACAAGCGTGGAAGCTCTGGACAATGCCAGCGGCGTCAGCGTCAATGAGTGGGAAGCGGCGCGCGGTCTCGACGTGGAAGGCTGGACGCTGACCATGGACAGCGATCCGTTCGTGACCAACAACTTCACCATCACGAACAATACCGCCTCGACCCAGACCTATATTCTGGGAACCACGATGGGTGTTGTGCCCGCCATCCCGGTCGGGGCGATGCAAGGCTCGATCGGCTTCAGCCTGACCGACAACAACGGTGGTGGCGCGACGCTGGCAACCTCCGGGGCATCGATTTATCAGGGCACGATCGACGGAAATGTCGCGCGCACCCTGTGGGATCCGGTGACCAGTTTCGCGATCCCGTTTGCGACGACTTCTTCGAGCACCTATTTCGGATTTCCCGTGCGTGAGGCGGCGCCCGAATCCATCGATACCAGCATCGGCATCCTGATCAGTTTTTCGTTGACGAGCGGCGACAGCGTGTCGTTCACCAGCAATTTCGATGTGACGCCCGTTCCGGTTCCGGCCGCCGTGTGGCTGTTCGGGTCCGGGCTGCTCGGATTGTTCGGGCTGTCGCGGCGCAAGCGCCACTGAGGCCGTTTCAAGATCAGATCGATCCGCAGAGACCCCGCTTCGGCGGGGTTCTCGTTTGCGGACCGCCGCTTTTATTATTTTCCGCCGAACAGCTGCACGCGGTTGCGCCCCTTGTTCTTGGCGATGTAACAGGCGGCGTCGGCGTTGCCGAGAACGTCGAGGGGGCTTGCGCTGGCCTGGGTGATGGCGCAGACGCCGATGCTGGCGCTGACGTCGAATACCCGGTCATTCCACCGGAAACGAAAACCGGCGATGCTGTCCCGCAGTTTCTCTGCGATCTCCAGCGCCTGCTCCATCTCGCAGTTTTCCAGCAGCACGCCGAATTCGTCGCCGCCGAGGCGCGCGAAAGTATCGTTCTTGCGCACCTCCTGCTGTGTGCGCGCGGCGATCTGGCGCAGCAGTTCGTCGCCCGCCATGTGACCGCAGCTGTCGTTGACGATCTTGAACTGGTCCAGGTCCACGTACAGAAGTACGTGCCGGGCGTTCTCGGATTTCGCGGTTTGGAACAGATCCTTCAGCCGCCGCTCGAATTCGCGCCGGTTGAACAGGCCGGTGAGATCGTCGTGGCGCGCGTGGTGATGCGCCTCGGCCAGCAGAGCGCGGCGCTCGGTGATGTCGCGCACCACGCCGATGACGAGATCGCCGGCCTCGAGATCGACCTTGCTCAGGCTGATTTCCACCCAGCGCGGTTCGCCGAGTTTGGGCTCGAGGTGGCACTCGAAGCGCGCCGGTTTGCCCGCCAGCGCTTCCTGGAAGTTTTCCCTGAAAAGATCCCGGCTTTCCTCGTCGCCGAAGAAACGGGTAATGGGTATGCGCTGCTTGTGCGCCGTCAGGGATTTCTCCGTTTCCCCCAGCCATCGGGCGAGCAGGCGGTTGGCCACGTGGAATTTCATTTCGTCGCACACGACGAAAATGCCGTCGTTCGCGCTGTCGATATAGGCGCGCAGCAAGGCGAGGTGGAAATCCGGTTCCGTCGGCGGGCGCATCTTCGACGTGTTCACGGCAATAACTCCGGCGCGACGTGAGGTTCCGGGCAGGCCCCGGACGGTCGCGTTCCTTTCATTCCAAGCAAGATTCGTACCCCTGTGGTTCTGTTTTTGTTCTGACCGGAGACCCGGCTGACGCCAGTCCGCCAATGGGCAAGACGGCGCCGTGTCGCCAAAAAGTCCTTGCCAGCCGGACGAATCCGGCCGCAAAAGTGCCGTGCTTTGACACCCAAGCTTGGTTACAGCGGCAAAAGCGGAGTTTTTTATTGTTCTGCGGGCCTGGCGACAACTCTCCTGCAGCGCGGATTCTACAGGCAAAACCGCTGAGTAATAAAGAGGCAGGCCAGGGACGGGCGTCAGCCGCCGCCGGACGGCGCTGCCAGAATGACACCCCGGATTTATCCCCGGCTGCGCGGGTTTTGCGGCGTCGCCGTTGCCAAAGCCGGGCGATGCGGAGAAGATGCGGGCCGGAGCCCCGCATGAACCAGCCCCATCCCCCCAAGCGCCTGCTGCTGTCCATCATCGAACTCGGCGGTTACCCCGACTTCAAGCCGATCTACCGCGAGGCCGGGTACGAGGTGGAATCGGCGGCATCGGTGCGCAAGGCGCTGGGGCTGCTGAAAAAGCTCGTCCCGGACGTGATCGTCGCCGAATTCAATTACCAGTCGGATTTCCGCGACCGCACCAGCAGCCTGGAATCGCTGCTGGCCGCAGTGCAGCGCACGCCGAAAACCAGGGTGATTGTTTTTTACGAGAAAGAGCATGCGCACCAGCTCGCGCGGCTCACCAGCCAGTACCCGGTGCACGAAACCCTGGCGTTTCCCATCGATACCGCGCGGCTCGAACAGAGCCTGCAACGCGCCGCCGCCGGCTGACGAACGGCGCGGAACCCGCCGCGCCATCCCCGGGTCAGAGTTTTCCGTACCGGCTCCTCCACAAGACGCCGGACTCCCGCCCTTCATCTGACATGGAGACACCAAATGAATATGGAGCCCGTTTCCCCCGATTCCGCGTATCGCCAGTCCATGGGCCAGCTGCTCATGCTCTACACCCAGGTGGACCGTCTCATCATGGAAATCTGCGCCGAGCGCCTGCCGCAGGCGCCGGACGAGGACGCCGAGTTGTCGCTGGCCAAGCAGGTCGGCGACGAGAGCCGTCACGTTTCCATCCAGCGCCAGTGGATGCGCGATTTCGGCACGCATCCGGCGCCCGTCATCACGCCCGAACAGGAGCAACTGATTCGTGAACATTTCCGCTCGCTCCCGTGGATCGATTTTCTCGCCGATCTCTATATCTGCGTCGAGGCGCTCGGCAGCGAGGCGGTGGAGCGCATCGTGCCGCTGGCCGATCCCGGCACGCGCGAATCGCTGCGCGTTCCGCTCACCGACGAAATCGATCACGTCGACTTCGGCGTGTCGCGCCTGAAGCAGGAACTGGCGCGGCTTTCCGAAAGCGAGCGTGAGGAATTCCTGGCACACCTGCCGGCGCGCATCGAGGCGCTGACCGAGGTGTTTCACGGTTTCGGTTTTTCCGTGCGCGGCATGTTCGAAGCCGTGGGCGCCGACTACGACCGCCTGTGCCGGATGCTGGAAGAACGCCAGAAGGAATTGATCGCCGAGCTTGCCGCGGCCCCGGCAACCGGACGCCAAGCCGAGCGGGGAATGGCGGGAGTTTCAGCCTGAATGTAGTAATCGTAGGGCGCGTAGCACGCGCCAAGCATATTACCCTCTCCCTTTCAGGGAGAGGGGATGGGGAGAGGGTGGCGTCCCCCAGCCATTGCCAACGAACCCCATTTGTCCAATCTCTGAGCAGGCGTAATATCTCCCCATATAACACCAGGGAGAAGAACGTGAGGAGAAGTTTCCTGCTGGCGTTTTCGGCGGCCGCGCTGGCTTGTGTAGCGCCAGTACACGCCGCCGAACCGATCCTCAGGGAATACATGGTGCCGCGCGGCTCGCACCCGCACGACGTTGCGACGGCGCGCGACGGTGGTGTGTGGTACACCGCGCAACGCTCGGGCGAGCTCGGCTGGCTCGATCCCATCACGGGCAAAACCCGGCACATCCCGCTCGGCAAGGATTCCGCCCCGCATGGCGTGATCGTCGGGCCCGACGGCGCGCCCTGGATCACCGACAGCGGCCAGAACGCCATCGTGCGCGTGGACCCGAAGACCGGGAAGGTGGAAGTCTTCCCGTTGCCCAAGGGCACGCCCTACGCCAACCTCAACACCGCGACCTTCGACAAGCACGGCATCCTGTGGTTTACCGGCCAGAGCGGCTATTACGGCCGGGTCGATCCCAAAACCGGCAAGGCCGAGGTGTTCGACGCGCCGCGCGGACGCGGGCCGTACGGCATCTGCACCGCGCCCGACGGCGGCGTGTACTACGCCTCGCTCGCCGGCTCGCACATCGCGCGCATCGATACCAAAACCGGCCAGGCCTCGGTCATCGAACCGCCCACGCCCAAACAGGGTGCGCGGCGCGTGTGGGCCGATTCCAAAAGCCGCATCTGGGTCAGCGAATGGAACTCCGGCCAGGTTTCGGTGTACGACCCGATGACGAATAAATGGCGCGAGTGGAAACTCCCCGGCGACGACCCGAAAACCTACGCAGTGTACGTGGACAGCCGCGACGTCGTGTGGCTCTCCGATTTCGGCGCCAACGCCATCGTGCGCTTCGATCCCAAAACCGAGAAGTTCAAAGTAATTCCATTGCTCAGCCGCGGCAGCGCCGTGCGTCAGATTCTCGGAAGGCCCGGTGAAGTGTGGTTACCGCTGTCGGGAGTGGACAAGCTGGCGGTGATTCGGGAATAAAAAGCCAACCATGAATTAAGTATTCTATTTATCGGAGATCCCATGCCCCTCGTCCGAATTTCCCTGATGGAAGGCAAGAGCGCCGATTACCGGCGCAAGATCGGTGACGTCGTGCATCAGGCGATGGTGGAGACGATCAACTGCCCGCCGCAGGACCGGTTTCAGGTGATTCACGAACATTCGAAAGGAAATTTCCTGTATGCGCCGGTGTACCTGGATATCCCGCACACCGACGATCTGGTGGTGATCCAGATCACGCTGAACGAGGGCCGCACGGTGGAGCTGAAGAAGGCGCTGTACCAGGCCATTGCGGAGGGTTTGCAGCACGCCGTTGGCCTCAAGCCGCAGGACGTGTTCATCAGCCTGGTCGAAGTCAAAAAGGAAAACTGGTCGTTCGGGAATGGTGTGGCGCAGTATGCGCCATAAATTTCCCCTCTCCCCGAAGGGGAGAGGGGAAATTTACTAACCGAATTCCGACTTTCGCCGGAATGACGGCATGTGTGAGCGGAGCACAAAGATTTCGTAGGGCGGAATAGCGACAGCGTATTCTGCCGCATGTAGCCTTCATCCGGTGCAATACGGCTCCGCCTGTTGCGCCCTACCCGAACTGAAAAGGACCATGTAGGTTGGGGTGAATGAAATGAACCCCAACAAAAAACAACGAGAAAATGTTTAAACGTGCGTTGGGGTTCGCTGCGCTCACCCCAACCTACATGAGCCTTAATCCGACCGGGCGCATCGGGTCTCCGACAAATGGGAGATACGGTTAACGCGCAATGGCGTTATCTTGTTGGTACAGGGATCGACCGGCAAATCCCGTTTATCTGGATGAAATTCACATGTCTTCCGCACCGCAATCGCCTCTTTACACCATTATCTCGCTGTCCCTGATCGTTTGCGGGCTTGTCGCCGTCGGGCTGATCAGCGGCTTGATCCCCCGCGTGATTCCCGGTATGTCCGGCGCCGGCGAAGCGGCCATGCAGGTGGAAGCGAAAGCGGAAGCCGCGCACGCGATGGATGTCGTCATCGGCAATCCGGCCGGCATGGCCATCGCCAGTTCCAGCGCCGCCGATCAGGCCGGGAAAAGTAGCGCGGCATTGCCGGTGGCGGTGGCGGAAGACGGGCCAAAAAAACCATGAACTGGTGACAGGCCACGAATATGCAAAAAAAAGACCCCGGCGCGAGCCGGGGTCTTTTTTTTGAAGTCCCCTTCCCTCAATCCCCTCCCGCAAGGGGAGGGGAGGAAGCACGTCAGTTGCGTACCAGCGTCCCGTCCACGATCTTGACCTTGTCGCCCACGGCCACGTTGTTGGCGGCGTCGAGGGTGACGACCTGGGTCGTGCCGTCGTCCATGGCGAGGGTGATGCGGTAGCGCGTGACCTTCTTCACGTTCTTCTCGATCTCGTGTCCGGCGATGGCGCCGCCGACGGCGCCCGCCACGGTGGCGAGGTCCTTGCCGCGGCCGCTGCCGATCTGGTGCCCGATGATGGCGCCGACCACGCCGCCCGCGACCGCGCCGCCGCCGCTGGCCTGCCCCTTCTCGGTGAAGCTCTCGATGGATGCGACCGTGCCGCATTCATGACACACGGCGGGCTTGGCCTTGGCCACCTTGGCCTTGGCGGCGGGTGCTTTGGCCGCATCCGCTTTCGTTTCTTCCTGCTGGGTTGTCTGGAACGGGTTGGGGACGACGCCGGTCTTGACCGCGGTGACGCCGCCGACGGCGATCGCGGCCGAGGCGATCGCGGCGATCTGAATGGTGCTGAGTGCCATGGTTCTCTCCTGTTGAAATGGGTTCCGCTGGGCGCGGATTCTACTGCAAGTCCGTCATAAAGATACCGGGTTAGACCATCCCGCCGTCATGAGGTTTTGGCCGCGTGTCGGCGCCATCGAAATCCAAGGATTTGCCGGGGCTCGCTGTGCTCGCCCCGCCATGCACAGACTGGATTCCCGCCTCCGCGGGAATGACGGCTTTGGTTTCCGGCAGGCGGGGGCAGCTCCGTAGGGCGCGTACCACGCGCCATGTTCAGGTTGATCGGCGCGCGAGGCGCGCCCTACATCATAATATCGCGCACCAGGCTGAAGAACGCCGCGATATCCACCGGCTTGGTCACCAGCGCACGGATGCCGGCGCGGCGCGTCTGTTCCTCGGTCAGGCGCTCGGTGTAGCCGGTGTAGAGAATCACCGGCAGCCCCGGGCGCCGCGCCAGGAGGCGTTGCGTGAGTTCGGTGCCGGTCATTTTCGGCATGGTCTGGTCGGTGACGACCAGATCGAAGGCTTGCGGGTCCTGCGCGAACAGGGCCTCGGCCTCGAGACCGTTGGGCTTCACGGTGACGTCGAGGCCCCAGCTCTCCAGCAGCTCGCCCATGAACTCGCCGACCGCGGGTTCGTCGTCCACCACCAGCACGCACCCGCGCAGCTGGCGCACCGCGACGGTATCGTTGGCCGGTTTCGTTTCCCCGGCACCACCCGCGCCTTCGGCGTGCGTCATCGGCCGGAACAGCACGCGAAAACTCGCGCCCTGGCCGGGTTTGGTCTCGACGATGATATGCCCGCCATGCTCGTGCACGATGCCGTGCACGGTGGAGAGCCCCATGCCGCTGCCCTTGCCGACGTCCTTGGTGCTGAAGAACGGCTCGAACATGCGCTCCATGATTCCCGGCGCGATGCCGCAGCCGGTGTCACGCACCGCCAGCTCGACATGGTCCCCCTTTACCGGCTGGTGGCAGGAGGTGCACACGCCGTCGCCGTGTACGGTCTGTTTCAACGCGATGTGCAACGTGCCCGTACCCTGCATGGCGTCGCGCGCGTTGATGCACAGGTTCATCAGCACCTGTTCCAGTTGTACCGGGTCGAGCAGTACCGGCGGCAGGCCGGAATCGAGATCGGTGACGAACTCGATGCTGGAGGGCAGGGTGGAGCGCATCAGTTTGACCGATTCCTTCACCAGCGGCGCCAGTTGCAATGCGCGCGGTTCGCCGCGCTGGCCGCGCGAGAAGGTCAGCATCTGCTGGATCAGGTCGCGCGCCTGGCGACCCGAGCGCAGCGCGCGCTCGAGATACTTGTCGAGTTTCTCGTCGCCCTGCGGGGCGACGCGCTCCTGCGCCATGGCGACATAGCCCATGATGGCGGTGAGGATGTTGTTGAAGTCGTGCGCGATGCCGCCGGTGAGGTGGCCGATGGCCTCCATCTTCTGCGCCTGGCGCAGCTGCGCCTCGAGGCGGGTGCGCTCGGAAATGTCGCGCATGATCAGCAGCAGGTGCGGCTCGTTGCCGTACTGCACCGGCACGCCGTGGACCTCGGCATCGAAGAAGCTCCCGTCCTTGCGTTGCGCTTTGGCCTGCGAGCTCAGGCTCTTGCCGGAACTCGCGGCTTCGAAGAAGGCCCAGCAGCGCATCTGGCTGTCCGGGTGCACGAACTGGAACGACTCCGCCGCCAGCAGCTCCTCGCGCGTGTAGCCGTGCAGGCGGCAGAACGCCGGGTTGGCGTCGGCAATGCGCCCGTCGGCGGTGCACAGCGCCAGCCCGTCCACCGAGCCGTTGAAAATGGTGTGGTACTGCTCCTCGCGGGCGCGCAGCGTTTCCTCGTTGTGCTTGCGCTCGAGTTCGGCCGAGACGCGCGCAGCAAAGATCTTGAGCATGGACTCCGCCAGCTGCGCGTTCGCGATCGGCTGACGGTGCATCACGCCGATCAGCCCGAGCGCGCGTCCCTGCGAATCGGCCAGCGGGTAGGCGGCGTAGCTCTCGACCTGCAGGCGCGACAGCATGTTGTCGCCGGGGAACAGGCGTCGGATGTCGCGCGGGTGGAAACGGAACTGCTGGCCGACCACGTGGGCGCAGGGCGTGCCGGCGATGTCGTACTCGATGTCGGCCGCGACGCGCCCCTGCGCGTGCAGCGCGATGGTGCGCAGGCGTGCGGGATTGTCCGTGCGCGGCAGCGCGATGTAGGCGTAGTCCACGCCGAGTGCGTTGGCGCAATAGCCCACCAATGCCGCGAAGATGTCGCCGCCGGCGGCGGCGGAGACGCCGAGCGCGGCTTGGCGCAGCACTTCCTCGGTGCGCTTGCGCGCGGTGATGTCGCTGGAGATGCCGCACACCGCATAGGCCTCGCCATGCGCGTTGCGCAGCGGGAACTTGAGCGAGAGATAGGTGTGCGTGCCGTCCGCCTGCGGCACCTGCTCCTCGATCTCGACCGGGGCGTTGCGCTCGAACACCAGCATGTCATTGTGCTGCAGGCTGGCGGCGGTCGCCGGCGGAAAGATCTCGGCGTCGGTGTGGCCGAGCACCCCGGCTGGGTCGAGGCGGAACAGGTCGAGGTAGAGGCGGTTGACGAACAGGTAGCGGCCGTCGCGATCCTTGACGTACACCACGGCGGTGGCGTGGTCGAGGATCTGCTGCAGCGCCAGCGCGCCGTCCGCGTCGCGCGACAGGGGTTGCATGAGATTCCCGGGTTGAGTGGCCATGTGATTGATCAGACGCTCGTGTCCTGGTTCCGCCGTTCGCAAAGTTGGAGATTCCCTCTCCCCCACGAAAGTGGGGGAGAGGGTGAGGGAGAGAGGGGCGACGGTATCGCCTCCAACACCCCTCTCCCCATCCCC